>SOIB01000127.1 GCA_004377355.1 Candidatus Stahliibacteriota bacterium | reverse complement strand
TCCTGGACTGTCAACGCCAAAATTATAAATATATATTGCATAAGTACACCTCCATATTTTTTACCACAGAGACACAGATAAAATAGGTATTAGGTTTTGGGTCCTAGTTTTTTTAAGCTCACTTTGATTCTTACCACTTAATCCTGAATCCTCGACCCCTTAAATTGCATGCTCTCTTTGTGTTCTCTATGCCATTGTGGTTCTTTCTTAACTTTACTACTATTTCTTCTAGGACTATAATAATTGATTAGAAAGCAAAAGTCAAGAATTTGAAATTCAATATCATGGTCTTAAGATAATATAGAGAGCTTTATGGTTGACTTTTTATATTTTTCAAACTATAATTAAAAGGAATGAAGAACCACGAGGTTGCTGAAATTCTTTCTAAAATCGCTAAAGCACTAGCCCTAAAAGATGAAAATTTCTTTAAAATAAGAGCATACAGTCGAGCTGCACGAGCAATAAAAGACCTGCCTGAAGATATAGAAGAAATAAGCAAAAAAGAATCAATTACTAATATACCCGGTGTGGGAGAAGGTATAGCTAAGAAGGTTAAAGAATATTTAGAAACCGGTAAAATGTCTAAATATGAAGAGGTTACACGAGATATACCCAAATCCTTCCTCACCCTTCTTGACATAAGAGACCTTGGTTCAAAGACACTCGGAGCCCTCCATAAGGAATTAGGAGTAGAAAATTTAGATGACCTGAAAAAGGTAATAGAAGATGGTTCCTTTCAGAAATTAGAAGGATTAGGAGATAAATCTGCTAAAAAAATTATAGAGAATATTAAGGTATATGAGGAGAGGATGGGTAAAGAACATCGTTTCTTGATCGGTGAAGTTATGGCAACAGTTGACCAAATCGTAAAAAAGTTAAAAGAAGTTGATTCAGTTTCAAGGGTAGCGCCTGCGGGTTCCTATAGAAGAGTGAAAGAGACTGTTGGAGATTTGGACATACTTGTTGAGTCAAATGATAATAGAAAAGTGATGAAGAAGTTTACAGCTTTTTCAGAGGTGAAAAAGGTCCTTGAATCTGGTGAGACAAAAACCTCCATAGTAGTAGAAGGGTTGGATATACAAATGGATCTACGCGTGGTTCCCAAAGAATCCTTTGGAGCAGCACTTATGTATTTCACCGGTTCGAAAGATCATAACGTGCGTATCCGTTCTCTTGCTTTAAAGAGGGGATTAAAAGTCAATGAATATGGCGTTTTCAGGAATGATACCATGGTTGCAGGAAAAACAGAAGAAGAGATTTATAAATTTTTAAACTTGCAGTTTATACCACCTGAGATTAGAGAAGATAGGGGAGAAGTTGAAAAAGCTATAGAGGGTCAACTTCCGAAGCTACTTGGATATGATGATATAAAAGGAAATCTCCACACCCATACCAGGTATTCAGACGGAGAGAATACAATTAGAGAATTGGTCAAGAAATCTATTGAATTTGGATATTCATATTTGGGTATCTCTGATCATTCTAAAACAGCAAGCTATGCAAATGGTTTATCAGTAAATGACCTTAAGAAACAGTGTGACGAGATTGATAAACTTAATAAAGAATTTGATAAAATCAGGATATTAAAGGGAATAGAATGCGATATTCTACCAGATGGAAGCCTTGACTATGACGAAAATATCTTAAAGTCTCTTGACTTTGTGATTGGTGCTATACATTCTAACTTTAAAAAGAAGGTAACACAGAGGATGGAGAAAGCCCTTGAGAATCCATATCTTACAGTACTTGCTCACCCTACAGGGCGTTTGATATCTAAAAGAGAAGGATATGATGTTGATCTTGGAAGCGTGTTGGATAAAGCCAATAAGGAAGGGAAGATTTTAGAAATAAATGCATATTATGATAGATTGGACCTTGATGAACATAATGCAAGGGAAGCTTATAAAAAGGGAATAAAACTCATGATTAATACAGATGCTCATAATCTGAGAATGTTTGACTGGATGATTCTTGGAATTGGTATTGCCAGGAGGGCATGGTTGCCTTCCAGTGCAATAGTAAATACACTAACATTAAAAGACTTTTTAAAAGCAATCAAAAGAAATGGATAAATTTATAATTGAAGGTGAGAAAAGATTAGAGGGAGAAGTGGAAATAAAGGGTGCTAAGAATTCCACTCTTCCTATTCTTGCTGCTACATTATTAACAGAGGATGAATTTATAATAGAAAATATCCCCAGGGTAAAAGATATTTTCACTATGAAGAGGGTGTTAGAAACCCTTGGAGTTTCTATCTCCATAGAAGATGATACCGCTTATATTGATACAAGGGGAACAGTTGGATATGAGGCACCTTATGAACTGGTGAAGCAGATGAGGGCAAGTTATTATGTTCTTGGTCCTCTTCTCTCAAGATTAGGTAGAGCAAGGGTTTCTTTACCAGGCGGATGTGCTATAGGTTCGAGACCAATTGATCTACATATAAAAGGGCTTAAAGCACTGGGAGCAGATATTTCAATTGTTCATGGGTATATTGAAGCATATGGTAAAAGCCTGGATGGTTCTAACATACCACTAGAAGGACAAAATGGTCCTTCGGTTGGTGCAACAATTAATACAATGATGGCATCAGTTAGAGCAAATGGTGTTACGGTTATTGAAGGCGCTGCTATGGAACCAGAGGTTGTTGATGTCGCAAATTTTCTAAAAGAATGTGGAGCCAACATTCAGGGTGCAGGGTCTAGTAAAATTAAAATCAGAGGGATTGGAAAACTCTCTGGATGTAAATACCGGGTAATTCCCGACCGAATCGAATCAGGAACATTTGCCATAGCGGTTGCTATTACAAAAGGAGATGTAATAATTAGACGTGCGGAATCCGGACATATCAAAACTGTTCTGGATAAGCTAAAGGAAATTGGAGCTGATATTTCTTTAGGGGATGACTGGATCGGAGTTAAAATGGTTCGTGATATAATGCCAACAAATATAGAAACAGCTCCACATCCAGGTTTTCCAACTGATATGCAGGCGCAGTTTACCAGTCTACTCTCCCTGGCAAATGGGGTTTCAATAGTCAAAGACAAAATCTTCGAAGAACGCTTCATGCACGTCCCTGAACTTGTTAGAATGGGGGCAGATCTCAAACGTGAGGGTGACTATGTAATTATCAAAGGTGTTCCATATCTCTCTGGAGCAGAGGTTATGGCTTCTGATCTCCGCGCTTCTGCTGCTCTTTTAATTGCTGGACTTGCTGCAGAGGGAACGACAAAGATTTCAAGAATTTACCATATAGATAGAGGTTATGAAAAAATAGAAGATAGGTTAGCTGTTTTAGGAGCATCTATTTGGAGATTAAAAGAATAGAAACAGATTTCCTATTAATAGGAAGTGGAATTGCAGCCTTGAATTTTGCACTACGTGTCATAGATAAGGGTAATGTCCTTATACTAACCAAGAAAGAAAGAACAGATGCAAACACAAACTATGCTCAAGGTGGTATAGCATCTGTCTTTGATAAAGAAGATTCTTTTAAGAGCCATAAGGAAGATACAGTAAGAGCCGGATTAGGGTTATCAGAAGAAGAAGCCGTTGATATTATGGTGAGAGAAGGGCCCTCAAGAATAAAAGATATTATTAATTGGGGAGTAGAATTCACTGAAGATAAATCTTCTGATCTTGAGTTATGGAAGGAGGGTGGACATTCCCACAGAAGGATTGTTCATGCGGGTGATTTTACAGGGAGAGCGGTTGAAAAGGGACTTATTTCAGCGATAAAGAGCCATCCAAATATACGAATATTTGAACATCATCTCGCTTTTGAAATAATTATGGCGAATAATTCCTGCTATGGAGTATATGCTCTTGATGTGTCAACAGGAGAGATAATTCAAGTGATTTCAAAATTAACTCTACTGGCAACAGGTGGGGCAGGACAGGTTTATCAGCATACTTCGAATCCAGGTGTTGCCACTGGAGATGGCGTTGCAATGGCTTATAATGCAGGGTGTAGAATAGCAGATATGGAGTTTTTCCAGTTCCATCCAACCACATTATACACACCAGAGCCAGAGGAAAGGCAGTTTCTTATCTCAGAAGCTGTCCGGGGTGAAGGTGGAAGGTTATATGATATGGATGGTAATAGATTTATGGAGGGTATTCATCCAAAGATGGAACTTGCTCCACGTGATGTTGTGGCAAGAGCTTGTGATTCCGTATTGAAAAAGCGAGGAGATAATTATGTCTATCTTGATATTTCTCATAAAGACAGCAATGAGATAAAGAATAAATTCCCCAATATTTACAGGGAATGTTTAAAATATTCAATTGATATAACAAAGGAACCTATACCAGTGGTTCCTGCAGCACATTATATGTGCGGAGGTGTCTATACTGACCTCTTTGGGAGAACAGATATAAGAGGTTTGTTGGCGGCAGGAGAAGTAGCTTTTACAGGAGTCCATGGTGCTAACCGTTTAGCGAGCAATTCTCTTCTTGAAGCGTTGGTCTTTTCAGCAAGGGCAGGAAAGGAAGCATTGGATTGGATGGTTGGTGGTGTTCCTGTAGAGGACATATTACCTTCTACGGAAAGGATAACCACCATTGAGGAAAGTGTATTGGCTGTTCACACAAAGAAAGAGATAAAACAGACTATGTGGGATTATGTAGGTATTGTGAGAAGGGATTACTTGCTCAACCGAGCTATGAGAAGGTTCGAACTATATTTAGAAGAAATTGAGGAACTCTATAGAAATAGTTATCTTTCTCAGGATATTATAGAATTACACTCATTAATTACAGTAGCATACCTTATAACAAGATCAGCTCTATCCAGGAATGAGTCACGAGGATTGCATTTCAATAAAGACCATCCTGATGAGAATGAACAATGCAAGAATCATACAATAATAAGAAAGGAGGGATAATGGACTATAAGCTTATAACAAGGCATTTTGATGCATCTAAAGAACTGCAGAATCAAATAGATAAGAAGATGGAGAAAATGGTTAAATTCGATAAATGGATAAATCATCTAGATATTATTATAAATGGAGAAGGAGATAGAAAGAGTACCGAGATCAATGCTTTTCTTGAACACAAGCAAATTAATGCAAAAGTTGAGGGTATGGATGCATACAATACCTTTGCCAAGGCTTTTTTAAAGATTGAGAGACAGATAAAAGAATTCGAAAGCAGGGTTACTGATCATCATGGTTACCGCTAAAGTAACAGTAGAAGATCTATTTAATGATCTTAAGGGATATATTGACGTTGAGATCCTAGCCGGAGAGAGGGGTCTAAAAAGAGCAATCAAAGAGAAGTTTGCAAACAGACCCGGTTACATATTTGTGGGATATGACAAATATTTTCCAGTTGAAGCTATTCAGTTATTGGGGAATCGTGATATAGGTTTCCTTTCTAGTTTAAATAAAAAAGAGCGAGTTAATGCAATCTCTCGACTACTCTCTTTCAAACCTCCCGCTTTAATTATCAGCTTGGGCCATAAAGGGCTACCTGAATTAGTTAAAGGATGTGAGGAATCAGGAGTTACTCTTTTAAGATCTAAAGCACCAAGCTGGAAAGTGTGCGAAGTTATACAGTCATATCTTGAGGACCGGTTAGCTGATTCAGTGAGCTTCCACGGTGACCTGGTATCTGTGTATGGGGTAGGATTGCTGATTACAGGGGAAAGTGGAATAGGCAAGAGTGAATTAGCCCTTGATTTGGTTGAAAGGGGTCACCGTTTGGTAGCAGATGATGTTGTTATCGTAAAAAGGAAGAAAGAGATGTTGTTTGGTGAAGAGTTAGAGAAAGAAGATGTACTTAGGCATAATATTGAAATTAGAGGTGTTGGTATTCTTAATGTAGCTGTACTTTATGGTATAAAAGGCATCAGGATAGATAAAAGAGTAGAGATGCAAATGGAACTTGTGAAGTGGCAGAAAGGAAAAGATTATACTCGAACTGGTCTGGAAACAGAGGAGGTTGATATTCTAGGAGTTATTATTCCTAAAGTAAAGATCCCAATAATTCCGGGTAAAAATATAGCCACTATTGTAGAGGTTGTGGCAATGGACTATTTGTGTAAAGGTGTGGGGTTTTATTTTGGAGAGATATATGAGAGTGAATTGGTAAGGAAACTCCGAAAAAGAAGTAGGAAATATTTTCTAGTGGAGGAGGATGAGGAATAGGATTCCTTTTGGTCCCGTCCCATCAAGGAGACTAAACCTGAGCCTTGGAATAAATCATATTCCCCCAAAAATATGCACTTATTCATGTATTTACTGTCAAGTTGGAAAAACATTAAGACTAACTAATAAAAGACAATCATTTTATAATCCAGAAGAGATACGGATTCAGATAGTACGGAAAGTAAAAGAATTGAAAGAAAAAGGTGAAAGAATAGATTACTTAAGTTTTGTACCTGACGGTGAACCTACTCTTGATATAAATTTAGGGAAAGAGATAGAATTATTAAAAGACCTGTGTATTCCAATTGCGGTAATCACCAATGGTACATTCTTAACACATCCTTTAGTGAGGGAAGAGTTAGGAAAAGCTGATTGGGTATCCTTGAAAATTGATTCAGTCACTAAAAGACTTTGGAAAAGAATTGACCGTCCACATACTGAGATTGTCCTCGCTGATTTACTTTCTGGGATGATAAAATTCAGTGAAAACTACAGAGGAGCTCTTAATACTGAAACAATGTTTATTGAAGGGATAAATGATGATGTTGAAGAAATGAAGAGGATTGCAGATTTTATTAAACAGCTTAAAGTAGAAAAGACTTATATTGCAATTCCAACACGTCCTCCTCTTTGTAAGTGGATAAGACCTCCACATGAAGAGGTAATAAATACTGCTTACAATATCTTTAGTGAAAAACTCGAGAAGGTGGAGCTCCTTATTGGATATGCAGATAACGACTTTGCTGGAAGTGGAAATGTCAGGAATGATATCCTTGATATAACAGCTGTACACCCAATGACTGAGGATGATGTTAGAAAAATGCTAAAGAGATCAGGTAAAGATTGGGAAGTTGTATCACGTATGATAGAGGATAGAGAGATTATTGATACCAAATATGGTGGTAAAAGGTTCTTTATAAGAGCTCATGCGGGAAGAAAGAGGTGAAATGAGTATCTTTATAGTCCGAAGTCCGAAGTCTATAATCATCAGTTGATATTAAATAGTTAACAGCTAATGTGGGAGGTTTCCAAACCTCAATTTAACAGAATCATTGTGAAAGAATTAGTCATTACTAACTTATCTTGCCTGCCAGTCACTCGTGAAGCTAACCAATTGATTTGCAAGAGCTTCTGCATAGCTAAAGCTATGCCCCGTGTAATAGTTACCGTTGACGCTCGCATATCATTACACGGGGCAGGCCCTACAACGAAGATACTTATATGACTAGATTTTGGCTCAAAATCAGCTATCAGCAGTTGGTTTTAAATTTAGGGGACCAACTCACTAACAATCCAACTAACCAATGTCCATTTTTTTAAAAAAATGGGTAAAATAGGCGACAATTATAAAAGATTAAGGGAATCAATCCATCTGGATATAAGTATAGTTGTTGCATCAAAGACAAGAACATATAATGAAGTCGGGGAGGTTATAGAAGCAGGTGCAACTTTAATAGGGGAGAATTATGTGTATCCGGAGGCTTTAAATAAATATCAATTATTAGGAGAGAAAGCAGAAAGGGTTAGATGGCATCTTATAGGTCCCCTACAGAAGAATAAGATAAACAAAGCACTTCTGATATTCGATTTAATCCAGACAGTTGGTTCTTTACATATTGCAAGAGAAATTGATAAACGCGTAGAGAGAGCTGGTAAATCTATTATTCCTGTATTACTTGAAATAAATAGTGGGCGGGAAGAGTCAAAATCAGGTTTTCTACCGGACTTGTCCATTATAAAAGAGGCGATTTTAGAGATAGAAGAATTAAGAAATATTATGATTAAGGGTCTTATGACTATGGGACCAATGTATGGAAACCCAGAGAATGCTCGTCCTTATTTTAAAATCACAAGGGAAATCTTTGAGAGGCTGAAAGAGGTTGAAACAAAAAATTCTATGATGGAGATACTCTCTATGGGAATGAGCAATTCATATAAAGTTGCTATTGAGGAAGGCTCTAATATGGTGCGGATAGGCTCCTTGATATTTGGGGAGAGGATAAAGTGACCGGAGACCGAAGACCGGAGACGGGAGACTTATGACGGGTGAATTTAAATTAGTTTCAAGTTTCGAGCCCACAGGGGATCAGCCCCAGGTAATAGAAAAATTAACGAAAGGTATAAAGAAAGGTAAGAAGCACCAGACACTGCTCGGGGTAACTGGTTCTGGAAAGACCTTCACTATGGCTAATGTTATTGAGAGGGTTGGTCTCCCAACCCTTGTAATCTCACACAACAAGACCCTTGCGGCACAGTTATACGGAGAATTCAAACAGTTCTTCGGGGATAGTGCAGTTGAGTATTTTGTATCATATTATGATTACTATCAACCAGAAGCATATGTTCCGGAGACCGATACTTATATAGGGAAGGATGCTTCTATTAATGAAGAGATTGAAAGACTAAGGATGAAAGCCACCACATCACTACTTGAAAGAAGAGATGTTATTATCATAGCATCTGTATCCTGTATATATGGTCTTGGCTCACCTTCAGATTTTAAAAGCCAGGTTATCGAGATTAATAAATGTATGGAAATTTCCAGAGATAATCTACTTAAAAGGCTGGTAAGTGATCAATACATGAGAAATGATTTAGAATTTATTCAGGGTAATTTCCGGGTAAGGGGGGATGTGGTGGATATCTATCCCTCATATGAATTTAAAGGGTTACGGGTTGAATTCTTAGGTGATGAGATCGATAGTATTCACCGAATAGACCCTGTCAGTGGTAAGAAAATAGAAGAGCTGGAAGCCTTTCATATCTATCCTGCTCATCATTTTGTCCTTCCTGGTGATAGGATTTCATATGCAATAGAACAGATAGAGCGTGAACTTGAAGAACGGGTTAAATATTTTCTTCGTATGGAAAAATACCTGGAAGCACAGCGGCTCGAAAGCAGGACAAAATACGATATTGAATTCATGAGGGAAATAGGTTATTGTTCTGGTATTGAGAATTATTCCCGATACCTCTCTTTGAGGGAAGAGGGCCAGGCCCCTTATACTCTGATTGATTTCTTTCCTGGCAAGTTCCTTACCATAATCGATGAATCACATCGAACAGTTCCCCAGATAAGAGGGATGTACCGTGGAGATCGTTCAAGGAAGGAAACCCTTGTTGAATATGGATTCAGACTACCTTCTGCTCTTGATAATAGACCCTTGAATTTTGAGGAATTTATGGGAAAGGTGGATAAAGTCATATATATCTCTGCAACACCAGATAAATGGGAAATCAAGAAATCTGGAGGTTTGGTCGTAGAGCAATTGATAAGACCAACTGGACTTGTTGACCCTGAGATGGAAATTCGACCTATTAAAAATCAGATAGATGACCTGATAGAGGAGATAAGAAAAGTAGTTCTGGATGGGGGACGTGTTCTTATTACTACACTCACTAAAAGGATGTCGGAAGAGTTAACTGAATATTTGTTAAATGTAGGTTTAAATGTCCGTTATTTACATTCTGAAATAGATTCTGTTGAACGGGTTGACCTTTTGAGAGGCTTAAGACTGGGGGATTTCGATTGTCTAGTGGGTATCAACCTCCTCAGGGAAGGTCTAGACCTTCCTGAGGTTTCTCTTGTTGCAATCCTGGATGCTGATAAAGCCGGGTTCTTGAGGTCTGAGACATCTATTATCCAGACTTCTGGACGAGCCGCAAGGAATTTGAAAGGAAGAGTAATTCTTTATGCAGATGAAGAAACAGATGCTATCAGACGAGCATTAAAAGAAATAAAGCGACGTAAGAAGGTTCAAATAGAATATAACAAAAAACACAATATAACTCCCAGGAGTATTGAAAAATCCAGGGAGGAAATACTTAGAACCACTGCTGTGGCTGGTGCAAAGAAGGAAGTGACAGAGGATATTAAAGAAATGTTTGATATCCCAGAAAAATTCTCTTCAGAAATGGAAAGAATGGAAGCGATAGAAATACTTATGAGTAAAATGAAAGAACATGCTGAACTACTTGAGTTTGAAAAAGCCGCAAAACTGCGGGATGAAATAAGGAGGATAATGAGTGAACAGATTAGAGAAAGAAAAGGTTCTTCTTCTAATAAGAAGGGCTTTGAGAGAGGATATCGGTAAAGGAGATATCACTACCGAGCAAATAGTCGCAGAGGGTTATATTGCTTCGGGTAGAATACTATTAAAAGAAAGTGCTGTGCTTTCCGGTTTAGAAATAGTTGGCTGGGTATTTGAGGAACTTGGAGAAATACAGACGAAAGTCCTTGTTGAGGAAGGAGTCTGGATTGACCCTGAAGATAACAAACCCAGGGCAATTATTTCCATTAAAGGTGATGCAAGAGCAATCCTTATGGGTGAAAGGGTTGCACTTAATTTTATTGCGCGCCTTAGTGGTATCTCGACCTTTACTAAGCGATTTGTTGATGCAGTAGAAGGAACTGGTGCCAGAATCCTCGATACAAGAAAGACCACTCCCACCTTTCGATATTTAGAGAAGTATGCAGTAAGAGTTGGAGGAGGGGTCAATCATCGAATGGGGCTTTATGACGAAGTCCTTATAAAAGAGAACCATATAAGTATCGCTGGAGGGATAAAGGAAGCACTTTCAAGGGTTAAGGGAGAGATAGAGGTTAGAAACCTTCAAGAGCTGAAGGAATCAATCATGAGTGGAGCGACTCATCTCTTGCTGGATAATATGAGTATTAAGGAATTAAGAGATGCTGTTGCTATAGCAAAGGATGAGAATGTAACCTTTGAAGTTTCAGGAGGAGTTACTCTATCAAATGTAAGAGAGATTGCAGAAACAGGTGTTGATTATATCTCTGTTGGGGCTCTTACACATTCATATCAATCAATTGATATATCTCTTGAATTAGATTGATTATTTTATTTCTTTTACTCCTCTCTACAAGTAGTAACACTTTTTATTTAATGGATGAAAGTTTTACACTTTTCCCAACAAATGAGGAAATTTTATTTAATTCAAGTAGGAGAGCCATCAGGATTATTCAGGGGTTTCCAGATAATGGTGAACTACGATATAGATATGAAGCTAAATTCGAGATACCCCTATTTTCAGAACTTTCACTTTATTATCGTTTTCATAAAGAGAAATATTTTGATTTAGATGAAGAACTTCACCGATTTGAACTTAACTGGATACCAAGAACTGGTGATTTCCTTCTATTAACTTATTCATTTGTAATTGCTCCAGCTTATAAGAATAATAGTATAGATATTGATCTTTTAGGTTTAGGATTTGGCTTTTGGAAGAACTTATCGAATAATCATTCTATTTATATTATTTTAGAGGATTTTTATAATAAAGGTCGATATAGTAACTTGCCTTTAAGGTTAGAACTTGAGGGGAGATTACGTAATAAATGGGCAAGTCTTTATTATTATTATCGTTATACACAATCAATTAAAAAAGAATTTAATTTATATGACGCATTTGCAAAAGTAGAAGAGAGAAGAGGCAAGACACTATTAATGAGTTCTAATTATCAATTTATGAATAATTTACTTTTAGGATTAAGGTTAAGATATTTAGAATGGGGTAGGGACTCGACTTATATCATGTTTGGATTAGAAGAGGATTTTCAATGGGACTGGGAGTATCTCTTTACAGAACTATATGTTGAGACTCGGTTGTTTGATAGAGACAATCTTCACATTGGATTACCAATGGCATATAGAAAAGAACCTAATGAATTAGAATACGAAAGGAAATGGATAGGTATTAAATTTCATTACAATTATAGGATTCACGAATGGCTGAATTTTCCCTTTAGTATTCAAAAATCATGGGGAAGATTAAATGGGGAAGCCAGTAAAGAGATATGGGGCGTATTGGGTATTGAATACAGATATAAAAAGAAAACTTATATTGCTTTTAAAGGAATAGTTGACCTTGAGTGGTTACTAACAGATATTCTCCAAAGTCCTCACAATCGTGCTTATGTAATGCTTTCTCATCGATTCTAATTTTAGCTATGGAAACACACGGTTAAAGTTATAAATGATATAAATAAGGAAAGCCACGGAGACACAAAGTGCACAAAGCCATTTGTGAAACTTATTTAAAAGAGAAACCAATCCATTTCCATGCTATTTTGTTAATCTCCATAAATTTACAGTTAGAGTCTCTGTTTTTTATACCTTAAAGACTTATATATTTATGATAAATTTGGGAACTATCCAGAATGGTGATTGACCATCTCGTAGTTTTAGATATTATTTTAAAGTAAAAATGTGGAAGCAGAAGGAAAAATCAGGTAAAATCTGGTATGAGTTAGAATTTGATTCTGATACTCTGGTCCTTCAGGGAACCAAGACATTTGATCCCTTGAATGAAATGGAGGGAATCTCCTGTGGACTTAAGCAGATTCATTCTGCTGTAATTCACAAAGCTTGTTCTGGAATTACACTTGTTGGTGATGGTATATTTACAAATGAAAAGAACGTTGTTCTCTATGTAAAAACAGCGGATTGTCTTCCAATCATACTTTACTACCCCAAGAAAATTCTTGCAATACTTCACGCTGGATGGCGAGGAACCTTGCTTAGAATCACAAAGAAGTTCCTTATACAAATGAAAAATGAATTGAAACTGAGTGTTCCCGAGTGGATTGTCGCCTTTGGAGTATCTATCGGAAGGGATAATTATGAGGTTGGAGTTGAAATATGCGAATTATTTAAAATAGAAAGAATCCCAGGTGTTCATATTAAGGAGAATAACCATTTTCTTGACCTTAAAGAAGCAAACATGATTGAAATGAAGGAAATGGGGATAACAACTTTTTATCACTTTCCAGAAGAAACATATTCATCGGCTATATTTTATTCTAATAGAAGAGGTGATAAAGATAGAAATATAACCGTTGGGAGAATTGTGCCGTAGTTGAATTGCCCTGTGCAGAATTATAAGGAGGTTGTTGTATGAAAAATAAAAAGGAAAGTGCAGAATTATCTTTGAAGCTTTCGAAATTCTACAAAACATATATCTGGCCGGATGATCCCTTAAGTGAATGGGAAAAGAAGTCTTTTAAGAGGGCGCTGAAGTTTACGGAAATATTAATTAGTCATAACTGGATAAAAGATATAATATCAAAAAAGCAGGATATTAAAGTCCTTGAAGTTTGTGGAGGGGTAGGTATTGGAGGTGTTGCTTTATCTAATTGAAAAAGTATCTGTGATACTTATCCACCATCAGTGGTTTTAGGAAGTGAGAAGTCAATTATGTTATCTCCTTGCAATTTCCTTTGACCACTCTTTACTACCCTTTTCATCCGTTTTTATTAGATAGACGTCACCCCTACCTTTTCCAAAAGAAGATGTCCAACCCACAATAATATAACCACCATCTTCTGTTTGCTGGACTGAGAAACCAAGGTCAAAGTCCCTACCTCCATATGTATTTGACCATTCTTCATTACCATATGCATCTGTTTTTATGAGATAAACATCATCTTTGCCAGAACCGAAAGATGCGGTCCATCCTGCAATTATGTATCCATTATCAAGAGTCTCTTTGACTGAAAATCCCCAATCATCATCCTTTCCTCCAAATGTCTCTGACCATTCTACATATCCAGATTCGTTGGTCTTTATTAAATAGACATCATAGTAACCTTTACCGAAGGATGATGTACTCCCTACAATAATAAACCCACCATCAGAAGTCTCCTGGACTGAGAAGCCCATATCAAATTTCCTTCCTCCATATGTTCTTGACCATTGTTCCTTTCCTATACGGTCTGCTTTTACCAGATAAACATCTTCTTTACCTTTACCAAAAGAAGATGTTCGTCCGACTAGGATATATCCACCATCTGAGGTTTGAATAACAGATTGTCCCCAATCTCTTCCTCTTCCACCGTATGTATTGTCCCAGGCCTCGCTCTTTTTGGTGCAACAAATAAAAATCAAAAGAATAGAAATGGTTACAAAAAACTTTTTTGAATAATTCATCTGTTCCTCCTCCATTTTTATCATTGATAAAACGCTAGTGAAAAAGAGAAAGAAGTCAAGGGAGATATAAAGTTTGACCGGAGACCGAAGACATGTGACCGATTATTGGGATTTTGAGATTAGGATTTAGGTTAAGAGTACTGAGTACTGAGTTCCGAGTTCCGAGTTCATTGGGTTTGTAGAGTTTATAGAGTTTGTTGAGTTTTTAACTAATCAACTATTTGACTATTCAACTATTCAACTACTTTTTAGAATGTTCTTTGCGTGGTTGCGAAAGATTAATCCAGGACTTGCCTTACTGCATCAATCACTGTCCCATCAACCCATTTGATTGCAGCGATAATTCTATCTCCCAGTTTTGGCTTATTTGGTTTACCACCACATATATCCTCTGCTTCCTCTTTTAACTCTTCTATGGAACGGATTGGGAGGTCTGAACCCTTTATAGCATTTTGTAGGTCCTTCCTTCTTGGATTTATCGCAATTCCCCGCTCGGTAACAACAACATCGATGAGTTCACCGGGTCCCGTGAGGGTTGTAACTTCATCCACTAAGATAGGAATCCTGTTCCTGAAGGTGGGAATAGTGAGTATAGTGCATTTAGAGAATATTGTATTCTGCCAGCCTCCAATACCGTGTAGTAACAGCCCATCTGAATGGGTATTAACATTTCCGTTGAAATTGATGTCTACCTCTGTTGCACCCAGGATAGCTGCATCCACCATCGTGGCAAACATACCTTTCCCGTGATAATTATAACTCGTGAAGGGGCTGGTATCAGCATGGTTTGGATTATCCCTCATTGACTGGACGCCTTTGAGGTCAAAAGTCTGTCCATCCAATATGTAATTGGTTAGGCCTTCTTCAAGCATATCAACAAGGTATTGTGTACTACCACCCCTGACAAATTGTGCGGTTATCCCTGCTTCCCTCATATAGTTTGAAAGGTAATCAACAAAGGCAAGTGATGTGCCACCAGCTCCTGCCTGGAAGGAGAATCCTTCTTTCATTATACCTGTATCTCTTAAGAACTGCGCTGCCAACCTTGCAATTCGCTGTCTATCAGGACTTCTTGTTATCATTGTTGTCCCTGATACTATTTTCTCAGGATCTCCTATCTTATCCATGATCACTACATAATCCACGTAGTTACCCTGTATCTGCCAGGGATAGCAGGGAAATTCTATTAGATTATCAGTTACTATGATAACCTGAT
The DNA here is from genome assembly GCA_004377355.1 of Candidatus Stahliibacteriota bacterium. Taxonomy (GTDB): domain Bacteria; phylum Hydrothermota; class UBA3072; order UBA3072; family UBA3072; genus E29-bin14. Next base: position 33,633 of record SOIB01000127.1, on the reverse strand, counting down.
CTGCATATTGTGAATCAACCAGTGCAAAACCAAGTAATCCACATGCTGATTCTCCATAAAGACCATTTGCATTACCAAAGGGGTCTGCAGTTGGAGCTGCAATTACAGCAATATCTATGTGGACTTCTCCATCCTGCACAGCCTGATATCGACCACCATGGGAACGTAGAACCCCCATACCCTTCATACTGCCTTTGGAAGCGAATTCTCCTAAGGGTCCATTCAGACTACCTTCTATATGATGAATCACACCGGATTTTAAATGCTCTATTATGGGTGCATGGCATGGGAATGAGGCTGAAGGAAACCACCGGAGGTCTTTTACTCCTATATTGGCTGTTGCGTCAAAGATAGCATTTGCTACATAATCTCCATTTCTGAAGTGATGGTGGGTTGAGATAGTCATTCCGTCTTTTATTCCAGCTGCTTGTAGTGCAGTTTTTAAGTTCTTTACTACCTTATTCCCATCATCAGGATAATCTGCACATGTTGAAATGGGAGGGATAGTTTTCCTACCTTTTGGTTTATATTTACCTACCCCCTGATAGGGAATAGCATTTTCTCCATTTATTATTGTAGGAACCAATCTACCCACTGCATTTTTCTTTAACCTGTAATCCTCACTCATTATCCCTCCAATTCTCATCCAGTTTACCTATCTTCATTGCAAGCTGGACTGTTTTCTCTGCTCGTTTTACAACCGGAGGATCTATCATTTTGCTTCCGAGTGAAACTACAGAGAGACCACGAGCTTTTGCTTTTTCAAAAGCTTTGACTATCTTTTTTGCCTTTTCAATTTCTTCTTCTTTTGGCGCGAATGCATCGTGTATTATCTCAATTTGACGAGGGTGAATACAACCTTTTCCCTCAAAGCCAAGGGATTTTGCTTCAAGAGTGCTCTTGCGTAATCCTTCTGTATCATCAACATCCGAGAATACAGTATCAATGGGCTGTACACCTGCTGCACGTGCTGCATTTACGATAACCGAACGAGCGAGGAAACTTTCTTTACCTTCAATTGATCGCTCGGTACCTATATCAGCAGTATAGTCTTCAAGACCAATAGCAAGAGCAACTACATTGGAAGATATCGAAGCTATCTCATATGCCTTGATTACACCCAATGCGCTCTCTATAATTGGCATTAAGAATATATCCTGCTCAATATTATTTTTTTTCTTTATTTCCTCTATTTTTTCATCAACCTTTAGGACTGTACCGGTAGATTCACATTTAGGAATGAGTATTAGATGAGTGTTGTGTGGTATTACCCATTCGAGGTCAATAAGCCCCATAGGAAGTTGATTTATTCTTACCATTCTTTCTGCATTGTAAAAGTTTACAACGCGAAGAGCATTCCGCACCAGTGCTCTTGCAGCATCTTTCTCTGTTGGAGCAACGGAATCCTCTAAATCCAGTATGATTCCATCAGGATTATGTATCCCTGCATTTATCATAAACTTTGGAAAACTCCCTGGTAGATATAAGCGAGTCCTTCGAAATCTATCCATTGATGATTTGTATAAACATTTATCCGAAAACTCCGGAAGGAATTCATTATCCACATCTGGAAGAGCCCTTTTTACAACAGTTTCAATTCTTGCCTGCATGACAAAAGGATATGCTCCATAATCATCAATCACTATTTTGGCATTATCTATTCCAAAGAATGATAATCCCTTATGAACAAGTTGACGGATGGATTTACCATATGTAACATCGACTTTTGATTTAAGTTCAAGATCGATACCACCAGAGCGTTTTATCTTGAGGTGTATATTACAGTCTACGACTTTTTCTTCACCTAATGTGCCAACTGTTGCTTCTTTCATCTTACTTTTCCTGCATAAATAGATATCGATAGTCTGTAGGAGGAGAAAGGTTTTCTTTTATTGTTCTTGGAGAAACCCATCTAATGAGATTTAATTTACTCCCTGCTTTATCGTTAGTTCCTGATGCGCGACTTCCTCCAAATGGTTGTTGTCCAACCACTGCACCTGTTGGTTTATCATTAATATAGAAATTACCGGCAGCATGAGTGAGAACTTTTGCAGCCTTTATAATAGCATCTCTGTCTTTTGCGAATATAGAACCGGTTAGAGCGTATGGAGAAGTCTCATCACAGATTTTGAGTGTTTCTTCATATTCATTATCTTTATATACATATAATGTGAGGACTGGACCAAATATCTCCTCTTTCATTGTCTTGTATTTTGGGTCTTTGGTGAGAATTATTGTAGGTCTTACAAAAAATCCTTTTGAATCATCGTATTCTCCACCAGCAATTATTTCAGCATCAGAAGATTTTTTCGCTTCATCTATGTATTTTGTTATTGTATTGAAAGCAGCCTTATCTATCACTGCAGCCAGAAAGTTTCTGAAATCTTCTGGGGACCCCATTTTTATGTCCTCTGTCGTGTTGATGAGTTCCTCTTTTAATCCTCCTTTCCACATACTAAGAGGAATATATGCACGTGAAGCAGCGGAACATTTCTGTCCCTGATATTCAAAAGCTCCTCTTACAAGTGCTGTAAGGACTTCTTTCATATTAGCGCTTTCATGGACAAAGACAAAGTTTTTTCCACCTGTTTCTCCAACAATTCTTGGATAGGTCTTATAATTCATGATGTTATCTCCAATTGTTTTCCACATATGCTGGAATACAGCAGTAGAGCCAGTGAAGTGTACACCGGCAAGGTTTGCATTGGCGAGGGCAGGCTGACCAACATTTCCTCCTGAACCTGGAACGAAATTTATTACTCCATCAGGAACCCCTGCTTCCTGGAACAGTTTCATTAGCCAGTATGCAGTATAAACTGCAGAGGATGCAGGTTTCCAGACAGATACACTACCCATAATAGCTGGTGCAGAAGGGAGGTTTCCTGCTATTGATGCAAAGTTAAATGGTGTCACAGCAAAGACAAATCCTTCAAGAGGTCTGTATTCCAATCTATTATAAGATGTCCCAGTTGAATCTGGCTGCTCTTTATATATCTCTGTCATATAATAAGTGTTGAAGCGGAAGAAGTCTATCAACTCACATGCAGAATCAATCTCTGCCTGGAACACAGTTTTACTCTGACATAGCATACAGGCTGCATTTACGGTGCTTCTCCAAGGTCCTGATAGGAGTTCAGCTGCTCTCTTGAAGATTGAAGCACGATGCTCCCATGGTGTGTCTGACCACTTTTTCCCTGCTTTTAGAGCTGCTTCTATCGCCATCTCTACTTCATCCTTTCCAGCCTTGTGATACTTGCCCAAAATCTTATCGTTTTCATGTGGTATAACACATTCTCCAATATCTCCTGTCATTATCTCTTCACCACCTATAATAAGTGGAATCTCGAGCTCTTTGCCTTTAAGTTCTTTTATTTTTTCTCTTAATTCCTTTTTCTCTAAACTTCCGGGACCATAGGGATAAATAGGTTCATTTGACGGTTTTTCTATTTTATAAATGGCATTTCCCATGTTACCTCCATTTTAATTTGTCATAGAGACACAGAGTCCACACTTTCTGTTTCTCTTCTTCATTTACTTTGTGTGCTTCTGTGGTAAAGTTCCACTTTTTTTATTTCCTTAACAATTTGGTATCTATACTTCATTTTTAATTACAATTAGCCCCGAAACCGTAGATCTATCCTATCTATATCTAATATATCTGAGTGCAATTTGTCAACCCCTTAATCTCCTGCAAGATGGAGGATATAGTCGTTAGTCTATAGTCGATAGTCTGTAGTCAAATCTAAATATTAGGTTTTGGGATATATTTTCTTTTGAATTTTAATATTTATTATAGTCATGAGTATTGTTACTAATTGTAAGACGTAATAAATTTTTTTATAAGTTATTTACTAAAAATGAATTAAGACTAATGACTAAAGACTGAAGACTAATGACTATGTTAGCCCCCCTTGACTATTATATATAAAGAATTAAAATATTAGAAAGAACGGGGGCGAAAAGGTTTCGACGAGATGGAATTGATTGGAAGTTGCATGCCGAGCCACCATAACTCGGAAAACTGTGGTAATAAACATAAATGGCAACGTTAATTACGCCCTGGCAGCTTAACTTAGCTGCTCGCTCTCGAGAAAGTTCTTCTCCTACTTTCTCGAAGGGTGTCATAGAAGGAGAATAAGCTACAATCATTGCCAGGGGATTGTGGATGAAAAATAACTGGCATAGCCTTACCTAATCCTGTGGTTGGGTGTGGGAAAGGCGATAAAAAAACAGCCACTAAGCATGTAGACGCTTCTAAACTACCATTTCGGACGCGGGTTCGATTCCCGCCGCCTCCACCATGAATAAAATTTCCAAAGCCCTGGAGGTAATTATGAAAATTACACCATTAGATATAAGGAAGCAAGAATTTAAGAAATCATTTAAAGGTTATGATAAGAATGAAGTAGATATTTTTCTTGAGATAACAGCAAAGGAGATGGAAAATCTAGTTCGAGAGAACAAAAGTATGCAGGAGCAACTTCGGGAATTAGACCTGAAGATTGAAGATTATAAGAGAATGGAGAAAACCCTTCAGGACACACTAACATCTGCACAAAAAACTACAGATGAAATAAGAAGGAATGCACGTAAAGAAGCAGAAATGATAGTAAAAAAGGCTAAAATTGAAGCAAGCGAGATTTTGGAAGATGTTCAAGCCCAGCTCCGAGAACTAAGAAATCAGATAAGTGCTTTAAAGAGTCAAAGAGATGGCTTTATAGCTCAACTTAGAGGCTTTCTCTCTTCGCAATTAAAAATGTTGGATGAGATGGAGAGAATAAAGGCATATGAAATGAAAGAGAAGAAAGCAAGGGAGGAGCAAGAGAACTCAAAATCTGGTAAGAAAGTAGGCGAACTGTTCAAAGAATAATTAATAGAATGGGAATAGAAGAGAAGAATTTAGAGTTCGAAAAACTCTCCGAGAGTAAGAAATTTATCCTTGAAAATTTAAACTTTGATAAACCTGATGTTGGAATTATTCTTGGTACAGGTCTTGGAGGAGTTGCAGACAGAATAGAGGACCAGGTAGAAATTCCATATCAGAAAATACTAAATTTCCCTATTTCTACAGTAAAAGGACATGAAGGCATGTTGATCGGGGGAAAACTTTCAGGGAAGAAGGTATGTGCAATGAAGGGTAGATTTCATTATTATGAAGGGTATGACATGGGCAAAGTTACGTATGGAGCAAAGTTATTGTGCTTCTTGGGGATTGATACTCTCATAGTTTCAAATGCTGCTGGTGGATTGAATCCTCAATTTTCGAGGGGTGATATAATGATAATAACCGATCACATAAACTTGTTTCCAGAACATCCCTTGAGAGGTTCAAGTGATGAAAGATTAGGTCCGAGATTTACTGATATGTACAATACGTACGATAAGGATTTGATAAAACTTGCCGAAGTTACAGCTCTGGATACAGGTATTAAGGTTAGAAAAGGGATTTATCTGGGTCTTCAGGGTCCAACTTTTGAAACTGCAGCTGAATACAGGATGATAAGAACAATTGGTGCTGATGCAGTAGGGATGTCAACTGTACCCGAGGTAATTGTAGCAAGATGGATGGGTTCTAAGGTTTTAGGTCTTTCAATTATAAGTGATATGGGTCTTCCTGATGCACTTGAACCAATAAATCATGAAATGGTTTTAAAAGCTTCAATAGAAGCTGAACCAAAACTATCAGAATTAGTCATTAACATTGTTGAACGTTTATAAGTCAATAATCTTTATAATACTCCTTCTGTTTTCTCTCGATTGCAGCAGGAAAAGCAATTTTGAGAAAGCAATGGAGTATTACACTTCAATGAAAACTACTCAAGCATTACTTTTACTAAAAAATTCAAATGTCCCAAGGGAAATATATTTGGAGGGAGATATTTATTTACGTTTAAATGACCCTCGAAGTGCAGTAAAAGCTTTTGATAGACTTATCGAGATTGATCCAGGGTGGTCACCGAAGGTCATTTCAGTGTTAGAGGAAGCAGTTGATAAAGCAATAGCAAGAGACATGGGTTTTACTGCAAAGTTGATGCTTGAAAAGATACTCGAATACGATCCTGAATTTGAACTGGGAATAAGAAATTTCTTTTTAGGAGATTGGTACTTTGATTCAAGAGAGTATGACAGGGCAATCGATTTTTATGAGTCTGGAATTGAGTACGACAGTTTAAATTTAAATGCAAGATTCAGAATGGCACAATGTTATCTCTATGAGGATGAATTATTGTCTGCGTATCAAAACCTGAAAAAGGGAGTAGAGACACATAAACACTGGAAATTTAAATACTGGTTAGGTAAGGTGTCTTACACTCTTGCAAAGAAGAGGTTTGATGAGGGCAATTATTCTTCTGCCGAATTGTATCTGGCTCAAATTATATCACTTGGTATTCCAAAAGTGCTTTTAGACGATGCTTATTTTCTTTTAGGTGATATCAGACTTGGTCAGGAGAAATATAAGGAAGCAGAGTCCTGTTATGAAAAGGTCCTACTAATAAACCAATTTGCGAAGCCTAAGATTGTAAGGGATGCTGAAGAGAGACTTAAAATTGTAAAAAGTATGGAGGAGAGCTCTTGAAAAAACTAATTCCATTAATCATATGTTTTGCTTTTATATTATGCACCCGTGATATAATTCCAACTATTTTATCAGCTGATGAGGAATATCAGAGGGCATATGGATATTTCGAGAAGAAAGATTATAACAGAAGTATAGAACTTTTTAAATATTTCTTCAATAGACATCCAGGTAGTGAATGGGTGGATGATGCACAATTTTACTATGCAGAGTCTTTCTATATGATGAAAGTGTATGAAGAAGCCCTTCCGGAATTTCAATTTTTGATAGTAAATTTTCCAAATTCTGAATATACCGAGATGGCATATCTACGAAAGGCACAGTGCCTTGGGAATTTATCTCCTATAGCACAGCGTGACCAGACAATGACAAAAGAGGCTCTCGAAATATATGAAGAGTTTATTGTCAGGTATCCCTACTCAATATATCTAGAAGAAGCAATAGAGGGAAGAAATAGAATGTATGAGAAGCTAAATCAAAAACTACTTGAGACGGCGAAAATCTATATAAAAATGGGGAAAGAAGAATCAGCAAAGATATATCTCAACGGAGTTATTTATAAAAGTGATAAGTGGGCAGATAAGGCATATCTACTACTTGGAGACATTTTTCGAAGAGAAGGTAATGATTCTCTTGCATACTTTTACTATAGTAAAGTGGGTGGGGAGTATGAAGATGAAGCAAAAGAAAGGTTAGAAGAGATTCAGTGAAGGGAGTTTTTGGAGGTAATTTTAATCCTGTTCATATCGGTCATCTAATTGTAGCTATCGATGCTATTCGAATTTTAAAGCTTAAAAAAATTATTTTTGTTCCCGCTTGGATTTCACCTTTTAAAAAAGGAGATAAATCCACACCTTTCAAACATCGTTTAGAGATGTTAAAACTTGCCACAGAGAATAAACCTTTCTTTAAAGTACTTGAGTTAGAGGGCAGAAGAAAAGGTGTTTCTTATACCTATGATACCCTGAAGGAAGTTATGGAGAATGAGGCTGATATTTGTCTTCTTATAGGGGAAGACCAGGCAGAAGAATTTACTTCCTGGCATAGATGGGAAGATATTATTAAAATGGTTAAAGTATATGTCTTTAGAAGGAGTGAATCCCCCCAAAAATTCCCTGTCTATTTAAATTTATTACCGTCAAAAATTATTGAAATCTCATCTACTGAAATAAGAAAAGCTTTAAATAACAACGAACCTGTAGATTACTATTTACCAGATAAGGTATTTGATTATATTAATAAAAATGGTCTTTATAAAGAGTAGTTGATCAGTTATTGGTTAATTAGCTGATTATTTAAGTTGTTCATCCACAATTGTCCACATCCCGATTCAAATGTTATATAATTGACTGAAAACTGGTGTATATCTATATTTATCCACAATTAGTAATAGAAGTGGCTGTTTCTTATGTTGAATTTTAAATCTTCATTTATATGAAATATTTTGTATATAGTCTTTGAACTTTATATATCTTCAGGAAAATTATCAAAATTTTCGGATAATTTTTAAATTTTTATTGTAAATAAATTCTAATTTTTTTATAAAAAACACTTGACATTTGATTGTAAATCATTATAAGTAAATATTATGCGTTTGCATAAATGGAGTATAATATTTAATACAGGTGACAAAGTATGGGGAATTTGTGTTTCCGAGAGGATAATTTTTTTACTTATTATATTAATTGGTATATTAGGTGGAGCATTAAGTTATATAATATTGGAAGATAACAGGAAAAAAGTACTATGTAAAGAATATATAGAGCTTAAAAAGGAAAATGAAAAATATCTCATAGATCTTGGGAAAATAAGAAATGAGGTTTCTATTATTGATAGAAATCTGGAAAAAGTTGGTTATAATAATACTTTACTCCTGCTTGCCAGCGAGTTGAATCCAATAAGTAAATCTGTGAAACAAATGGGTATCGGTGGATTTCCTGAGAGAAAAGAATTCTATTCTACTGAGATTGATGCAAGTGTAAAGCATGTGGAATTTAATATTAATAGAATTGAAAAATTAGTTGAACTTGAAAAAAGTTCTCTAAAAAGTTCAGAAGAAAGACTTTCTAAACTAAAAAGACGCCTCTCACATACACCCTCCATTTGGCCCACATATGGATGGGTTACCGATGGCTTTGGATGGAGAAAACATCCTATAACCCGTAAGCGTCAGTGGCATGAGGGTTTTGACATAGCGAATTATTCTGGGACTCCTGTAGTGGCGGGTGCTGATGGTATTGTAATATCAACCAAATGGAGACCCGGGTATGGTAAAACTATAAAGATAGATCATGGATATGGTTTAGAGACAAGATATGCTCATCTGAAAAATATCTATGTGAGAGTAGGTCAGGAGGTAAAGAGAGGTAAAAGGATTGGTTGTATGGGTTCCACAGGTAGGGTTACAGGACCCCATTTACATTATGAGGTCAGGGTGATTGGCCAGCCTGTTGATCCATATGACTATTTAGATATATATAAGAATACTTATTAATTTCTTCTTGTGATAAAAATCAATTCCATAACAATTAAAAGAGGCAAGAAAATTGTCATCCATGACGTCTCTTTATCTTGGCATAAAGGGGAAAATTTGGTTATTTTAGGTCCCAACGGTGCTGGAAAAACTACCTTAGCGTTATCACTTGCAGGTATGATTGAACAAGATTCTGGACATATAATTATTGATTCAAAATCTGTATCTGATTATGACCTCACTTCTTTACGACAGAAAATAGGTATTGTGTTCCAGGATCCTGAGACTCAATTTGTAACAACTGATGTAAAGCGAGAGATTGCCTTTGGTTTGAGTAATATTAAACAGGACAGGGAAAAAATCCATAATACTGTAGATTCCATCATTGATAAATTAGATTTAAAGGAAATGATTAATAGAGATCCATCTGAACTTTCAGGGGGAGAGAAACAACTTGTCGCTATAGCAAGTATCTATGCGATGTCTCCAGATTATATCATTTTTGATGAGGTTACATCATTTCTTGATAGGAAGTCTCGAGAGAGGATTTATAGATTGTGGGATAATTGCTCCTCATCTTTACTTATAATAACGCAAAATTTTGAAGAGATAAAGTGGGGGGATAGAGTAATTTTACTTGAGAATGGAGAGATTAGTTTTGAATCCGAAATTCAGGAGCTAATGGAGAAGGATATTATTCCAACCCAGAAAACTCTTTTTGAAAAACTCTTGAAGGAAAATAAAGATGATATTTACAATTTTGAACGGATTATGGAAATAATCTGATGATACTTCTAAAGAAAGTAAGTTTTAGGTATAGAGATTCCTTAGTATTAAAGAATTGTTCTCTTAGATTTGAAATGGATGAAATGCATATTATTATTGGTCCTACTGCTGCTGGTAAGACTACCCTTGCTCTTATAGTTGCCAATCTCTTAAAACCTCGTAGCGGGAGGATAATTATACCAAGAGGCAATATAAAAGATGTACGTAAGGAAATGGGTTTTCTATTTCAAACCCCAGAAGACCTTTTCTTTAATGATACTGTTTATGAAGAGATTGCTTATGGCGCAAAGAAACATCATCTAAAACATATCGATGGACTAGTATCACGTGTGTTAGAAATGGTTGGATTGAATGATGAAATTCTATCGAGGCCTCCCTTCACACTCTCTGAAGGTGAAAAAAGATTGGTAGCCCTTGCTTCAATTATTATTTGGGAGCCATCTTGGTTAATACTTGATGAGCCTTTTAGTGGGCTTGACTGGCAGGCGAGAAAGAAGATAGTGAAAACGATTGTTAATCTAAAGGATAATATGGGGATAATATTAATAGCTCATCAAATGGATGATATTATTGAATATGTAGACTTAGTTACTCTTATTGTAGATGGGGAGATTGTGTTTACTAAACCATCAGAGGATGTAGATTGGGATGTGGTTTTTAACGCTGGTTGTGATATCCCATATGCTACTTTAGTATCAAAAAAACTGAGGGAGAATGGTATCAACGTTCCTATTGAATATACTGTTCCGAGACTGATTCAAGCTCTGAAGAAATAATGGCTTTCAACTCTTGGAAAAAATATCTCGCAAAGTCGCAAAGCACTCAAAGAGATATTAAGTGCAAAGATAAAGAAATTTCACCACAAAGTTCACAATGAACACACCTCATCTACCCGTCTACCAATTCCTTTTTACCTCAAATTTTGCCTTATTGTGTGCACTAAGGGTTTTTGTGAATATGTGGTCTCCTTTTCCGGTTGCCACATAATAAAGATAATCCGTTTTTGCAGGATGCATAGCTGCTAATATTGATTGATATCCTGGATTCGCTATTGGTCCTGGAGGAATACCTCTATATTTATAAGTATTATAAGGTGAGTCTACTCTTAGGTCTTTGTAAAAAATACGCGCTTTATGGTATCCCAAAGCATAAAGCACTGTTGCATCTATCTGAAGCCTCATACCCTTTTTTAATCTATTGTAGATTACTGAAGCTATAATTGGTTTTTCTCTGTCTACCATTGCTTCCCTCTCAATCATAGAAGCTATTGTTAGTATCTCATAAGCACTAAATTCTTTTAAATCAATTGTTAATCTGGAATCGGGTCTTATTATTGAAAATAGGGTGAAAACCATCTTTTTTATAACCTTTTCAGGCTCTTCGCTTCTATAGAGGATATAGGTGTCAGGGAAGAGAAACCCTTCGATGGAATTTACATTGATTCCTAATCTATGTATGAAATCCTCGGTATGGATTAGAGAATCCATACTTTTTATATCGATATCGGTCTTATTCGCTAAAAGATTAAGCGTTTGTACAACTGTTAATCCGGGAGGTATGGTTATACATACTGTCATTCGCTCTCCCTTTGATAGAATACTTAAAACTTTTCGTGGGTTTTGATAAAATTGTAATTTATACCATCCATAGGAAAGCTTATCGGCTTTCCCGCTCTGAATACACAGTATCCTGAAGCCATAACTATCCTCTATTATTTTGTTTTGCGCTAATAGTTCTGCAATCTCTTTTAGATTTTTACCCTTTTCAATTTTTATAGCAATTTCTCCAAGGTTTATTTGCCAAAGGGCTATTGGGAATAAAAGAACTGCGCTAATTAAAAAAATACAGATTATCTTAATTATCTTCAAGATAACTCTTTAAGATTAATGTTGCACTTATCCTATCAAGCAGTCTTTTATCCTTTACTTTACCCATTTGCGTAGCTATCTCCATAGCTTCTTTGGTTGTGAATCGTTCATCCTGAAGATTGATAGTAAAGTTTAATGCAGACTTTATCTCATTTGTTATTTTCGCTACCATTTTTGCCCTTTCTCCTACTTTTCCTTTTGTTGTCAGAGGAAACCCCACTACTACACCTTCGATGTCATATTCCTGCTTATATCTCTTTAACTCCTTAATCAAGTCTTTAGTTTTAACAGTTTCTCTGGGTTCTACGATATCAAGCTCATCGGTCATTGCAATTCCCGTCCATTTACTTCCTATATCAAGACCTATCCAACGTGACATAGTCCAATATATTTGTAAACTCACATTTTGCAAGTTGTCACCTGTTTCTCTCGCAAAGATCGCAAAGAAATATTCACAACAAAGTCACAAAGAGCACAAAGAGATTAAGGAATGTTAAAAAGAGATAACAGAGATATTTACTTTGCTTCATTTCTACTGTCGTCCGTCATCGGTCATTTTTGTCACAGAGAGCACAGAGAAAGATTTTTATATTTTTTAAGAAATTACATCCCATCAGCGACCCTTTAGTTCACGCAAAGGCGCAAATTAAGTTAGTTAAATAGTTTATTTTTAAATAGTTAAATAGGGAGGTAGGGAAAGTAGGGGTACTAATCAACTAATTAACGATTCAACTAATTAACTTTATAGAAACGTCCTTGAAATATTTAAGGATTTGATATAAGATTAAATAAATTATTTACTTGAAAGGAGTATAAAATGAGACCGGTATTAAGATTCTTGAGCGATGAACTTATAGAGAAGATAGTAGGAGAAGCAAGGGAAATTCTTTGTAAACTTGGTGTGGAAATCCACAACAAGGATATCCTTTTCATGCTAGGAGAGCATGGAGCAAAGGTTGAGATGGATAGGTACCACGTTTTCCTTACAGATGAGATTATTGAAAGCGCATTAAAGGCGGTTCCTAAATCCTTTAAACTCTATGATGTTCTTGGTAATGAAACACATCATTTTTCAGATTATAATGTATATTTTACACCCGGTTCAGCTGCATTAAATATCCTGGATTATGAAACAAATGAGATTCGTAAGCCAAAAACAACAGATTATGTAAGGTATGTGAAAGTTGTAAGTCAGCTTGATAACATTGCTTCTCAGAGTACAGCATTTATTCCAGCTGATGTCTGTGAGAAGATTTCAGATAGTTATCGACTTTACTTAAGCTTTCTTTACTGTGAGAAACCTGTAGTCACCGGTACGTTTACCATGGAAGCATTCAATATTATGAAAGAGTTTCAGGTTATAATTCGAGGGTCAAAAGAGGAACTTAAATCAAAACCACTTACAATATTCTCATGCTGTCCAACTTCACCTATAAAATGGAGTAATGTAACATCCCAAAATGTTGTAGACTGTGCCAACTTTTCAATTCCAGTGGAGTTTGTTTCCATGCCATTATCGGGATTTATGGCACCTGTTACCCTTGTTGGAACATTGATTCAACATACAGCCGAAACCCTGAGTGGTGTTGTAATTAGCCAGTTTACAAATCCAGGAACACCAATCCTTTATGGTGGTTCGCCAGCCATATTTGATGTCCGATATGAAACGACTCCAATGGGTGCTGTAGAAACAATGATGATAGATTGCGCATATAATGAGATTGGGAAATACCTTGGTATGCCAACTCAGGGGTATATATCCTTAAGTGATTCAAAACAGCTTGATGCTCAAGCAGGGCTTGAATCGGGAGTGGGGGCAACCCTTGCTGCTCTTTGTGGAATAAACAACATTTCTGGACCAGGAATGCTTGATTTTGAAAGCTGCCAGAGTCTGGAAAAGCTTGTTTTAGATAATGAAATCTGTGGAATGACGATTCATTTGTTAAAAGGTATTGAGCCTAAAGAGGATTTTCCCTCGCTCCCAAGATTCCAGGAACTTCTAAAGGAACAACACCTACTTATATCAGAGCATACACGTCGTTATCTAAATGAAGAATTCTATTTCCCTGGAGTAGTTATTGACAGGGCAAGTAGAACAAGATGGCAAGAGGAAGGGAGTATAACTCTTTTAGAAAGGGCACATGGTGAGGTGGAAAGAATAATAAAGAATTATGTTTCCTCAAGATTACAAGATGATACAAAAAAGGAGTTAACGAAACTGATGACCGAAGAAGCTCACCTTTATGGAATGAGGAACCTACCAGAACATGAATAATGAAACCCAGATGAACATAGATAGATACAGAGAACCCTCGGCCCCTTGAAACCTTTAATGTATTAAACTTAAGATAATTATAGATTTAAAAATATTTTTTTTGAAAATCAAAATCATAAGGCAAAATTATGAAAATGAAAATTATAAGAGAAATTGTTGAAATTAGAATCAGTGATATAAAGCTAGAAAAGGCAAATGTCTTTAAAAATCAGGACATCCCCCTTAACAGAGAACATTCTCTTAAAGTGGAGACACTTTTCACCGAAGCTATGGAACTTTTTATTGAGTTTTCTCATCCAAAAGGGCTAGTTTCAGAAATACCCATTCCCGAATTTGAAGTTGTATACTTCGGAGAGGGTTTAAATGAAAAGAAAACACCCCTTGATGAAATTTTTAAAAAGGCAGATTATCTTGCTCTATTTGCTGTTACAATCGGTGAGAAGTTGAGTCAAAAGATAGGTGAACTTTTTGAATTAGATGAATTCGCTCTTGGGAGTATGTTGGATGCTGTTGCTTCAGAAGGGACTGAGAAAGTAGCCGATATTGTTGAAAACCGTTTTTCTGAGTTGCTCGCAAAGAGTGATGAGATTACGTCATCCACAGGGATATTAAGATATTGCCCCGGTTATTGCGGTTGGCATATGAGCGGGCAGAAAAAACTCTTTGAATTTTTACATCCAGAGGATATTGGTGTTACACTACTTGATAGTTACCTAATGAAACCGTTGAAATCAATATCAGGCGTAATAGTTATAGGAGAGAAAGAGATTCATAACTTTATAGATTCTTATGCTTTCTGCAGTCAATGTAAAACTCATTTCTGTAGAGATAGGATAAGTGAGTTGTTTAGAGAATGAAAAAGTGAGGGAGTGATTACAAAAATGGATATATTAAACAAGATTTCAGAGCACTTACAACTGGGTGACGATGAAAAGGTAAGAATATTCACAAAGGAGGCGATAAAAGCAAAAATATCTCCCAAAGAGATACTTAATAATGGATTAATTTTTGGGATGGACATAATAGGTAAAAAGTACAAGGCTCACGAAATCTTCCTTCCGGATGTGCTTCTTGCTGCCAAGGCAATGTATGCGGGAATGGATTTGCTTAGACCGATGTTTATAAAAGGAGGGATACCAACTATTGGAAAGGTGGTCATCGGGACGGTTCAAGGGGATTTACATGATATAGGAAAGAACCTTGTAGGTATTATGCTTAAGGGTGCTGGCTTTGAAGTTATAGACCTTGGTAATGATGTTTCACCATCAGAATTCATAGAGATAGCAAAAAAAGAAGACGCTTCGGTAATTGGAATGAGTGCTCTTCTTACTACAACAATGCCTTTTATGAAGATAGTTATTGATCTTTTAAAAGAAGAAAGATTAATAGGCAAGATAAAAACAATAATTGGTGGAGCTCCAGTTACTGAAGAATTTGCGAGAGAAATCGGAGCAGATGCTTTTGGATATGATAGCATTAACGCTATTGAAAAAGTTAAGGGACTCACAGGAATGACTTAAGATGGAAGACTTACTTATGCGATTAAATAGGGGTGAGATATTGGTTTCTGATGGCGCGATGGGCACGATGCTTATGGAACGTGGTCTTGAGGTAGGAGAACCTCCAGAATCTTTTAACTTTGCACGTCTTAAGGTGCTCAGTGAGATTGCAACTCTTTATCTTGATGCAGGAGCTGATATAATTCAAACCAATACCTTTGGGGCTTCACCTTTGAAGCTTTCATTTTATTCGTTAGAGGATAAAACAGAGGAAATAAACAGAAATGCTGTCCTTGCTGTAAGAAAAGTCGTAGGAGAATGCGCTTACATCTCTGGTTCCTGCGGCCCAAGTGGAAAACTCCTGGAACCTTATGGGGATACATCAGATTCCGAAATGTACAATAGTTTTGAAAGACAGATGAAGGCACTCATCAGTGCAGACGTTGATATTATATGCATAGAGACAATGACCGATTTGAGAGAGGCAACAATTGCTGTTAAAGCGGCGAAAACTGTTTCGTCGTCAACCCCTGTTATTGCAACAATGACATTTGATCCCACACCAAGAGGTTTTTACACAGTGATGGGTGTAAACATAGAAGAGGCAGCAGGTGGACTGGAATCCGAAGGAGCTGATATCATAGGTTCAAACTGTGGTAATGGCATAGAAAACATGATAAAGATTGCCAAAGAATTCAGGGAATTTAGTAGCCTTCCAATTGTCATCCAATCAAACGCAGGTATTCCAGAGATAAGAGAAAACACTTCTGTTTATCCTGAAACCCCTCTATTTATGGCAGAAAAAGCAAAAGAGTTGGTTAACGTGGGTGTGTCAATCATTGGTGGCTGTTGCGGAACAACACCAGAGCATATCAGAGCCATAAGAAAGGTGGTTGATTCTGTAAATTAAAATCTAAATTGTAAATTTTTATTTCGGGTTTTAGAATAGACAAAAATTTTACCATTGATTTTTTAATTCTGTTGAATATTATCTTTCATTATGAAGAAGTTTTTAATCGGGTTTATATTTTTATTCTTAAGCTGTGCAACTACAGGACCAGGTGGTAAAAAGAGTCTAATTCTTATACCAACTTCAACAGAAGTCGAAATTGGAAGAAAGGTATCTTCTGAGGTTGAGTCCAACGAGAAATTACTCAATAACCAAAAGGTGCAAAATTATGTAAATGATGTAGGTCAGAAGATAGTGAAAGTATGTGATCGTAGAGATATAAAATATACATTTAAAGTGATTGATAAGGCTGAGGTGAATGCTTTTGCATGTCCTGGTGGATTTATTTATATCTATACAGGTCTTATAAAGATTTTGGATAATGAGGCACAATTGGCATCTGTTTTAGCTCATGAGGTGGGTCATGTTGTTGCAAGACATTCAGTAAAGCATCTTCAGACAGTTTATGGTTATAGTATTCTAATTGATGTATTGTTGGGGGATAAGATGAGTGATGTTGCAAGGCAAATGATTGATGCTGCTGCTTTTTTGATTTTACAAGGTTATGGTAGAGATAACGAATTTGAGGCTGACAATTATGGAATACTATACACAAAAAAGGCAAATTACAATCCAAAAGGTATGATTCAACTTTTTGAGAAGTTTAAAGACATGGAAGATAATCCTCCTTCAGTTTTTGAGACATTAATTGCATCACACCCACCTACAAAGGATAGAATCAATAATGGAAACAAACAAATAGAAAAAATTGGCGGGACTAATTTACCATATTACACCGGGAAGTTTACTGAAATAAAGGCTCTTTTAAAGTAAAAATAAAGGGAAGTTAAGAGTTTTATTTAATTTTTTTGAAGAATCATAAGTTATTTATTAATATTGAAAAATTAACATATCAGAGAAGGCTAACAAATTAAACAAAAATAAATTCTAAACTACAAATTTTTTAGCATGATAAAATGATTCCCAAATAAAACTACGACTTTTTGTCTAAAAAAGAAAAAAAATCACTTTAACCCCTTGACAAAAGCTATTTTTTATAGTAAAATTGTGGGGATAAGTGGGGAATAGTGGAGGTTTAGTAAACCAATCAGGGGGTGACTATGTATTTTATAGGAAACGACATTTACTCAGTGGATCATAAGGGAAGAGTGTTCATACCTGTAAAATTCAGAGCTGTTTTAAATGAGGAGGATGATAATAGTTTTTATATAACCAAAGGATTCGAGACTTCTTTATTGTTATTTCCCTTAAGCAAGTGGTATGAATTTATTGAGCAACTCAGAGAGAAGAAATACTCACAAAAGACGATAAGGGATGCTATAAGAGCATTTTCATATGGAGCCGAATGTCTAACAATGGATAGTCAGGGTCGGGTTGTTCTTCCCAAGGATTTAAGAGATTATGCTAAGATTAAGGATGGTGTATTTTTCCTCGGTGCCATTGATAAAGTAGAATTATGGTCTCCGTCTATATTTGAAAAGTATTCAAAGGATAAGGGAGATACAAATGAACTATTTTCATTGTTGGAACTATAGCGGGGGAAAGTGGGGAATCAGGTAGTTCATCGTCCTGTAATGGTGGATAATGTGATTCACTGGTTAATAGTGAAGAACGATGGAGTCTACCTTGATGCTACTCTTGGATGTGGAGGTCACTCTCTTGAAATTCTACAGCGAACAGAAGCTTCTATTGTAGGAATAGACCTTGACATCGAACAGTTAAATCTAGCAAAAGAAAGATTTTCAAGATTTGAGAATAGATTCATGCTTATTCAAGGTAACTTTAGATTTATTGATAGTTTTGTTGGGAAACCTATAGATGGAGTCCTTTTTGATCTTGGTTATTCTTCTTTTCAACTCGATGACCCGCAAAGAGGCTTTTCATACCGATTGGATGGACCTCTGGATATGAGATATGGGAGGGAGGGTAAATCAGCTTATGATATAATTGAAGAGTGGGGTAAGGAAGAGATTGCAGATGTTCTTTATAAATATGGCGGAGAGCGTCATTCAAGAAGAATTGCAAAGAAAATTAAAAATGAGAAGCCTAAAACAACAAGTGAACTAGCCTTACTTGTAAGAAAATCGGTCCCGCGAAAATTTGGACATAAGCATCTAAGTAGAATATTTCAGGCATTTCGGATAGCAGTTAACAATGAAATGGAAAATATTAAGGAGGGTATTATGGGTGCTTATAAAATACTAAAAATCAATGGAAGGTTGGTAGTTATTACCTATCATTCCGGGGAAGAGAAATTATTGATTAACACAGTTAATGAATTAGGACTAACTACACTTACAAAGAAACCAATTACTCCGAAAAATTTGGAATTTGAGGAAAATCCCAGGTGTAGAAGTGCGCATCTTAGAGCATTTGAGAAATGAGAATGTTGAGATTACTTGCTATAATTCTCATTATTATATCTCCATTTCTTCTTCATATCTGGAGAAAAAATACAGTAAATAATCTAAACATTCGGATTGAAATCCTGAGGAAGGAAGCAAGTATTATGTGGAACGAGTTGGTTAAACTCAGAGCTAAATACCGAGAAGCTACCAGTATTCCCGTGATTGAAAATAGAGCTAGTGATGAATTGAATATGAGATATCCCCGCAAAAGGGAAATAATTAAATTGGAAGACCTCCCCGATGAAAGATAGTGATAGATGCTTATAAAAGGTTTTCGTATTAAAGCTATATTTCTTATCTCCTTTTTGTTCATTTTGTGGATGTTAGCATTTGGAAGGTTGTTTTACCTTCAAATCATACAATCACGAAATATTGGCAGAAAGAGTAAAGCTGAACAGATGCGTTATCTTGAAACAGAAGCCAGGAGAGGTGAAATACTTGATAGGAATGGCAAGGTGCTGGCAACTGACCTTAAACTCTTTACACTTTATGCAGAGAAGGCTCTAATTACTGATATAAAAGAGACCGCTTCTAAATTGGCAGAGTTTGGGTTGGGGAGCGCTACTAATCTGGAAATACTTCTTCAAAATGAATCTGAACTTATTAGAGTCACTCGAGGAGTAAGTGATTCCATTGTTAGAGAGCTTAACCTTGAAGGAGTATATGCTGTTAGGGAATGGTTCCGATACTACCTATCAGGTAGGGTTGGTAGAACAGTTATAGGCTCTCTCAATTGGGAAAGGAAGGGGATGAGTGGGATAGAGCGAGAATACAATGAATTTCTCTCCGGTTCAAATGGATGGGCTCATTACCTTGAGGTGCCTATGTATTCTGGGATAAAATTACTGAAGCGGTACGAAGAAGATTATAAAGACCCAGTTCCTGGTAAAGACATATATTTAACCATTGACCTTGATATACAGTATATTATGGCAAACGAGTTACATAAATTAAAGGAAGATACACATGCAGATCAGGTTTTTGGACTCTGTGTGGATGTTAAAACAGGAGAGATTCTGGCGATGGTGAATATACCAGAATATATTCCAGATGAAGGATGGAGAAGTAATGGTTGCATAGCATGGCAATTTGAACCAGGGTCAATCTTTAAATTGATTCCAGCATTTGCTTGGATTAAAGCGGGTTATTCTCTCACAGATACGGTTGTGGATTCTACAGGTTCTACTGATTTTGGTGGTAAAGTGTTCAAGGATCCACATCCACATCATGCATATTCATTTAGAGATGCTCTTATTTATTCATCCAATTCCGCATTTGTTAATATTGGAAAAAGGGTCGGGAAGAGAGAATTATATCGTTGTGCACGTTTTTTTGGTATAGGGTGTAATACAGGAGTTGACCTTCCTGTTGAATATTCAGGTAATTTACCAATTCTTGAACGTATGAGGGACATAAGACTTGCCACAGTTAGTTTTGGGCAAGGTGTCAATACTACACCACTTCAGATTGTTATGGCTTATCAGGCAATAGCAAATGATGGTGTATTGCTACGACCTAGAGTAATGAAGGAGATACGAAATAAAGATAAGCGCATAGCGCGTAGCAAAACCGAAGTAACAAGGAAGGTGGGAAACCCAAAGATTATGAATACACTTTTAGAGATATTTTATGATACAGTTGAAGAAGGAACAGGAACGTTAGCCTCTCTTACAATGCTTCCTGTTGCAGGAAAAACAGGAACTGCATGGAAATATTCTGACGGTGGATATAAAAAAGGTGAATATGTATCATCATTTGTTGGGATGTTACCTTATCCAGATCCTGAGGTTGTTATTGGGATATTTGTTGATAATCCAAAGAACTCATATTACTCATCCGTTATTGTATGCCCAGCTTTTCGTAAAGTAGCACAAATGATTGTTCTCTTGAAAAGTTATAGGAAAAGATTTCTATAAGATGCAAATGGATATTCTTCTAAATGGGATAGATATTATAAAAATAGAGGGTGAAGTAGATCATATTACTGGAGTGACTGATAATTCCAGGGAGACCTCTACCGGTTATCTATTTGCCGCTTTAAGGGGTGAGAAAGTAGACGGACATAAGTTTGTAAATGAAGCCATTCTGAACGGTGCAGCGATTCTTCTAGTTGAGGAGGACCTTAGTGAGAATGTTCCCAATATAAAAGTTCCAAACACAAGAAAAGCCTTTGCTAAAATTGTATCGAACTACTATGGAAATCCTTCTTCGGAAATGAAGATTATCGGAGTTACTGGGACCAATGGGAAGACTACAACATCATTACTACTTTCTTCGATTTATAGAGATTCAATTTGTTTTAGTACAATTAAATACATAACATCTGACGGTGAAAAAAAGTCAATAAATACTACACCTGCCCCCCTTATCCTGCAGAAAGAACTACATAGTGCTTTAAATAAAGGTATTAAAACTGCCATAATTGAAGTTTCCTCTCATGGTATTGTTCAGGATAGAATTTTTTCAATAGATTTTGATTATGGAGTATTTACAAATATTTCCAGAGACCACCTTGATTACCATAAGACTTTTGAGGCTTATAGAGAAGCTAAATCAAGATTCTTTAAGTCTTTACATCGGGATAAAATGGCATTAATAAATGTGGATGATGCGAATGCTCCATACTTTATAAAAAACACAGACTCAAAAGTAATTACTTATGGATTTAAGAAAGGAAATATTAAAGGACAGATTATAGAAAACACTTTTTACAATCTAATTTTGAAAATAGAGGGTATGGATAGAAGTTTAACGGTTAGAAGTCCTCTTATTGGCACATACAATGCATATAATATCTTAGCTTCTGCATCTGTTGCAATAATTGATGATGTAGAAGATTCTCGAATTATTGAAGGAATCCAAGAAGTTTATTCTCCTCAAGGACGAATGGAAAAAGTCAATGTTCCAGTGCCTTTTTCTGTTATCGTGGACTATGCTCACACACCCGACGCTCTGAATAATGCGATTTCCTCTCTCAGGGACTTAAATTGTAATAGAGTAATAACTGTATTTGGTGCTGGTGGAGAACGAGATAAGGGTAAGAGAGCAATTATGGGTATGATTACCTCAAAACTTTCAGATATTGTTATTGTCACCTCTGATAATCCAAGGAGTGAAGACCCAGAAGCAATTATAGATGATATATTTGAAGGTATTGAGGACGAGGAAGTGTATCGTATCGAGGATAGGAAAGAGGCTATATTTAAGGCTTTAGATATTGCCCGTAAGGGGGACTTTGTTCTAATTGCAGGTAAAGGGCATGAGGAGTATCAGGAGATAAAAGGGCAGCGGATACCCTTTTCTGATAGAGAATGTGTTAAGGAGTATTTCAAATAATGAGGTCTTTAGGGCTTAAAACAATAATAGAGGTAATTAAGGGTAGAGCGTTTGGTATAAACCAGGTTCAAAGAAAGATTGTAAATGGTATAAGTGTGGATTCAAGGACTATAAATAACGGTGAGTTATTCTTTGCTCTTTCGGGTGAAAAATTTGATGGACATGATTTTTTAGGTGAAGCGATAGAAAAATCTGCTCTACCTGTAGTTTCTGAGAAGAAAATTAGAGATGACAATCTTATACTTGTTGATAATACTTACAGAGCTCTGGGTGACCTTGCCTATTATTATCGGGGAATTGTTGACCCATTTATGATCGGTATTACCGGTTCTGTTGGAAAGACTACAACTAAGGAATTTCTTGGTGCAATATTTTCCTTTGTAAAGCCAACTCTTGTCTCATTTAAGAATTATAACAATCGTGTTGGTGTTCCACTTAACATATTTAGATTAAACGATGAAAAAGTTGCCATACTTGAGCTTGCTACTAACCAGAAGGGAGAAATAAAGACACTTACAGAAATAGTAATCCCAAACATTGCATTAATAACAGGAATTGGCAACTCTCATCTTGAAGCATTTAAAAACAAGCAAGGTGTTCTTGAAGAAAAAAAGGATATTATTTCAAAACTCTCTGGAGCACTTTTTGTTAACGGTGACGATGATTTATTATCCACAATTAAATTTGATAAATTGATTAGGGTAGGTTTCAATAAAGAGTGCGATTATTCATTTAAGGTTCTCCAGGAATCTATTGATGGCAGTGTGTTTAGTATTGACAGAGATGAGTTTTATATTCGCTTGCCAGGTATGGGAGCTATTAAGAGTGCAATCTTAGCAACTTCTGTTGCTATGCATTATGGAATTGCAAAAGATGCAATTCGAAAAGGACTCGCTTCAGTAGCGCCTATACCTCATAGATTGGAAATAAAAAGGAGAGGAAGTATTACTGTTGTAGATGATTCCTATAACAGTAATCCCGATTCGCTATTGAATAGTATTTCGGTTGTGAAGCGGTTGTCTGGTAGGAAAGTGGCTGTTCTTGGACCTATGTTGGAGCTTGGAAGTAAAAGCCACAAACTACATCGGGACTCGGGAATGAGAATTCGTGGTAAAATCGATAGATTGATTGCAATAGGAGAACAAGCAAAGGGTTTCATGGAAGGGTTTGGAGAGGGGATACTTGTGAAAGATAAGGACGAAGCCTTTAAAAAATTGAAGTCTATTCTTAGAGATGGGGATGTAATACTGTTTAAATCTTCACATCTTCTTCATCTTGAAACAATGGTTTCACTTTTTGAGGAGGATATATGCTCTATTTCTTATACCCCTTAAGAGAGCATTTTACAATCTTCAATTTACTCAGATACATTACATTTCGATCTGCTTACGCCACAATAACATCACTAGCTATATCCCTAATTCTTGGAAGGAGAATGATAGGCTGGTTAAAGGAGAAAAATATAAGAGAATCCATATCAAAATATATAAAGGATAGCCATGGTCATAAAGAGGGAACGCCTACAATGGGTGGCATAATAATACTCTCCTCACTTTTAATATCGGTTCTCCTCTGGTGTGATTTGACTAATAGACTTATTCTTTATCTTATTTCAATAACAATATGGATGGGAGGGTTTGGGGTCATAGATGATTGGTTCAAGGTAAAAAATGGAGATGGATTCCGTGTTTGGCAAAAATTAGTAATACAGATGATCCCGGCCATTATTATAGGGATTTTACTTATAAATCATCCTCTTCGAGTTGGATACGAAACATTAACCAGTTTTCTCTTTTTCAAGCATATATTCTTAAACTTAGGTTATTTCTATATCCCGTTCATAATTCTTGTGATTATTGGAACCACTAATGCAGTAAATATTACCGATGGTATGGATGGTATGGCTATAGGTCTTTCAGGAATTATAGCAACTGCTTTTGCTGTAGTTGCATATGTTGTTGGAAATATAAAGTTTTCAGGTTATCTCAATATATTATTTATAGATGGAACTGGAGAGATTGCTATCTTCTGTACAGCTTTCCTTGGTTCAGCAATAGGATTCTTGTGGTACAATAGCAAACCTGCCGAGGTATTTATGGGAGATACAGGTTCTCTTGCTATTGGTGGTATTCTGGGTCTTGTTTCGGTGCTTCTTAAACAGGAAATCTTACTACTAATTATTGGAGGAGTCTTTGTTATAGAAACATTATCAGTTTTCTTGCAAGTTAGCTCGTTTAGAATTAGGGGTAAAAGAATTTTTAAAATGGCCCCGATTCATCATCATTTCCATCTTCTTGGATGGGATGAATCTAAAGTGGTAATAAGGTTCTGGATCTGTGGCATTTTATTTGCTCTTTTGGGTTTAAGCACTCTTAAAATACGTTGAGGATGAGAATATGATAGGAATTATAGGATATGGTAGAAGTGGAAAGGCAGTCGCCAGATTAATAGAAAGTCTGGGTAATACTCCTTTCATCAGTGAGATAAATGAGACTATTTCAGACATACCATATCCAAATGAAGTGGGTTGTCATTCAGAGGAACTACTGAAAATGGATCTTCTTATTGCATCTCCTGGTGTAGCACTGGGTACTCCTATACTTAAAAAGGCGCGTGAGAAGGGTATCTCAATTATTGGTGAATTAGAATTTGCTTCTAGATACTTAAAAGGTAAGATGGTTGCAATTACAGGGACGAATGGAAAGACTACCACAGCTGTACTTACCTCCAAAATTCTCTCTGAGTCAAATAGGTTCAAGAGAGTTTTACTTGGTGGTAATATATACCCTGGTGTTCCATTAAGTGAACTTGTACCGATGAGCAATGAGTCCACAATCACAGTGGTTGAAGTTAGTTCTTTTCAACTTGAGAGGATTGTCGATTTCAGACCCAATATTTCTGCAATAATAAATATAAACCCGGATCATCTTGACCGTTATAAAGACTTTAAAGATTATCGAAGTGCAAAATTGAATATTTTAAAGAATCAAACAGATTCTGATTATTCCATCCTGAATCTGGATGATGAAAATCTGTCTTCTGTAAATACCCGATCTAAAATCTTCTATTTCTCAATGAAGGAAAAGGCAGATATATACTATAATGGAAAATATGTAATAGGCAGTGATGGCATGGTGGCTTTCTCTATCGATGATTTATTTTTTCCTGGAAATATCTTCATTGAAGATGGAATGGTTGCATCTCTTGTGGGAAAACTCTTGGGTCTTTCATGGGAAGAGATAAAGAATGGTATCCGTTTATTTAAAGGGGTAGAACACAGGATGGAGTATGTTATAAAGCAAGAAGATTTGTATGTTATAAATAATTCAATGTGTACAAATCCGATTGCATTTTCAAAATCACTTGAAGCCTTTCCGCACTGTTGTGTGATAGTGGGAGGTAGAATGAAGGTTGATAGTGTTGTTCCCATAATAGAGGCAATATGTGAGAGGGCAACATGCGTTATTTTACTTGGAGAATCAAGCTCTTTAATCGAGAGAAACCTTACAAAAGCTGGATTTGAACGATACAAGATAGCTTCTTCAATGGTGGACGCTGTAAGAATTGCAAAGGATTCTGGAAATAATAAGGTAATGCTTTCCCCGGGTGGTTCAAGTTTTGACCTTTATAAGAATTTTGCTGAAAGGGGAAATGATTTTAAAAAATCAGTGAGAGCTGTCTATGGAGGTTAAGAAAAGAGCTAGAATATCTATAGTGGAAATATTACCCTTATTCTTGGGTGCTTTGGGGCTTATTATGGTATTTTCTGCTGCATCAGGTATATCGGTTTATGAAAGAGTTGTACCTGTTTCGTTTATAAAACAACTGGCTATATTTTTTCTGGCCATCATCCTTTTCTTTGCATTTTCTAAGATTAAATCCAAAATATGGGAAGCATTAAGTGGCAAGCTTATTATCCTTGCTATTATTCTTCTTGCTCTTACCTACTTCTTTGGAACAGAAATAAATTATGCAAGAAGATGGTTATACATTGGACGAATTTCCATACAGCCTTCTATTCTCGCGCAGTTAGCACTTATTGCTTTTCTTGCAAAGAAGAGGGATTTTGGGATATCTGTTCTGGTTATTTCTATTACCGCAGGTTTAATTTTATTTCAGCCTGACATTTCAACAGCATTAGTGACCGCATTTATTGGTGGTGTTATGATGTATCTTAATGGAACAGACCTCTGGAAGGTCGCACTAATATCTCTTGTATTATTACTAGTAGGTGTTGGTTATATAGTTACTCAGGGTTATGCAATAGATAGGATAACAGATTATATTAACTCTGATTCTATAAGCAATACTGTGAAGGCTATCGCAACGGGGGGTTGGAGTGGTTTAGGTCTTGGTAGTGGGATGAGAAAATTTTTCTATATACCATTTCCTGATTCAGATTTTATATTCTCAATAATTGGAGAAGAATTAGGTTTCTCAGGAACCTTTCTTGTTCTTGGACTATTTCTTGTTTATTTGATTACTGCTTCAAGATATAGTATACGGGCAAGAGATAAATATGCGTGCATTTTAGGACTTGGACTTATTTCTATGATATTCGTGAATACTTTAATCCATATTTTTGTAGCACTTGGCAGTATACCTGTTACAGGTGTACCGCTTCCCTTTATAAGCAGTGGAGGAACATCTTTGGTAACAAATTATATAGCTGGAGGTATTATTGTTTCTATCGCAAAAAACGGTAGTTATATCAGGAGGAGGAACCGGGGGTCATATATTCCCGGCGCTCTCCATAGCTAATCGTCTTGACAGAGAGGGGGTTAGAGTAATATATATCGGAAGCAGTTTGGGTATTGAAAAGAGAATAGTCCGAAGAGACAGGATGTATCTTTTACCTGTAATAGGGTGGGTAGATAGAAATATTTTTGGAAAATTTGCCTTTTTATTAAGGTTTATCCCTTCCATACTTTTCTCAATGTATATTATACTCCGGTATAGGCCTAAGGCTATTCTCCTAACTGGAGGATTTGCTTCTGGTCCTATCGGTATAGCTGGTATCATTTGTAGATTACCAATCTTTACTCTTATACTTGATTCATATCCAGGTCTTGCTGTGCGTCTTTTTTCTCGTTACTCAGTAGAAGTTTTCTTACCTTTCGATAATGATTTCTCAACAATTCCTGCTTCAAATAAGACAGTCACGGGAATCCCTGTAAGAGATTATATACTTACTGCTGATAAAAATGAGGCAATAAAATATTTTTCACTTGATAACGATAAGAAAACCCTACTTGTAATAGGAGGGAGCAGGGGAGCAAAGACACTGGTGGAATTAGCAGAAGAGTTGATTCCTAAAATGGATAAAAATATTTGGCAATTTATAATACAGACAGGAGACCATAAGTTGAAATGCAAGGGCGAAAATATCAAAGAGTTTAAATTCATAGATAGGATTGATTTAGCTTATGCTATAGCTGATATAATTATAGCACGTTCCGGTGCAATGGTCACAGCGGAAATTGAGCAGTCTGGTATTCCTACTGTGTTTATTCCTTATCCCTATGCTTATAAGGACCATCAATTCTATAATGCAAAAAGACTTGCTGAGAACCGTGCTAATATAAGGGTAATAAGAGAAGGAGAGATTAATATAGAGAATTTGATTGGAATAATAAATCATTTATCAGATAAGAGATTAATTGTCAGAAGGGAAGATGCAACAGAAAAGATAATAAAAAAGATGGAAGAATATGTTTGGGAGAATTAAAAAAATTCATTTTGTAGGTATTGGTGGTATTGGTATGAGTGGAATTGCTGAACTACTTCATAATATGGGTTATATTATTACGGGAAGTGATATTAAGGAATCCGAAAATACCAAAAGACTCCAAGAACTTGGTATTAAAGTTTTTTCTTCACATTCAAAGGAAAATCTCGGTGATGCAGATGTGGTAGTCTACACATCTGCTCTTGACTTAGAAGAGAATGTTGAATTAAAAGAAGCATTTATGAGAAAAATTCCTGTTATTCCACGTGCAGAGATGTTAGCAGAACTAATGCGTATGAAATTTTCAATTGCAGTTGCAGGTACCCATGGTAAATCAACTACTGCATCACTCATTGGTTCAATACTAACAGGTAGTAAATTTGATCCTACAATCGTTCTTGGAGGAAGACTAAAAAGTTCTGGTGACAATGCAAAACTGGGGGAGAGTGAATATTTGGTTGCAGAGGCAGATGAGAGTGATCGCTCCTTTTTAAAGCTTTTCCCAACGATTGCAGTTATAACTAATATAGACCGTGAACATCTCGATTTCTATAAAGATCTGGATGATATCAAGCAAACTTTTACAAAGTTTGCAAACTCTGTTCCCTTCTACGGAAGCGTCTATCTCTGTATGGATGACCCAAATTCTCTATCTATACGCTCTGACATAGATAAAAGAGTTATAACTTTTGGTCTTTCCCCAAATGCAGATATAAAAGGATTAGATATAGAGAGGAAAGATTTCACCTATTCTTTTGACCTCATCGGCAATGGTGAGAAATTGGGGCGTATTAATCTTTCCCTCCCGGGAGTCCATAATATGATTAACGCAGTAGCTGCGTGTGGTGTGTGTTTGGAATTAGGTATAGGTTTTGATAAGATAAAAGAGGGTATTGAAGCGTGTAAAGGAGTTTCAAGAAGATTTGAAAGAAAGGGATTTGAAAATGGAATCCTTGTTATTGATGATTACGCGCATCATCCAAGTGAGATTGAAGCCACTCTTAAGTCAGCTAGAGAGGGTTGGAAAGGAAGAATAATTGCTGTATTCCAACCTCATTTATATTCCAGAACGATCTTACTTAAAAAAGAGTTTGGGAAAGCATTCTTTCAGGCTGATAAGGTGATAATAACAGATATTTATCCCGCGAGAGAGGAAGAAATACCCGGTGTAAGTGGTGAGATAATAAAAGATCAGTGCAAAGACTTTGGTCATAAGGATGTTATTTATTTAGAAAATATAAAAAATATTCCGGAATATCTTCTTCCAGAGTTAAAAGAGGGAGATATGATTCTTCTCCTGGGAGCCGGGAATATATATAAAATAGCGGATGATATTATTGAAGGAATTAGAAATAAAAGGTGAATTGAGGGAAAAAGAACCTCTGTCAAGACATACATCTCTCCTTGTTGGTGGAGAGGCTCGTTATTTCTTGTATGCTGAGGGCGTTGATGATATAATGAAATCTTTATCATTCTGTGAACACGATGGAATACCTTACTATATAATAGGTAAAGGCTCAAATGTACTCTTTTTAGATGAAGGTTTCAGTGGTTTAGTTATAACTACGGAAAGACTTGATATAATTGAAGTAAATGAAAATGTAATTCGATCACAAGCAGGTGCTTCTCTTATTGAAATTATCAAACGCTGTAAAGAAGCTTCTCTTTCTGGTCTAGAATCTTTATCCGGTATCCCTGGAACTATTGGAGGCGCAGTTATTATGAATGCAGGTGCCTATGAATGTGAAATTGGAGATTTAGTTTTAGCTGTCTCTATTCTAAGAAAAGGAGATATAATACAATTGGAGGATTTTCATTTTGGATACAGGGAATCAACACTTAAAGGAGAGATTATTCTTGAGGTTATTCTCATGGTGAATGAAGGAGATAGAAATGAGATCGAGGGGAGAATGGAGGAAGTATTAGAAAAGAGAAAAATTAATCTCCCTCAATTGCCAAAAGATACAGGAACGTGCGGTTCGGTCTTTAAAAATCCAGAAAACAAACATGCAGGTTTTTTGATAGATAGAATTGGGCTTAAAGGAAGGAGAGTTGGTGGGGCTATGATTTCTATGGAACATGCGAATTACATACTTACCAATAAATATGCAAAATCTCAAGATGTTGTTGAACTAATTAGACGAATTAGAGATGCTATGGAGAAAAAATATGGAATTATCCTGGAAACGGAGGTTGTAATAGTTGGGAAAGAGAAAGAAATCCAGATTTAAAGTAAGATATCTATTCTTGTTATTTATTCTCTTCCTTTTATACGAAGGGTGGAAGGCATTTTTCCCAGTAGATAGCTATATAATAAAATGGTCTTATCCGGTAGAAGAGTATAAAGAATATGAGGTAAAGAGATTAATTCCGGAAGCACTTCCTAAGTCACTTCGACCGGTCACCTCATCAATCCTGCGATTAGATTGGGTAAAGGATGTAAGATGTCATAAGAGTTTAAAAGGAGTAATGACAATTTTTATAAGACCGAGAGTTCCAGTTTCCAGGATTTACGGTATGAAAGAATTTGGTGTAGATAAGGAAGGAATGTTATTTAGGGTTGCTGATATAGATACATTACCTGTAATCAAAGTCAACGATGACTTAAAGACAGAGAGAATAAAAGAAGCAGTACAGTTACTTTTACTTACTAAAGATATGAATGTAAAAGAAGTGGAAGTCACATCCTATGGTTTGGAGAGTAGAATTGGGGATATAAACATTATTTGGGGAGAAGGTGGCTATCCAGAAAAATACAGGCTATTGAAAAGAATTTATAAAAAAGCGATTATCTCATCCGGGAAGTTGGATTTCAGATTTGATAATCAAGTTGTTTTAAGGAGGTAATAAGTGAATGATGATAATGATATTGTGGTTGGGTTAGATCTTGGAACAACAAAAATTGCAACTGTGATAGCCGAAGTTGATGATGGGGTAAATATTATGGGGGTAGGTAAATACCCTTCGGAGGGTCTCCGCAAAGGTATTGTTATAAATATAGACAAAACAGTGCAATCCATCATTAAAGCGATGAGAGAGGCTGAAATGATGGCGGGGAAAGAGGCTAGTGGTGTTTATACAGGTATTGCAGGAGATCATATCAGAAATATACAGGGTCGTGGCGTAGTTGCAGTCACTGGAAAGGATAATGAAGTTACTGATGAGGATGTTAATCGTGTACTCGAGAGTGCAAAATCTATGGCGCTTCCAGTAGATAGAGAAGTTATACATATTATACCTACAGAATTTATACTTGATGGTCAGGGTGGAATACGAGACCCTTTAGGAATGTTTGCTCAACGATTGGAGGCTAATGTGGTAATTGTCACCGGAGCTGTGACTTCGGCAAAGAATATATGTAAGTGTGTAAACAAGGCAGGTTACGATGTTAACGATATCGTTTTGCAACCCTTTGCTTCTTCCTATTCAGTCCTTTCAGACGAAGAAAAGGAGGTAGGAGCTATACTCGTTGATATTGGTGGAGGAACTACAGATATGGCGGTTTTTTATAATGGAAGCCTCCGGAAAACCTCTGTAATTGGTCTCGGTGGAGAAAATGTGACTAATGATATTGGAGTGGGCCTCAGGACTTCTCCAAGAGAAGCTGAAAGGATTAAAATTGAGTATGCAACCGTAAGAGAACTCTCTGATGAGGATAAAAAGGAAATGATAACGGTTCAGGGTCTTTCTGGAAGAGGGGATAAGCAAGTGTCGTGTGAGATGTTAGCGCAGATAGTTAAACCTAGAATTGATGAAATACTAACATTAGCACATAGGGAGCTTTCGGAAGATCCGCTATATGAAATGTTGAGTGCTGGTATAATACTTACAGGTGGTACTGCTATATTGGATGGAATAGCAGAGTTAGCAGAGGATATATTCACTCTACCAGTAAGGATAGGTATTCCAGAGAGCATTACTGGTCTTAAAGAAGCAGTTTCTGATCCGTCATTTGCAACATCTGTAGGTCTTATAAAGTATGGTGCTATACATGCTGGCAGTAAACTTGTAGAGGAAAAAGGGAAAAGCATGTTTGATACAGTACTCAAACGTATGAAGCAGTGGTTTGAGGAATTCTTTTAAAAAGGAGGGAAAAATGTTTAAATCTAAGATAAAGAATAGTTATCCGGCGAAGATAAGAGTGGTAGGTATTGGTGGATGTGGTGGTAATGCTATCACAACTATGATAGAGTCAGGGATGACGGGGGTTGAATTCTGGGCTGTTAATACCGATGTTCAGGATATGAATCAGGTGCCGACAAGTGAAACAATACAGATTGGTAGAGAATTGACTCATGGGAGAGGAACAGGTGGAGATCCTGTTCTGGGTAAGAAAGCAGCAGAAGAAAATCTGGAACAATTGCAGACATTAGTTCAGGATATTGATATGCTTTTTATAGCTGCTGGTATGGGCGGTGGAACTGGTACAGGTGCTTCGCCAGTTATAGCCTCACTTGCAAAAGAGGCAGGTGTTCTAACTGTTGGAGTCGTGACTACTCCATTCTCATATGAGTCACAAAGGATTGATACTGCGAAGGAAGGCATTAAAGAGCTTTCACCTGTTATTGATACACTTCTTGTTGTCCCAAATGATAGACTACTTAGTATGGGAAATATAAGTCTTGCAGATGCACTCAGCAAGGAATCAATGGATGTTCTTTTGAAAGCAGTTCAAGGTATCAGCAATCTTGTACTCAAGAATGGTTATATAAATATGGATTTTGCCGACGTCAAATCAGTAATGTTAAAACGTGGTAAGGCTATTATGGGAATTGGAGAAGGGGAAGGAGAAAATAAAGCTCTAGAAGCAGCACATGGCGCTGTAAATTCACCTCTTCTGGATAATACAGATATTTCTCAAGCAAGGGCTGCATTGATTAATCTAACAGTGGATAGGGAGAGCTTTACACTTAAGGATTTAAAGGAATCTATGGATACAATAAATGATGCAATGGGAGATAGTAAAGAAGTGTTTATGGGAGTCGTTTTTGAAGATAATATTAATAAAGCTGAGATAACTCTTATTGCCACAGGGATTGGAGAACCTGAGAAGGATGAATTAGACAGAATAGAATTCCGTGGTTTTAAACAAGCCCCTCCAATTCAGCAGAACTTCAGAGAAATAAGTGAAATAAAAACTGAGATAGAAGACCTTGATGTTCCAACATTCTTACGCAAGCAATTTGATTAGGAGTTTTTATGACACGTAGAAATGAAGCATTTAAGGATGCTATTAATCTCCTTGACAGAGGAGAGTGTGATAGAGCTATTAAAATTTTTGAGCAAATAGTACAGAATGAGCCTAACGGTCTTGATGCAAAATTTAATTTGGCTCTGTGTTATATGATAAAAATTGGCATTGATTTACAGGAGGAAGAGCCATATATCCTGAAGGATTTAATTGATGAGGAAGTGTATGCAATAAGAGCCTTACCTTTATTAAAGGCAATATTAAAAGAAAGAGTAGAAGACGAAGAAGTAGAAGAGATGATCGAAGGTACAAAAAAGTGATGAATATGGAGTGAGTATGAGTAACGATAGAGTTCCCAAGAACATACTAAAGGATATAGATAAGCTTAGAGAGGAAGTTCGATATCACAATTATAGATACTATGTTTTGAATCAACCTCTGATATCGGATGAGGAGTATGATAAATTAATGAAGAAATTGGAAAAACTGGAGGAAAAATATCCCCAAATCATTGTCCCGTAT
>SOIB01000185.1 GCA_004377355.1 Candidatus Stahliibacteriota bacterium | reverse complement strand
GCATTACCAAGTACTACAGAATTTTCAGTTCTTACTTGAATTATATAGCGATCATTATCTTTCCAACCTTCTGTAATCAAAGTTTCCCCAGGATAGACTTCATGCGTAAATCGTGCTTTGAATTCTTTAAAATGTTCTACCTCTCCATTACAAATGCTATCAACTATAGCACGTGTTGCAAAACCATAGGTACATAATCCATGGAGGATTGGTCCTTTAAATCGACCACTCCTACCCGCAAACTCAGGATCTATATGTAAAGGATTAAAATCTCCATTAAGTCTATACAATGCTGCTTGAGATTCAGTAGTTTTATATGATATACTAAAGTCGGGTTCTTTGCCTTCTGGAGGTGTTATGGCTTCGGTTTTTGGACCTGGTTCACCACCAAATCCTCCGCCACCAAGATAGAAGAAAACCCATTTTGTATCAAAAATATGTTCATCTTCTTGAGTGTACCCTGAAACTTTCATATGAATAACGGCAGCTTTACCTTTATCAAAAATATTATTAACTTCTCCACGGCAAATAATTTCTCCTGAAGGAGAAAAGGATCTGTAAAGTTTAATTGATTGTTCACCATGAACGAAGCGTGAAAAATCAAGTTTTCCTAGTTTTTTTAGCTGAAGGCCCGCTGCAGCGATTATACACGCATAACTAGGGAATACTTCTAACCCTCCAGAGTATCCTTCATAAACGAATTGTAAATCATTAATCCGAGCGCCAATTCCCAAGGCATATAATACCACATCCTTCCAATTATATTTGAAAACGGTTTCATCAGTTTTTTTTCCAATTATACTTAAATCTAATTCTGACATTTTTATTCATTCTTATTTAATTTTCAATTATGATTATATATTTAGATTTTCTATAATAGTTTTAATGAATTTAGGCATCTAAATTCTCTATTATCGTAGCAACACCTTGACCACCACCAACACAGGCATTTGCAACGCCGTATTTGGCTTTCTTATCCCTTAAGATTCTTGCTAAAGTTCCTGTAAGTCTAAGCATTGTTGCTCCTAATGGATGTCCGATTGCTGTAGATCCCCCCTTGATATTAACTTTTTCTTCTGGGATGTTAAATTTATCCATACAATTTAAGGCTACAATTGTAAAAGCTTCATTAATTTCCCAATAATCGATATCGTCGGCTGTTAAACCCGCATAGTTTAATGCTTTACGAGTAGCAGGAACTGGCCCTCGTCCCATAACTCTTGGATCTACTCCTGCCCAACCAATTGAGACTATACGGGCTAATGGTTCGAGACCTCTCTTTTTTGCTTCTTCAGCTTCCATGAGAACGGCAGCTGTAGCTCCTGCATTCAAGGGAGAAGAATTTCCAGCTGTTATTACTCCTTCCTCAGTACCTTCTCTTTCAATATAACCTTTTTTACCACCATTTTTCTCCAAATAAAACGGAACAGATATTCTACGTAATCCCGCAACTCCTTCTAAAGTAGATTTTCTTGCTGCCATGTCCCTATCAACTGTTATTGACTCTTCAACATTCCCTTCTACGTGGGCTTCAATTGGAATGATTTCTCCTCCATTCACACCAGATGTGAACCATTGTTCTTCTTGGTTTTTTATAGTTAAATTATGCGATCTCACTCCAAATTTATCCATATCCTCTTTTGTAAATTTAGGTACTTCTTCTTCGTATAATCTTTGTGCTGTTTGCAGCATATTGGTTGAATTTACCATATCATATTCTGGATGATAAAATATGCTATTCTCATCTACATATCTCTCTATTGCGGGTTCTATACCAATTCTTCTTACCCGGGTCATATGTTCAAAACCCGTTGCTAATGCACACTTAGTATTTCCTGTCATGATTTCCATTGTTACCATATGCATTCCAGCACCTGCTGAAGCACATTGTTTATCTATAAAGAAAGAAGATACCTCATTTGGAAATCCTGATAAGTAAAGAGGAATTTTTGCCCCATATGTCCAGTTTTCAAGAACCCCTGATGCAACCCCTACAGCTACTTCTTCAATATCATTCTTTGTTATTCCTTTATCAGCTAACTTTCCATCAAAAAATTTCAT
>SOIB01000034.1 GCA_004377355.1 Candidatus Stahliibacteriota bacterium | reverse complement strand
TGGATGCAAGAAAGCTTTCGATGAAGATCCCGAAAAATACCTTCATCAAGAGCAAAAACAGTGATGTTGTGATTACTGATTATTATAACTTATTCTAACTTTATTCATACTTAGATCCAGAGAATATAACATCTTCAATAATTAGTAATAGCAGATTTTCGAAAAAGACTTGAAACTATGTAAATTGTTTATATATTTTAATTTCTGGATGATTATGTATTTTAATATTTGGGAATTAGTTTTATGAATTGTTTCAATAATATTTGTAAATTCGGGGAATAGCGTGGATATAGAAAAAATAAGGAAAGATTTCCCAATTTTAGAGAATACAAATATCATCTATATGGACAGCGCATGTATGTCTCTGCGACCTGTCCAGGTTATAGAATCTATGGAAGATTACTATAGAAATTTCCCTGCCTGCATAGGAAGGTCTTCACATAAGCTGGGGAATAAAGCTTCATTAGAGTTCGAAAAGGCAAGAGAGAGAGTTAAAAATTATCTGGGTGCAAAAAATGCTAAAGAGATAATTTTTACAAGAAATTCAACAGAGGGAATAAATCTTATTGCAAGAACTTTACGATTTGGAGAAGGAGATACCGTCATAACCACGGATAGAGAACATAACTCCAATTTGTTACCCTGGCAAGAATTAATAAAGAGAAGAGGTATAGTTCATAAAGTAGTCCCTTCCAATGAAGAAGAAAAATTTGACTTAGAGACTCTTAAAGAAATTATTTCAAAAACAGATAAAGTTAAGCTTGTATCAGTAGTTCACACTTCTAACCTGGATGGTTACACATTGCCTGTAGGAGATATTATAAAGATATCTCACGAGCATGGAGCTTTAGTTTTGATCGATGGAGCCCAATCAGCTGGTCATAAGCCTGTTAACTTGAAAGAGCTGGACCCGGATTTCTTTGTTATGAGTTCGCATAAAGCATGTGGTCCTTCTGGAATGGGTTGCTTATATGTAAGAGAAAGTATTTTAGAAAAGCTCGAACCGTTTTTAGTAGGTGGAGGAACTGTATATAATTCCTGGTATGATAAAGCAAATTATGAAGAGTTACCTCTTAGATTTGAAGCAGGTCTGCAGAATATAGCTGGAGCAATAGGTTTTGGAGTAGCCTGTGAGTATATTGAAAATATAGGAAGAGAGAATATTAAAAAGCACGAAGAGAATTTAAATAAAATACTCACTGAGGGTACAGAAGATATTGAAGGGTTGGAGATTGTAGGACTTAGGGATTATAGAGAGAGGTCCGGGATTTTCAACTTTAATTTAGAAGGTATAAACTCTCATGAGGTTGCGTTACTGTTGGATAATATTAAGAATATCACAGTAAGGTCCGGAATGCATTGTCTGCATTCATGGTTTAACTCTCGAGGCATTAACGGATCAGTCAGGGCATCGGTATATTTCTACAACAATGAAGAAGAAACTGAAATATTAGTTGAAAGTCTGAAAGGAATTGCGCGTCTAAGGTAAATTTAAAGGAAGAAAGATATGATATGTATCGCTGCTTTATCAATTCTTACCATTTTGGGAATCTTTTCCGTTAGATATAGAAGTTTGGCAAAAGAAGCTTTCCATTGTGTTTTTCTAAGGGTTCAATTTAAACCCTGCGAGACTGGATTTGACCTGATGATGAAGAGTAAAATTACTGCAAGTCTTATGCGCTTTCCTAAGCTAGCAAAAATATGGAGAAAATACTTCCAGGTATTCTCTTTGATTTTTGTTATATTATTGGTTATCAGTTTTTACTTCTCCTCGGTGGCAATTTATAACATAGTTCGTTACGGCACTTGCGATCCCGATGAGCCATGTGCACTAGTCTCTTTTCCAAGACGATTATTAACACCATTTAGCATTCCGGACACCCTTGAATATCGTCCCGCTGAAATCGTTTTTTTCTACGAGGAAGGCTGTCCCAATTATGAACGTGTGACTCTTTTCTTAGAGCAGAGGATCAAATCGAATTATCCTGTTAATATCAGAGAATATGATATCAGTGAAGGGGTTAATGTAAAGTTAGCAAGACAGCTAGCAGCTGCTTACAATACAATACCAACGGTCCCGATGATTTTTGTAGGTGATGTTTTTATACATGAGTATAACCGGAGTGCTCTACGGAAACTCGAAGAAGCTGTCCGAACAGCATTAAGGACACAGGCTCCATCGCCATTGAATCGCATTGAAGAATACAAAGAAACATCCAGCGACAATTATTGAGACAGCGTGCTGTAATTGGAGTTCTAACTTTGGAAGTCTTCAATCCCAGTTACTTTGTTCTTATTACTAGTTTTACTGGACTGTATTGTATGCTTTATAGGTTAGAAACCCTTTTTAGATGATAGGTTTATATAAAGAAGATAAAATTATGACTAAAAGTAATAAAATTAGATTGGAGGGAAATCATGGTAGAACTTTCTACTAAATACATGGGAATGGATTTACGTAACCCCCTTATAGTAGCAAGTAGTGGACTTGTAAATTCCCTTGAGGGGGTGGAGAAGTGTGCTGAGTCCGGTGCTGGTGCTGTTGTTCTGAAATCTCTTTTTGAGGAACAAATAGAGGCAGATACGAAAGAACTCATGGAACATATATGGTTGAATGGGCATACAGAAGCATTCGACTACGTGAGGGGTATGGGTATGTCTCTTGGACCAAGCGACTATTTAAAGCTAATAGAAGATGTAAAGAAAAAAGTTACCATACCTGTGATTGCAAGTCTTAACTGCGTATCAGCAAAATGGTGGGTGGATTATGCAAAGCAGATTGAGAATACTGGTGCAGATGCACTTGAGTTAAATATATCTGTAATGCCCAGTGATCCCAATCGTGTAAGCGAAGAAATAGAAAAGCAATATTACGATATTGTGGAGGGAGTGAGGAGGCACATAAATATACCAATAGCAGTAAAAATTGGACCGTTTTTCACTTCTATTGCAAGAATGGCTCGTGAGTTATACAGACGGGGTGTCTCTGCACTTGTTCTCTTTAACCGTTTTTATCAACTCGACATCGATGTTGATAGTATTAAATTAGTGGGAGGAAATCCATTAAGCTCTCCCAAGGAGATGAACCTGCCCTTACGATGGATTGCTCTACTTTCCGGACGAATAGAGTGTGATTTTGCAGCTTCAACCGGTGTTCATAATGGGATTGACGCGATAAAGATGATTCTTGCAGGTGCTAAAGCCGTTCAGATTTGCTCTGTATTATATCAAAATGGAGTGGAGCAGATTGGACGAGTGCAGAAGGAGATGGAAGATTGGATGAAGGGACATAATTTTGAATCTTTGAGTGATTTTCGAGGGATACTGAGTCAGGAGGAAAGCGATAAATCCGAATTGTATGAACGACTCCAATATATTAAAGCACTGAGCGGGAAAAAAGATTAGTAAAAATCTTTTTCGAGTATTCCGGTGGCTCGACCCACAAAAGAAATTATGTAAACCTATAGGCTTAGCATTTATTATCTCAAATAATGGAATTTTTATTACAGCAAAGCACGTCCTAACCCTTCGGGGAAAAATAAAAAATCCAAAACTGTTTGGTGTTCTATTTTTAAAGAATAAAGAACCTCTAATATTAACTGTTAGAAATATTCTTCTGCATGATAAGGCTGACATTGCACTTGGACTTCTTGATAATATTAGCAATCAAAATAGGAGAAATCATATAGAGCCCGAAGATTTTCATCTTTGCATGGTTATTCCAGATGAAGGTGAGGAAGTTTCTACGTTTGCCTATTCCAAAGATACTAATATTTTATATAATATTTATGATTTAAAGATAAATAATGAGATTAAATGGGCTTATGGGATTGTTAGAAAGTATTATCCAAACGGAAGGGATTCATACCTTCTTCCAGGACCCTGTGTTGAGACTTCTATGACCTTGGAAGCCGGACTTAGTGGAGGTCCTGTAATCAATAAAAATGGACAAATAATTGGGGTCAATTCCACGAGTTTTACAGGACAAGAAAAAGATATTTCTTATTTCACTCCAATTAACCCTATTGCTAATATATCCTTTGAAACAGAATCTGAGGGTAAGAGGATAAAAACAACTCTGCTCGATCTAGTAAATTAAAGTATTCATAAAAAATAACAAAATAACTTGACATTTAAAGAAAAATATATTATACTTATACGCTATAAATAATTAAAACATAGAATATAGATGGTGATACCATAGAGGAGGTTTGGTGTCCTGTACTATAGGTCTGTATTTTTACATCTATACAAAAGGCACAAAGGTAGAAAACCTTAATCGCATTGCTATACCCACTTTAAAAAGGAGGCTTTATGAAAGTCATTATCGCTGATTCTATTTCATCAGCAGCTGTGAAGGGATTAAAGGAACTTGGAATAGAAGTTGTTGAAAAAACATCCATTGAGAAGGATGAGTTAATGAACGAAATAGCAAATTATGATGGAATTATTGTGAGGAGTAGAACAAAGGTAAGAAAGGATGTTATAGACAGGGCGGGAGGGAATCTCAAGTTTATTGTAAGAGCAGGAGTAGGTCTTGATAATATTGACGTAGATTATGCAAATGAGAAGGGGATAGATGTTATGAACACTCCTGAAGCATCTACTAATGGTGTCGCAGAATTGGCTGTTGGACACATGCTTGCTTTACTCCGACATATACCCAGGGGAACCTCCAGTATGAAGAGCGGGGAATGGATAAAGAAAGAACTAGTTGGTCGTGAATTGGGAGGTAAAACAGTGGGTATAATAGGAATGGGTAGGATAGGGAAAAGAACTGCTGAATTGGTATCTGCCTTTGGGACCAGGGTTTTGGGCTATGACCCATATGTTGAGAAGGTGGAGGGTATAGATGTGGAGATAACCGATCTTGATGGTCTTCTGACCCAGTCTGATATTATATCTCTTCACATTCCCCACACGGACGAGACTCACCATATCATAGGAAAAGAGGAACTGAAGAAGATGAAAGATAGTGCCTATTTAATAAACTGCGCTCGAGGTGGAATAATAGATGAAGCTGAACTTTATGATGCTTTAAAGAATGGTGTCATTGCGGGAGCTGCAATGGATGTATTTGAAGAAGAGCCACCCAGGGATTCAAAACTTATGGAGCTGGATAATTTCATCTCGACTCCACACATAGGCGCTCAGGCTGTAGAAGCTAAGAATAGAGTTGGAGAAGAAGTGGTAAAGAAGGTGGCTTCAAAGCTTTAATAGGGGAGATCTACTGGGGATAGATAAGACGTCTCGAGGCGTAGGTCATTAGTTGAGGGTTGGAATTTTTGTTTATGGGTAAATGAGTTAAAAAGATGAGGAGAGAGGAGTGAATAAATATAAAGATTTAAGTTTAATTGGAATGAATCTGACTACACCAACCCATTTACTCATCTACCCATTTACTTCTTTACGAGAGATAAAAAATGAAGATTGATGAACTCCAGTTACTCTATGAAGGAAGATATGCAAAAATCTTCGAGAAAGATGGGGTCATATATAAGTTAGGAGATAAATCTAATAGGGAACTTCTTCGGGGTCAATTTGAACTCCTTAGAGAACTTGATGATCCTCAATCTATCTCAGTCTTCAAGTGGATAGAGGTAGGAGATAAATATGGTTATTCTATGGAGAAAGTTACAGGCACTCCTTTAGACAAAATCTATACCAGACCGCCCAAAAAGAAGAAAGATTTTGAGCAACTCAGAGTTATAATTATAAATATACTGGAGGGACTTTCTAATATTCATTCACGAGGGATAATTCATGGAGATTTAAAACCTACTCACATATACGTAAGTGAGGATAACAATATTAAGATAATAGACCCCGGGTATGACCCTGACCTTATAACCCCACTGTATGCAGCACCTGAAGCAATAATGGGAGAACCTGCTGAAGCCTCTGATG
Source organism: Candidatus Stahliibacteriota bacterium (assembly GCA_004377355.1). GTDB lineage: Bacteria > Hydrothermota > UBA3072 > UBA3072 > UBA3072 > E29-bin14. Next base: position 833 of record SOIB01000034.1, on the reverse strand, counting down.
TTTACTCTCTCGGTATAATTCTTTATGAGATAGTCACAGGTAAAAGACCATTTTCTGGAAGTCTGCAGGAAATAATCGAAGGAAAATTGAACAAAGATATTGCCCCTCCGTCCGATTTAAACCCCTCTATCCCGGATGATATAAATCAGCTTATCCTGAGAATGACATCAAGAAGACTGGATTTAAGATTAAAGACAATCCCTGAAGTCTTGGAACATCTTGAGATAGTCCTGGAAGGAGTAACTAAAAAGACCACTCTTCTCCCTGTATTTGTCGGCAGAGAGAAAGAACTGAAGTTTTTTGAGGAGAAAGTTAATAGATTACCAGAACCAAATATAATATGGATTGTAGGGGATGTTGGAATGGGTAGGACACAGTTTATAAATCGTGCTCGTATTCAAGCACTCATTAAAGGTTTGCAAGTCAAAGAACTTTCCTTCAGAGAAATCCATTATTTAATTGAAGAAGAAACATTCCCCGATACACCTCAGGTTTTAATAATTGACCAGCCAGAGTATTATAAAGACCTTATATTGATTTTAAGGCAAAAAGCAAAAACTATTCGCTTCCATCCAATTATTATATTGATAACAACTGAGAAAGAACCTGATGAGATAAAAGAACTATCAGATATTACAACTGTCCTTTCTCTTTCTCCTTTAAGTGAAGATGAGATAGGTTCTATCATTGATAGGAATTTTCCAGATGTAGAAAATAGGGATAGGTTGACCTCATTTATGGTTGAGAGGACAGATGGGATTCCATTATTTACAACACAGACGTTATTATATTTATTGGAAGAGGGTATTCTCGAGAGAAGGGCAGGAAAGTGG
>SOIB01000087.1 GCA_004377355.1 Candidatus Stahliibacteriota bacterium | reverse complement strand
GCGTGTGTTCTTGCAGGTGCCTATGAATTTGGTGGTCTTGGACCAAGAGCAGCTGGAATGGGTGGAGCTTTTATGGCTGTGGCTGATGATTGGACTGCACCTTATTGGAACCCTGCCGGTTTAACCCAGATTGAGGGGAATGGATTAGGTGCTGAGTTTTTAATCCCCAGAATTAAGATTGTGGATGGAAACTCTATTGCAAATCTTGACCCCGCAGATATGAGTGTTGAGCAGGGAGATGTATTTGTTAATATATACGGGTATTTAGTTGAACCTAGCAGTTTTGATGAAACCGAAGTTACCGGTACTTTTTATCAACCCTTTATAGGGGGGTTTTTTGATCTCTATGGTTTCAAAATTGGAACTGGTTTTTATATTCCAGTAGGAAATTGGGTTGACTGGGAAGATAATGTCCTTGATATAACCAATGCAGAAATAAATGCTACTTACTACACAAGTATGTACCTTAAGACTGGTAATTTTTCAGTAGCAAAGGAAATAGTTACCGAATTATCATTTGGGGTTGGATTGAATCTTTTATACATAAAGAATGAATACGAAGCTACAAAATCATACACAGCAACAGCTATGCCTTCTGATTATGATTTTCTTCATAAAATGGAAGGGAGTGGTTGGGGATTTGAAGTAGTTTTCGGATTGTTATATAAACCTTTACCAGTTTTAAATATAGGTGCAGTTTATCGAACAGGAAGCAATATCAATCTGGATGGTACCGGAGAGTATAGCCATACTTTAGCGCCTCCAGCCGAGACAAGTAACTATAATATGGAATTTCATCATCCTGCCACTTATGGTATAGGACTGGCATATAGACTGTTACCCAATCTACTCATTTCAACTGATTGGCAAAGGACTGACTGGTCAACATGGAAAACTGTTATAGATTATGAGACAGAAGGTGTAGGATTAAGTGATTTAGATATCGACTGGGGTTGGAATGTGAGTAACCGTTATCGTATTGGTGGAGAGTTTAAACCAAATGATGTGATAGCTCTAAGGGCTGGTTTTTACTATGATGAATCACCAGCTCCTGATGAACAGATTAGTTTAACGAGCATTAATGATGTGAGCAGGAGAGCTATGACTCTCGGTGCAGGTTATGAGTGGGAAAACTTACACTTTGACTTTGTCTATGAATATACATCGGGAGACCGCGAAGTAGATGATGTAGAGTATACCATAATAGCTCAGGCAGTTAATATAGGGATTTACTTTCTATTTTAATGAAGGTAATAGCGATTTAATATAGTGTTATCGCAGTGATCTAATATATTGAATAGAGCCCTGAAAAACTTCGGGGCTCTAACTGTTCTTACACTTATTCTTTAATCCTTATGATGAAATCTAAGACCTGATGTATGACACTAATTTCATGTTTTTCATCCTTGTTTATCGATCTTCTGTCAATTTCCCAATTCCTAATCCCAAAATCCCTCGCATAATCACCAATACACAACAAAAAAATCAATATTTAGAAAATTTTCCCCTTGACATAAATAAATTTTTTTATATGCTACTAAGTGCTTTTCTACGGTGAAAGTGGGTTATGAAATGTTCACATTATCTAGATGTTTAAATAAAGATGGCGCTAAATTAAAAAAATTCAGAAAATCAATTACATTTTTTATTTACTGGGTGAGGAAAAATATAAAAAATGTATTTTACTTTATAATATTTATTCTGCTATTGACTAACTTTTCTGTTATTGGGCAAGAATCTGTGGATAAACAAATTAATAATGAGGGAAATGATACCATATCTTCCGAGGTACATTTATCTGATACTTTAGAATATGCTGTTATAAACCCGTTAATCCTTAAAAGAATAACAACAGGTGATTCAATACCTGTAACCAGAAGGTCTAAACCTTACATTTCCGAAGAACCTTTTAGTCTTTTATTACCTTCAGATTCAGCCCATGTTGAAGTACAAAGACCAACGTTTATCTGGGAGTCTTCCTTAAATTCGCAGGAAGGACTGAATAATTATGAAATTTACATAAATGATACCTTGAGACATACATGTTTAGATACGTCCTGGACAATAAATTATGACCTCTGCGAGGGATATAATGATTGGTACGTTATTACCTACGATAGTTTTGGTAATTCAAGGCAATCCAATGAAATCCGAACTGTTTTAGTGGATGTTTCTCCTTCCTTAATTGAAGCAACAACTATATGGAGTGACACAAATTTTACTGGCCCCTTCCCAATTCATACAAAGATTAAAAACATTGATGTCATTGATAAAGTTCTACTATACTTTAAGCATAATAACGACCCACTCTGGGTATCTCTTGAAATGGCTGATTCGGGTGATGGACGGTATTATGCAGAGATAACTCAATCTTATATAATGAACGATACTGTTAAATACTACATTATTGCAAAAGATATTGAAAAAACGGAGAATGAATCAACAGAACCGCGAGGTGCACCATCCAATTATTACTGGTTTATCGCAAATTCAATATCGGGAATATCAGAGAGTGATGAAATTCCTGAATCCTTCTCTTTATGTATAAAGAATTGTTTAAGCAGAGATAAAGTAACGTTTGCCTTAGCTTTACCTAAGAATGCAGTAATTAGCCTGCGAATTAGCGATATTACTGGTAGATTAATCGATATTCTATACTCAGGAATGAAATCTGCTGGATATTATGAGATTCCATGGGTCCCAAATGTGGGGGGTGTCTATTTCTATACCCTTGAATCACCGTGGCAGAAGAGGATTGGAAAAGTAGTTTTAATTGGTGGTCATTGATTATATAATTTTTAAAAACAATCAAAAAAGGAGGGAATACAATGCCAACATATATTAGTTTGTTTAAATTGACAGACCAGGGGATCAAAAATATTAAAGACACACCACAGCGGATTGAGCAAGGCATTAAAGGACTTGAAGCGATGGGAGGCAAATTGGTAGGCTTCTACTCAGTAATGGGAGAGTATGACTATGTGGGAATCTCAGAAGCTCCCAGTGACGAGGTTATTACAGCTTTCTTGCTGGCTCTTGGCGCCGGTGGGAACGTAAGGACGACGACGCTCAAGGCGTTCACAACGGAAGAATTTGTAGAGATAGTTAAGAAGTTACCTTAACCTTATTAAGGGCGGTAACGAATAATCCGTACTTAGAAACAAGTATGAACAAATACTAGAGTTCTACTATTAAAGAGTTATTATAACAGTTATAACTATTGATTCATTAGTTTAATTTCGAGTCTTTGTTCTTATATAAATACAAGACCTAGAACTTAAAACTCTGCACTCAGAACTCAGTACCCTGAACAAATTGGCTATCCCACCCCCCTTGACTTAAATCTTATTTTGTTTAATGATTTTTTATGAGAATATCAAAAATTAAAAAAATAGTGAATTATAAACCTTATAAAACAAGGGGATAATAATGAACTCAAAATCATCTCAATTTCTATTTTTTAAGCAATTCATTCTGATTATTTTTGTCTTATTAATTTATAGTTTTATTTCTGAACCTCTTTATGCAGAGGATTCATTGTTTATTCCTGACATTGAAACGTATATGCAAATAGGTGCAATTAGCTATCCTCAAATATCTGGCGATGGTAAAATAGTCTATTTTACCACATGGCTTACCGGTGTTACTCAATTATATCGCGTAGATACTGATGGCGGATGGCCATTTCAGTTAACTTTTTTTGAGGATGGAATCGATTTCTACTCGCTATCACCTGATTTTAATTTAGCTGTAGTTGGATTGAGTAAAGGTGGTAGTGAGCAAGCGCAACTATATCTTGTTGAAACATCAACTGGTAAGATTACCCAACTAACTGATGTGGAAGGAGCGAAATTTGGCTCACCTGTCTGGTCGCCAGATGGTTCCAGGATTGCTTTTAGAAGCAATGAAGTGAATGGGCGTGATTTCTATATTTATGTGATGGATATTAAAACTAAGAATAAGGAACTAAAATTTGATAAAGAAGGATATAACTACGTCGCTGATTGGTCAGCTGATGGTAGATGCATTCTTGTAAATCATTTAATTTCCAATACTAATAGAGAACTCTATCTGCTGGATATGAAAGATAAAAAGTCAACCTTACTCACACCACACAAAGGTGATGTTCTTTTTTATGATACATACTTCACTACAGATACAAATTCCATCTACATGTTAACCAATTATGAGCATGAAAGAATTAAATTGGCACGTCTGGATGTAAACACAAAGAAGATTAGTTTTGTTATTGAGAAAGAGGGCAATTGGGATATTGAGGAACTCTTTCTCGCTCCAACCGGTGAGTATCTTGCATGGATAGTAAACGAAGAAGGCTATGGTCGTCTGAAACTATATGACCTTGAAACTCAGAAATTTCTGGCTACTCCCAGTATTGATGGAATCGTTACAAGTCCGACATTCTCTAATGATGGGATTGTTTGTTTTGCATTTTCAAACCCCAGTAAAACTCAAGATGCCTGGATATGGGATTGGCATAACAAAAAGCTAATTAAGGTGACTCATAGCACTTATGCAGGTGTTGATCCATCGAGTTTTATTGACCCAGAGTTAATAAGATATAATTCGTTTGACGGTCTTGAAATATCTGCTTTCCTCTATTTACCATCTGGTTATGAAGGAGGGAAACTTCCCTTTGTTATACATGCACACGGAGGTCCAGAGTCCCAGTTTCGACCAGGTTTTATAAGGCACTTTCAATATTTGTTACGAAACGGATATGGAATTCTATCTCCTAATATAAGGGGAAGCTCAGGATACGGTAAAGAATACATTAAACTTGACGACTACAAAAAACGAACGGATTCTGTGAAGGATATTGAATATGCTACAAGATGGCTTATTGAAAAAGGTCTCACAGATTCTACAATGCTTGCTATAAAAGGTGCAAGCTATGGTGGATATATGACATTGGCTGCCTTGACATCTTATCCGCATCTCTTTGCTGCTGGTATCGATGTGGTGGGCATAGCTAATTTCGTAACTTTTTTAGAGAATACTAAACCTTATAGAAGAGTACTCAGGGAAGCAGAATATGGTCCTTTAACAGATATGGAATTCCTAACAGAAATTTCACCACTAACTCATGCAGAAAATATAAAAGCACCTCTTCTGATCATACATGGTGAAAATGATCCCAGAGTCCCTGTTTCTGAGGCAAGACAGATTGCAAAGGCTATAGAGAGTAATGGAGGTATTGTAGAAACCCTCATATTTCCAGATGAGGGTCATGGTGTCGGGAAGCTATCTAATAGATTAATAATGTATAGAAGGATGGTCGACTTTCTTGATAAATACGTTAAAAAATAGGTAGACAGAATACAAGTGATCTGTAAAGCCTTATTGGTGAAGAGCGATTACTGAATTAGAAATAATAATGCACGAGAGCACATTTGCACAAGTAATGTTATTGCATGTAAGGGCAAGACATGTCTTGCCCTTATCTTCTCAACTCCTAGGAAACAATCCCCCTCCCAGTCTGTCATTGCGAGTTCGACCACTTGCTCGACTCAAACAAAGCAATCTCTAATCCATAATCCTAAAATTAACTCCGAAACATATAAACTCAATGAACTCAGAACTCAACACCCCTTGACTTAACTCAATACTTCCATTATTCTTATAATATAGCAGATGACAAGGAATGAAACTAAAACAAAAAAGCAGCTCATAGAAGAGCTAAAGGAATTACGTGAAAGGGTCGATGAATGTGAAGAGTCAGTTTTTGATGATTTAACTGGGTTACACGACATACGTTATTTTCTTGTTCTGGCAGAACATGATTTTACACGGGCTCAAAGGTATAAACGACCTCTATCCCTTGTAATGTTGAGTCTTGATAACCTTGAAAAGCTAAATGAGATATATGGTGAAGGCATTGTTGACAAAGCTTTGGGTGCAGTGGCAGATTACTGCAGAAAAAACGTCAGATTCGTTGATATTTTTGGACGCTATGGGGATGGAGAGTTTTTACTCCTACTGCCAGAAGCTAAATTGAAGGCTGCTGAAAAGATGGCTGAGCGCATAAGACAGCATGTCGTAGAGACACCTATTCCCTCTGACATAGGTCCTGCAACAATAACTATAAGTCTTGGAGTGGCAAATTTAAAAAAGGATACCCAAAATCTAATCTTTTTGCTGGAACGCGCGGATAAAGCTATGAATGTTGCAAGAGAGAAAGGGGGCGACCGGGTCGAAGTCGGATAAAACTAGTCGCGAGTCTTTAGTCTACAGTCTCAAGTCTATAAAATTATTATTATATCATAAACAATAAAATCTTAATATTAATTTTTATTGAAGACAAATGATTATATTTTGAAATCACTTTTAATTTAACCCTACACTTGACTAACGACTAATGACTATAGACTATTGACTTGTAATAATTATCTTCTATGCTTCGCATAAAATGGAGGTTAAATGTCTGAGAAACCTAAAGAAATTAAAATTAGATTCCCTGAAAATTTGCAGGGCGGAGCATATGCAAATAACATGGCTCTAGCGTTTACAAAGGAAGAGTTTATCATGGATTTTATGTTGGTAGCTCCACCAGCTGGTTCTGTTACATCGCGTGTTATTATAAGCCCGGGTCATATAAAACGTATAATTAAAGCCTTACAAAATTCTGTTGACAATTATGAGAAAAAATTCGGTAAGTTTGAAGAGGCAAAAGAACCCACAGGTAAAATCGGAATTATCAGCCCACCTGCCCATACAGCATAAAACGTTCGATTTAACAGCAAATTCACACAGATTAGTCGCTTTGCTCCATTGCAGAATATCACCCCATTAAATAATTCCATATCTAACGGGGCAAGAAATGCAAATTGCAAATTTGAAAATTAAAATAACTCA
>SOIB01000159.1 GCA_004377355.1 Candidatus Stahliibacteriota bacterium | reverse complement strand
TCTTTGAAAAACCGGACGGGCACAGAGCCTATTCCAACGGTGTGAGAAATAGAAATAAAATTTTTGTTGCAAAATTAATTATCCTCACCTATCTATTAAAGGTAAATCTGTCCAACGATTGTTTCTCCACTACTATCTACCTGCTACCTGTTCAGTGTGATATCGGTACGATCAAGCTGATTTTTTTTGATGACAACCCTTTAGTGTATTTCATTATTCCAGTTAGAAACCTTTTTGCATGAACTTTTTTTGCAGAATGGAGTGAATCATGAAAAAAATACTTATTATCACTGTTGCTTTTATTTGCAGTTTTTTAATTCTGTTTTTTGCTAAAAAAAATTTAATGGCAGATCCTGGTGGATTTCAAAAATGTAAATTAACGAAACTATGGGAAACAAAAGCGGACTTGAGGATTCCCGAATCTGTCCTATACAATCCATCTGAAGATATCATCTATGTTTCGAATATTAATGGGAAACCCACAGAAAAAAACGGCGAGGGTTTTATCTCGAAAGTTTCCCTAAGCGGTGAGATATTGGTATTGAAATGGGCAACCGGGTTAAATGCACCTAAAGGTTCAGGTATCTATCGAGATAGTCTTTATGTAACCGATATCGACGAGTTGGTAGAGATAGATTTAAAAACCGGAAGGATTTTGTCTAGATACCCTGCAGCTGGTGCCGGGTTTTTAAATGATGTTACCATCGATAAAGACGGAAATGTCTATGTTTCGGACATGTCTCCCAAAAACAGCGTCATATATAAGCTCGTTCAAAAGAAGATGGTGGTGTGGCTGAAAGGCCCTGAGGTCAGTAGACCAAATGGTCTCTATGCAGAGAAAGACAAATTGATATTAGGCAACTCTGGTGACGGCTCTTTAAAGGCAATAAGTCTAATTACTAAAGAAATTAGCATTATTGCAAAGATTGGTTCCGGTATCGACGGGGTCCAGTCAGATGGGAAAGGAAATTATTTCATCTCAGATTGGAGAGGCAAGACATCTTATGTCACATCCTCCGGTAAAGTGACCGTTCTTATGGACACGACAAACCAAAAGATAAATTCCGCTGATATTGAATATATTGAAAGCAAACATATCTTGCTTATACCCACATTTTTCAATAATCGAGTTGTGGCGTATCAGGCTGAAGAGGGTTAATTAAGGGAAAGTTTATCAAAGTTAGGATAAAAGCTGGGGCGAGTCTATTTTATCAGGACTTGATATTTGCCGAAGCATAGCAGTATTCAAATATTTGAATATGAACCTGAGATGCGTTAAAAGTAGATGCTGCCAAACCATTTAATCTTAAGTAAAACGACCAAAAGGAGAGGATAAGGTGCCAGAAACAGATAAAAGGAAATATCCGAGGATCAATATATCCAGGAGTGTGGATTATGTTTGTTTAGATGATAAACATCAAAAAATTGAAGAGGGGAAGGGAAAGGTCTTGCACATTTTGAACATAAGTCAAGGTGGGGTTCTTATGGAAACCCCTAAATTGATTAATTCAAAAAATATCCTAATTGTAACCATTGACCTTGAAGGTAGTACGATAAAGATAGGAGGAGAGGTAATTCATTCCAGGAAATTGGACCCCAATGGTGCGCTTACCGGAATCCGATTCGTAAAACCATATAACAAACAGCGAGAGATTATAGCTAAATTTATAAGGGCATATTACTACGGGGGAAAAACTGCCTAACACCCAACATAAAACCGTAAAAGCCTCTGCATAACCCTGTAGACCGGGACATTTCCCGTTCTCAATAACAGATGAAATGATTCGGTATTAATGCCCATGCATAGCAAGACGTATTGCTCTCTGACAATATTTCTCCAAGCCGATTTAAAAAATCCTTGTAATCAGCTTTGTCCGAAAAAATCTCTTGGCGATTAATTCCTCGACCGATGACATGCTGAAGAGCCCCTAGGGCATCTATGCGTGATTTTCTTGGCATGCATACCGTTTGCCACGCTCACCTTCCCCTGTCAACTTATTATCTTATGTCCCCAACTCTTACGCTGATTGAGGGATGCTCCGTCAGGTGGTATTAGATAAAAGATCAATAAGCACCCTTTGAAACTCACCGATCATGAGAACTGAAGAAGATAAGCAAGCTCTTC
>SOIB01000171.1 GCA_004377355.1 Candidatus Stahliibacteriota bacterium | reverse complement strand
TGTTAGGTCTTAGGGATTATTTTTTCATCTGTGACAATCTGCGTGTATCTGCGTCATAATTTAGGGTTTAGGATTTTGGGATTGGGATTTGGTTAATAAAAGAAATGCTAAAGTGTGGTTTAATATATTAAAACTTCCAACCCCTAAACCCTAAATCCCAAATCCTAATTTTACAATGGAGCGAAGCGACTAGTTATGCTTACCCCCCCCCAATCACTATTGACTTATATGGGAGGAATTGTATAATTTTGAGTATGAAATTGGGAGAGCGATTAAAAATAGAGGATTTCGAGGAATTTGTTCTTGGAAAAAAGTCTATAGAAATACCATCTTTTTATTGGAAAAAGGTACAGAAATCAAACAAATTCTTACAAACCTTACTTAAGGAAGGTAAAGCTTATTACGGAATTAACACTGGATTCGGAAAGTTGGCAAATACAAGTATTGGAAAGAATGAGTTAAATAAACTTCAACAGAATCTCATCCTCAGTCATGCATCTGGAGTAGGAGATGATCTCCCATTAGAGATAGTAAAAGGTGCAATGCTACTTCGATTAGTTTGCTTCCTAAAAGGTATGAGTGGAGTTAGAGAATATATCGTGAGAATGCTCCACACAATGATTAAGAATGAAATAATACCAGCTGTCCCATCAAAAGGCTCTGTTGGAGCATCAGGGGACCTTGCACCATCAGCTCATTTAGCTTTAGTCCTTTTAGGAAAAGGTTTTGCTTATTATAAGGGTAGGAAGATGAAAGGTAATGAAGCACTAAAAAAGATTGGATTAAAACCCATAAAACTGGAAGCGAAAGAAGGACTATCTCTTATAAATGGAACACAATTTATGACCTCCATTGCTGCTATTTCTCTAATCAGGATAAAAAAGTTAATCAATTATGCAGATTACACTGCAGCAGCTAGCATTGAATGTATTGGAGGGCGAAAGGACCCCTTCCATCAAGGGATTCAGAAAGCAAGGCCTTATAAAGGACAAAAAGATTCTGCTCAGAATATACTCACTTTACTAAAAGGAAGTAAAATTGAAAGAACCCGCAGGGTTCAGGACCCATATTCCTTCAGATGTTCCCCTCAAGTTCATGGAGCAATACGAGATGTCATATCTTTTTGTGAAAATGTGATTGAAACAGAGATGAATTCCGTAACTGATAATCCTCTTTTAATCAATGATAAGGTCTTATCAGGTGGTAATTTCCATGGCGAACCCATAGCGTTTGCTCTTGATTTTATGAAGATTGCGTTAGCAGAGTTATCTTCCATTTCTGAACGGAGAACTGCTCATCTTATGGATCCTGAAATTACAGGATTAGAACCATTCCTGACCAAAAGTCCAGGTTTAAACTCAGGATATATGTTAACTCATACCACTGCTGCATCCCTTGTATCGCGAAATAAAACATTGGCATATCCATCTGTAGTTGATTCCATCCCAACATCCCTCAATCAAGAAGATCATGTCTCAATGGGAATGAATGGTGCTTTATTTTTGCTTGAAGTTGTCGATAATGCTACCTATGTAATTGCAATAGAATTAATAACAGCTACCCAGGCATTACGCATGAAGGGTCTGGAGAAAACTGCTCCGGGTATAAAACAATTCTTAAAACCTGTTTTAAATATAGTACCTCCTTATAAAAGGGATCGCGAGCATTATAATGATATCAAAGGAGTTAGAGAACTGATCTTAAAGGGAAAATTATGAAGATTGAATCTCCATTCATTTTAATAGGGTTCTTTCTTATTATCACAGGAATTCTAACGATTCTATTTAGCAAAATTCCGTTATTGGGTAAACTGCCTGGAAATATCGTATTTGAACGGAAAAAATTCATCTTCTTTTTTCCTTTCACTTTAAGCATTTTAATATCAATAATACTAACATTAATTTTGAATCTTGTTTTGAGGAAATGATAATGTGCGATTCACTCGTAATCATACCTACATATAATGAGATAGAGAATATTGAAAATATTATTAAAGAAGTTATATCAAAGTGTAAAGAATTTGATATCCTTATAGTAGATGATAATTCACCGGATGGCACAGGAGACATAGTGCGTAAACTATCTAAGAAGAATAAAAGAGTCCATCTTATAGAACGTGAGAATAAATCAGGGCTTGGAACTGCATATATAAGGGGTTTTATGTGGGCACTAAAAAAGAATTACGAATTTATCTATGAGATGGATGCTGATTCCTCACATGACCCTTCCAAACTTCCTATATTCAGGAAATATCTAAAGGAAGAAGGCTTCGATTTGGTCATAGGCTCTAGATATAAAAATGGTGTTAATGTTGTAAACTGGCCAATATCAAGACTAATATTAAGCTATAGTGCAAATCTTTTTGCAAAAACTGTTACTGGAGTTCCCATTTCCGATCTCACAAGTGGATTTAAGGGATTTAGAAGAAAAGTATTGGAGTCAATTGATTTTAACAAAATAAAAGCGGATGGATATGGATTCCAAATAGAAGTCCATTTTTACACACACTTTAAGAAATTCAGGATAAAAGAATTTCCTATTATATTTTTTGAAAGAAGATCCGGAGATTCCAAAATGTCAAAAAGAATTATTTGGGAGGCATTCTGGCTTGTCTGGAAACTGGGACTGATTAGATTATTTAAAGCAGTATGACACTTAACATAGGAATAGTGAATTACAATACTAAAGAAGACCTGGAACAATGTTTATTCAGTATCTTTGAAAATCCACCCAGTCTTAGTCACACTATTTGGGTCGTAGATAATAATTCAACAGATGGAAGCCAGGAGTTTCTTAAAGGACTAAATAATGAGAGCGTCAGGATTATGCTTAACGGATATAATAAAGGTTTGGGAAGTGCGTGTAATCAGATTGCTAAAAAGACAGACTCGCCATACATTCTATTCTTAAACCCTGATGTTATAATAACCAGGGAATCTATTGATAGATTGACATCCTTTATGGAAGAGCATTCAAAGGTCGGTATCGTAACTGGAAAATTACTTAATCAAGATGGTACATTACAGCTTTCCTGTAGGCGATTCCCCACAATCCTGCGAGCACTATTTGGAAGAGCTTCTTTGTTTAGGTCAATATTTCCAAATAATCCAATATCGAGAGACTATATGCTCTATGACATGGATTACAATAAGGTTCAATTCCCGGATTGGGTAAGAGGTGCTGTAATGCTAATAAGAAACGACCTATTTAAAAAGATCGGTGGTTTTGATGAAAGTTTCTTTCTATACCTTGAAGATACTGATCTGTGTCTCCGCTTTCGAAATATGGGATATGAGATTGCCTATAATCCTGAGGCTATATTTTATCACAAATTGGGGTCAAGCACTAAAAAGAAAGAATTCCAATCAAAGCTTATTCATAATATTTCAATGTTCTACTATATAAAAAAGCATATGGGATATAACCCAATATTGCTTTTTCTGATACTTTTAGTTCTTTTTCTAAGATTATCATTACTCTTTGGATTTGAAATTATAAAGCGTATTGAGAAATGATTCAACAGAGACAAAGTTTCAATAGGTGGCTTATAACACTGTTTGATATATTGATTATAATCTTTACATATTGGCTTGCAGTTTTCCTGAGAAGTTATATTCAAGTCTCTTTTTACCAGGTGGAAGAATGGTATTTCTCTTATTATATAAGTGTATTTCCTGTTTTTCTTATAACTTTTATACCTGTAATAATCCTTAATAATTCAGTTTTGGAGGCTTTCCCGGTAAATAAATATAAGTTCTATACCAGAACTATTATATCTCTCTTCATCGCTGTATTAATCTCGATTGCTCTTTTATTCTACTTCAAATTATTTAAGCAGAGCAGAGTTGTAATCTTTATATTCTTCGTAATGTCTGCTTTTCTAATGTCACTTTCCAGAGAACTTATCTCAAAAAATAAAAATAATATTATCAGGACGATTGTTTTAGGTTCATTGAAAGAAGCAAAATTGATAAAGGAGCTCTTCTCTTTACACGCCTTCTTCAAAATTGAAATTATAGATGTTTTTGAAGATACTGATAAGACCCTGATTCAGAGACTTAAAAATGAACCTATAGATTGGGTAATTATTACCGAAAACCGATTTAAACCATTTATCTCATTTTGTGAAAACCTTGGAATAACAGTTTCATACTATCTTAAGGAGGAATTTAAGGATATTTCTCCTTTTGTTAGTATTGAAAGCACTTTCACCTCACCAATAGTTACATTTCATGTAACACCACAACAATATATACAACTCTTTTTAAAGTACACAACTGATAGAATTATTGCTTTTATTCTATTAATTTGTCTTTCTCCCCTACTTCTATTGATATCTATAATTATCAAATTTACATATCGTGGACCAATTATATATAAACACAAACGAGCTGGTCTAAATGGAAGAAGGTTTGAGATGCTGAAGTTTCGCACAATGTTTGAGAATGCAGACGAAATAAAACCCTCCCTGATAAGTGAAAATGTCATGGATAAGATAGTATTTAAAATGAGGAATGACCCAAGAATTACAAAGGTGGGAAGAATACTTCGTCGATTTAGCCTTGATGAACTTCCTCAACTTCTAAATGTTCTAAAGGGTGAAATGTCATTAGTTGGTCCAAGACCTCCATTACCCGAAGAAGTAAATAAATATGAAGGATGGGAACGAAGGAGACTCTCAATGAAACCCGGACTTACATGTCTATGGCAAATCAGTGGTCGTAGTGAAATAGGCTTTGAAGAATGGATGAAACTTGACCTTGAATATATTGACAGTTGGTCGCCAACTCTTGATATTGTCATATTGTTCAAAACTATACCAGCGGTAATATCAGGAAGAGGAGCCTATTGATAGGAATTATCTTCCTTCTTTTATTCCAAAACCACCCTCAAACTGAACTCAATAAGTTAAGAGATTCTTATCTTATTCCTTTAAGATTAGAACCTTTTTACTTAGACAAAGGAGAAACATATCTAAATCTTTCAATTATAAATATCAGGTTAAATAACTTAGAAGAAGCGTTAAGGGAAGCAAATCTGGCAGAAAATTATGGAAGAATAGATGAATCCCGATACCTGAAGGGCGTTATATACTACCTACTTGGAGATAAAGAAACTGCAATCTTACACTTTAAAAAGATTAACAAATGGAAATATACATACTTTCTACAGCAAATGATTGAATTTTCACCCCTTAAAAAAGATACACTATTGACTATTAAAATTATACCTGATTCACTTCGTTTCTATCTTGTCTTTTATGAAAGTGACACAATTAGCATAAAGAATTTAATAAGAAGTTTAGAACTCCCTTTCTGGCAAAGACATCTTGGAGAAGGATACCTTGCATATAAAAGTGGAAAATACAAAGAAGCATTAAATCTGTTTCTAGAATCTTATAAAGAAAAGCCTTATGATTACACAGGTGTATGTATTATAGCATCAGAGTATTGGTTGGGAAAAGTAGATAGTCTATTATCATTTCAGAAAAATTATTCTATTATCTCTCCTCTTGCTATATATCTTAAAGCCGAAGTTCTCTATGAGAAGGATAGTTTAGATTTAGCAATGGATTTATTTCTTTCTGATACAAATTCTCCATATAGAATTCACTCACTATATGGAGCAGCCTGGTGTAAATACAGATTAGAAAAATATAGAGAGAGTGTAGACCTATTCCAGAAATTTCTTGATATATACAAAGAAGGTGAATTAAGACAGTTTGCATTATATCGCATCGCACGATCATTGTTAAAACAAGGAAAGACAGAAAGTATTGACTATTTCGAAAAAATTGTCAAAGAATATCCTGACTCACCTCTTATTGACGATACTTATTTACTCCTCGGAAAGATACATCTTCTACTAAATCATCTCGACGAAGCTACCACTTGGTTTATGCTTCTTGTTTCTGAATATCCTAACTCAAGGTGGATTTCATATTCGTATGAGTATTTAGCTACAATTTATACTCAAAAAAATGAGTTTAGAGTTGCGCTTCATTATTATTCCTCAATTCTTGAATTAGAAGATATTTCTGAAGGATTAATTGATGAAGTGCGATACAGAATTGAAGAAATCAAATGGAAAATGGGTAAATATCCAACACGGTTAAACATGCTGAAAGAATTTATTCGATTATATCCGGAAAGTCCCCGTACTCCTTCTCTATTACTCAGGGTGGGAGATTATTATAAAGCAGCTGCAAGGTATGAAAGGGCAGTCTATTATTTTAGAAAAGTCATTAATGATTATCCAGGTTATGAAGAAGTTGATGAAGCTATTTTTTCACTGGGCAAGGTATACCTGGCTATGGGGCAAACAGAAAAATCAATTAAATTGCTTGAAGAAGCACTTCACCGGAAAGACGAAAAAAGGGAAGAAATTCACTTTGAATTAGCTGAAATATATTATAATATGGAGGAACTTGAGAATGCAATTGCCCATTACAGAGAAATTTCCTCATTCTCTCTTCAACCTTATGCACTATATCAAATTGGCTCTATATATTTTGAACTTGGATTATTCAGGGAGGCAAGGATACCACTTGCACAAATTATAGATAAATTTCCTGATTCCAAATATTTTGGAAGTGCTTATCTTTTACTAAGTAGAACATATTTACGGGAAGGCTCCCTTGAAGAAGCTATAAGTATTGTAGATCAAGGAATAAATAAATTATCCGGAAAGAAGAAGACAGAACTACTTATTATTAAAGCCAGGATATACTGCCAGATGCATAAAGAGGAAGGAATGGAAGTATATTTAAAAAGTGCAGAGATGATGGGAGAAGATATAAATGGTGCTATCAAAATTCTAGAAGATGGTCTCAAATGTGCAAAGCACCTTAATGCAACAGAGAAAATAGAATACTTTCAGAACCTTATTGAAGTCCTCGAAACTCATGATGAGAGCGATTAACCCC
>SOIB01000042.1 GCA_004377355.1 Candidatus Stahliibacteriota bacterium | reverse complement strand
TACGTTTTGTAATAGGCCTGGGAAATCAAATCTGCGCAGCTTTTTGATACATCGTAGGGATGCGAACCTTGCAAGGGAGTTTTTTCATCATAAGGCAGCTTCTTATGTTCTCCGTAAGCCTTATCGCTGGATGCAATTACTATTCTGCGAACAGTAGATATTCTTCGACAGGCCTCCAGTAAATTCCAGGTCCCTTTAATATTTGCCTCGAATGTACTTAAAGAACCTCTATTGGCAATACTGACAATGGCCTGAGCACCCAGATGAAATACTGTATCTATCTCATACTCATTCAAAATACGCTCTAGGGTGAAGTAGTCCTCAAGTTCTCCACGAACAACATTAATTCTATCTTTGAAGCCTGACCAGTTGAGATTGGACCTAGGAACCAGATCTCTTATCAAACCCACTACATTGGCACCTCTTTCCACCAAGGCCCTGGTTAACCACGAACCTAAAAAACCGGTGCAGCCAGTAACAAAAACATTTTTATCCTTCCAAAAATTGTTTCCCATTTTTAGCCTCTCCCTGCCAAATTTTCCATGGAGCTTTACCACTCTCCCACTGTTTATTCAATGCTTGCAGGTCTCTATAAGTGTCCATGCACTGCCAATAACCTTCATGAGGGAATACTGCAAGCTCTCCATCTTTAGCTAAATTCTGAAGCGGCTCCCTTTCAAAAGTGCAATCGTCTTCATCGGCAACATATTTGAATATGCCTTTATTGAAAACAAAGAATCCTCCATTTATGTAGCCTTCCTTAATATGAGGTTTCTCGGTAAACTCCTTCACCAATTCACCATCCACTGAAAGTTCTCCAAATCTTGATAGAGAATGAACCCCGGTAACTGTCCCTATTCTCCCATGGGCCAGGTGAAACTTAACCAGTTTGTTAATATTGATGTCTGCAACGCCATCACCATAGGTAAGCATAAATAAATCATCCTCAATATATTTTTCTATGCGTTTTATTCGTGCTCCGGTCATAACGTTCAAACCTGTATCTGCAACAGTTACCCTCCAATTCTCATCCGGAGGTGGGTTATGCAGTTTAATCTTCTTCTCCTTTCCTAATTCCACGGTAAAATCACTATTCAGCACTTCGAAATTGAGAAAATAGTCCTTGATCATCTCTCCCTTGTATCCCGAACATAAAATGAAGTCTTTATAGCCATAATGCGAGTAGATTTTCATTATATGCCAGAGCATCGGCTTTCTACCAATTTCAATGAGCGGCTTGGGTCTATACTCCGTTTCCTCGTAGAGTCTCATTCCTCTCCCTCCACAAAGAATCACAACTTTAATACTCTTCATTCTATCTTCCCTCTGGTAAAGTCATTACTAAGATTTTTGGAACATTTTCAATGTCCGGATTCAAATGGCCGAACTCTATATCTAATCATATTCTTAACAAACTCAAGAATGGTAAAGAAGTTAACCCCGGATTCCCCTGTTTCTCTCTTATGAAAAATAGCGGACACCTCTCCAACCTTGCACCTCATCTTTGTACACTTAATTACCACTTCTGCATCAAGAAACCAGTCCTGTGATACCAAATCCAATTTCTCGTAGATTTCCCTCCTCATTATCTTAGGAGTTGCATTAACATCTTTCACCTTCCAGGAAAACAAAAATCGAAAAATAAAATTGTAGCAATAGGAAATGAACTCCCTTATTGGTCCATCTTTCCTGAGTACCCGTTTTACCTGGCAAAGATCCAAATTCTCATCTATTAATTTAGAATAAACTCTTAATACATCTGATGGTTCCATCTGGCCATCACCCCCCATAAATCCTACATATTCTTGAGAAACTCTTTTCAGACCGCTAATGACTCCCCATCCGTAACCCTGGTTAACTGAGATATGAACAACCTTTATTGTATCTGGTCTTTTTCTGGCTAGACTCTCTAATATCTGAGGAGTTTTATCGGTTGAACCGTTGTTAACCAGAATTAGCTCATAATCAATAGAACTTCTCTCAAAAGTGTGGGAAAGACCAATTACTACTTTTCTGATATTCTTCTCCTCATTATAAAGAGGAATCACCATTGAAAGGGACATACCTTTACCTCGCTTGGATCTACTGCACCCCTGATCTCCTCCTCAGTGATAATCTTAGAACGAGCTTTAGAGATAAAG
>SOIB01000074.1 GCA_004377355.1 Candidatus Stahliibacteriota bacterium | reverse complement strand
ACACTGAAAGGTGGAAAGTTAGAGAAGAATACATAAAAATACAGAAAGGTATGTGCTTCTATTGCAATGCTCCCTTACTGGGAGAACCAGCAACTTATATAACAAATAAGAAAATAAATAGAAATTTATATCCAAACGGGTTTTTTTTAATCATCCAGTTCATTTACATCACAATCATGAAACCGGATTAACTATTGGAGCTGTACATAATTATTGTAATGCTGTATTATGGGAATATGAGGAAGAATAAATGAAGTTTAAAATTGGTGATAAAGCTCGTGTTAAGTATGTAAGAGATGGTCTTGATAGTACTTGGAAAGTAGGTATTATTGTGACTATCCATAATTTAAATGGTGGGATTGATGAATATGCTGGTGCGTATTATGATTGTGAAGTTGTACTAGCTGATGGTACTTTTGCAACTCCCCTATTTGAGCAATTGGAACCTGTGGTTCCTGATAGCTCTACTTGGGAGAAGATAGAAGAAATTGTTAAGTGGAATCCTGTTAAGGAGAGTGTAGAGGTAATTATAGATGTCAAATGAGTTGAATATTATGTTGTATTAAATACTGAATTAGGGTGGGATTCTGTTGTTGGAGTTTACAACAACTTTGATGCTGCAGAAGAACATAAAGAGTCTATTGGGAGATATGGATATATTCATAGTTCTATTATAGAATCTGAGTATGAAGATGAATAATTTTATAAAAGGCTTAAATATTATATTTGCTAAGAATCCTAAGTCTGATTACTCTTTTGAGCATGATACTATGTATGTAGGTAATATTGAAGACTTTGATGCTTATGAACTTAATGAGTTATGGGACTTAGGCTATTATCACGAAGATGATAGTTTAATAACTTTTAGTTAATTAACTATTAGAAAGGAAAATATATGAAACCGGAACATTTAAAAGTTATTGCAGAAGGGATGGGGTATCAAACTACTATTGATAAGCATTACAGAACTAAAGAAAAAATTCTTAATTACTATAAAGACGGGGTTTGGGCTGGTGTATATAGCTCCATCACAAACAACGACCAAATGGTTGAGATAATGGTTAAGTGTGGAATCTCCATTTATGTAGATTCAACGGGAGATGGTAGATATGCAACGGTTTGGGATAGTGATATTTATTTATACGAACTTTATGATATGCCTAGTAATGATAAAGGTTTTTATGAATACGAGGCTACAATGATACGCCGCTTAGTTTGTAATGTGGCTTATGAATACTTTAAAGGAAATAAATAATGGATTTTTTAGAAAAATTAGAATGGTTAATAAAAGTTATGGATTGTGAATTATTTTATGACCAAGAAATACATTTATACTTTATTTACCAATATGATACCAGTGATGTAGGTAAGTCACCTATTGCAAATGACTCAAACTTATTTAATGTAGTAGATGAAGCTTATGAGGAGCTAAAATGAGAAAAGTAATAACTGAAAAATTAGTAATAACCTGTGATTTATGTGGTATGCCTGTATTTAAAGAACAAAATTATATAGAACTAGCAGGAAACTCAGTAGACCGTGGAGTACCTGTAGGTCCAGCTTATAAAAGTGGTAAATATGATTGCTGTCTGCAATGTTATACTAAAATCTATAGCTTTATGAATTCAATTAAGGAAAATACTAATTGACATATATGCTAATATTTGATATAATATTTATATTGAATCGGGAGACTATAATGTTTGAATTTTATGTAATTGTTAATGGAAAAATGATTGGTTTTGATGTTGAAAATGTTATGTATATTGAATGTAATGAAAATGGTTCGTATAACGCCCGTTTTAGTAATAACTCTATTATTTGTGAGGTAGCAAAATGAAAGAAGTAACTTGTAATAAATGTGGTAAAGTTCATTTTACTATGACTTTAAAAGAAGTTGAAAAAGAAATTAAATCCTTTGGCTTAATGTATGAAAAGTTATCAGCAGAACAAAAGCTAAAATATTATGGTAATAAACCTGTAACAATGGAAACCTATACACATTGTTATTTTTGTGGTAATGCCCACTCTAATTTTAGACCTAGCTTGGAGCAAGATGCTCCTATTGGTGTGACTATTTGTGGAATATTAGATAATGAATAAAAGCAAAATATATAGAGAAAGAGTTCAAAAAGGTGAAAGACCTGTTGAAGAC
>SOIB01000050.1 GCA_004377355.1 Candidatus Stahliibacteriota bacterium | reverse complement strand
ACCTACTTACATGCTACCGCCACTAGTCTTTTTGCTTCATTGTTGTATGGAGATCCATCGAAGTCGCCATATATTTCTATTGAGTGAAATCCTGAATTCTTTAAAAGTTCGGTTATTTCATTACCTGAATATAAACGATGAGAAACTATAAATTCCTTTCTTACCCTACCTTTAATCAGAATCCATCTATTTTCAATCCATGACCATTCTTTTTTTATTTCTCTTTCCTTAAGAAGAATCATTTCATCTTTTTCAACCCAATCCCTTTTCTGAAATATACGGGCTAATATCTCCTTACCCATTAAATCGATTAAGAGCTTTCCACCTTCTACTAAAGATTGGTATATATTTAAAAGGACTTTTCTATCATCCTCAGGCTCTTTGAAATATCCAAAAGAACTGAACATATTTATAACAACATCAAAACCATCGGGTCTATAAAATTTTTTCATATCCCCTACAATAAATTCAACTTCCACTTCCATGGTTTTCGCCTTCTTTGTTGCCTCTTTTATATAATCTTTAACTCTATCAACACCGGTCACTATGAACCCTCTGGAAGCCAGCTCAAGAGAATGCCTACCAGTACCGCAACATAAATCAAGAATTTTAGAACCACCTTTTACATCAATAAGAGAAATAATATTATTGACCTCCCCTTGTGCCCTTTCCCAAAGTTCTTCAGTAAAGAGAAATGGTCTCAAGGCTTTCCATAAATCATCGTCTTTATGCCAGGGTACTCTTTTATTTCCCATATAATTGCTCCATTATTACATCTCTAATTACCAATTATTCACTAAGGAAGAAATGGAATAACTATAAACCTGAAAACAAAAACAAAGAATAGAATCCACATAATAGGATGAACTTCCCTCGTTCTACCTGCAAACAATTTCATTATTGGATAAGAGATAAAACCAAATGCCATTCCATCAGATATACTATATGTTAAGGGAATCCCGATTAGAGTAAGAAAAGCAGGTATTGCTTCTGTTGTGTCATCCCATTTTATATTTGCGACAGTCTTTATCATAAGAGCACCAACTATCACAAGTGCAGGTGCAGTAACTGGATAATATACAACTTCACCAGCTAAATAACCTCCACCAATGGCCTTTACTACAGGATAGAAGAAAATGGCAAGAAGAAATAATAGTGCAGTAAACATATTTGCCAACCCTGTCCGTCCCCCTTCACTCACACCTGCTGCACTCTCAATATAACTGGTAACGGTTGAGGTCCCGAGGAGACTACCTGCCACAGTTCCTATTGCATCTGCCATAAGTGCCTTTCCAGCTCTCGGGAGTTTGCCATCTTTTAGGAAACCTGCGTGTTGCCCAACACCTATTAAGGTCCCCACTGTATCAAAGAAATCGAGCAAGAAGAGAACCACAATAGGAGTTATATATTCCCACCGGAGTGCTCCTAAGATATCAAGTTTTAAAAATGTAGGACCTAATGACGGGGGCTTCGAAACAATTCCATAGAATTTCACAATACCCAAAGGTATACCAATTACCGCAGTAAGGATTATCCCCCATAGGATTGCACCTTTAACCTTCCTTGCTAGAAGCAAAAACATAATAATGAGACCGATGAAGAAAAGCAGAACATGTCTTGTTGTTAACTCACCAAGGGTAACACCAGTTGCTGGACTCCTAGCTATGACACCTGCCCATTGTAGACCTATAAAGGTTATAAAAATTCCAATACCTGCTGCAATTGAATTCTTTAAACTCGAAGGAACTCCGTTTATAACCGCTTCTCTAATCTTAAAGAGGGTAAGGATAATAAAGATAACACCAGATATAAAAACAATTCCAAGTGCCTTATTCCACGCAACACCCATTCCAAGAATTATAGTATAGGCAAACAAGAAATTCTCTCCCATTCCTGGTGCAAGAGCAATCGGATAGTTCGCATAAAGTCCCATAATAAGGATTGCAATTATCGAAGAAATAATAGTCGCCATCATAACAGCACCAAAATCCATCCCTGCATGGGAGAGAACCATGGGTTGGACGAATATTATATAAGACATAGTCATAAATGTGGTTATACCAGCAACAGCTTCTGTTCTTATCGATGTTCCCTTATCTTTAAGTCGGAAAAAATCTATATCTCCTCCTCATTATTCTCATTATATATGAATCAAAAAAAGGAAGTCAA
>SOIB01000187.1 GCA_004377355.1 Candidatus Stahliibacteriota bacterium | reverse complement strand
TCCGGGCTCAATAAAGATATTACCCATTCTAATAATGGGAGGAAAACGGTAATCTTCCGCAACACCGTGACCGCTAAGTGGTTCTCCAAAGGAAGCTGCAGTCCTCCTGGAATGGAGTCGTCCTACAAGAACTCCATTTTTCATAAGTTGAGTTGGTCTAACTTTTACTCCTTCATCGTCAAATTTGTAGAATCCTAACTGGTCAGGTACTGTTGCATCATCAATAATACTAACTATATCATTCCCTAATTTCGTTCCAATCTGCATCTTTTCCCTTATTGACGGACAATCCTCAATAATGTCAGCTTCAGAAAAATGACCAAAAGCCTCATGTGTAAAAACACCTGCTAAATCTGGATTGAGAATCACATTATAAATTCCTCCATCAACAGGTTTAGCCTTAAGGAGGTCAAGAACTATTGATGTCCTCTTTTCAAATTCTTCTTCCTTACACCGTATTACAGCAAACCCATTACTTCCCCCAATTCCCACTCTGATATTTTGAAGTATCTCCCCATCACTTGATGTAATAGTTCCTCTTATTCTGGTTGTAACTAAATCTTCTCTAATCTTACTTCCTTCTGTACTCAAGAAATACTTTTCACGGATTATTTCAGTATATCCCACATTTGTAGTAACTATCATATCATATTTTAAAGGTATATTGTTGTACTTCCTTGTTATTTCAAGTTTTTCATCAATTGAAACCTCTCGAGGATCTTCATTGAGATTTGGTATAAATGTGTCTTCTAAAACATCGGTTATTGCAAGCTCTACTGGTTTTTCAATATTTTTTGAAATAAGTATAGCATTTACTATAGAATCCTTAATGGCATCATCAGCATCCATTGATTTAGTAAATGCAACTGAGGATAAACCTCCATTTTTTAAAACTCTTAAAACATAGCCGTCCGTCGAGTTAGAATCAATCTCCGTTAATTCTTTTCCATTAAATACGATTTTTGTATCTTTCTTTATTTCATAACGGATGTCTGCATAATCTGCATCAACTTTTGAAAGTATTGATTTCAATCTATCAAACATTAAATCTCCCTTTTGGTAACTTTCATCATATATTTATCAACTGAAAAGTCAATATTAACATAGATTAATAAAGAAAAGAATATAAATAATTATTGATAAGCTTTTTATTTCTTTTTATACTTTAAATATCGATCAAACCATCTAAGTATATGTTTTAAGCGCTCTACACGCCTATCTGTTCTACCTCCACGGGATAGACCATGTGGTTCATCTGGAAACCTGACCATTTCTGTATCTACACCTAATTTCTTGAGTGCTACGAAAATTTGTTCTCCCTGTTCTACTGCACATCTTAAGTCATTTTCACTATGAATCACAAGGGTTGGAGTCTTAACATTACCTATATATTTCATAGGCGATTGTCGCCAGTAGTTATCTAAATGCTCCCATGGGGATTTACCTCCAAACTCTGCCTGAATCCACCAGTTGAAATCACTAGAACCCCACATACTAATAAGATTACTAACACTCCTCTGCGTAACAGCTGCTTTGAATCTATCTGTATGACCAATAATCCAGTTTGTCATATACCCACCATAACTGCCACCTGTGACCCCCATTCTCTTCTTATCAATATATGGTTTTTTCTCAATAAAATCTGCCCAGGTCATTAAATCTTCATAGTCTACTGTGCCCCAGTTGTTCCATATTGATTTTGAATGTCTTTCACCATAACCTCGCCCACCACGAGGGTTACAAAAATAAACCACGTAACCGTTAGCTGCCAGGTAGAAAAATTCATGCATAAAGAAGTTACCATATTGAACTCTTGGACCACCATGAATCTCTAAAATGGAGGGATACTTTTTTCTCTTATCAAAGCCAGGGGGTTTAAGAATCCATCCATGTAAATCATTATCATCTGCTCCCTTAAAATGAAGTTCTTCAATATCTCCGAGGTCTATATTATTAAATAATCTTTCATTTATATGAGTCAATTTCTTTGAAATACATTTTTTCAAATCAGAAACCCATATCTCTCCAGCGTTCTTCATATTTGCATGAAAATATGCTAGATTTTTCTCTTTATTATCAATATTGAAGAAACTAATAACTCCATCATCGCCTACAATTGTTTTTAAGCTTTCTTTTTTACCCGTTCTAGATATAGATTTAAGGTGAGTATTTCCGTGATGAGAAACTAGAAAATATATATTTTTACTGTCTTTAGACCAGACAGGAGGTATATTAAAAGACTTGACTTTTATATCGTTAATTGTATCAAAGCCCACATTAAAATCAAACTTTTTCGTTAAATTTTTAGCTTTCTCTTTACCATCAGATGATACAACCCATAAAGAATTTAATTTCCAATGTTTATTTTTGCCCTCTATTCCAGAGTATGCAATCCACCTGCCATCTGGAGAGAAAACAGGGTGTTCTTTTGGACCAGGAGGTGTTTTTATCTTTTTGATTTCCTTACTTTCCACTGAAATTATAAATATATCTATTTCATCTGGATCGAGGTCAGGGTCTTCACTTCTATTTGAATAAAAAATTATTTTCCTACCATCTGGTGACCATCGAGGTTCATGCTCATCAAATATATAACTGTCTGTTAATTGCAATGTTTTCCCATTTTTACTATTCACGATCCATATATGCCATCGTTCTTCTGGTAATAAACCCAGCTCATCTTCTTTAAAGAATGCTCGTGTTATATGACGAGAAACAATACCCAATTTTTTCTTATATTCATCTTTCTCTCTTTCTATCTCATCTTTATCCTTTTTCCTAAAACCGCAGATAAAATTTCTCCCATCAGGCGACCATTCAAAACTCCCGATTTCACCTTCTAAATCTGTTATTTTTCGCGCCTCTCCACCATAAAATGGCATGATATAAATCTGTTCCTGCTTTTCGTTCTCTCTATTTGATAAAAAAGCAATCTCTTTTCCATCAGGTGACCATTCTGGATATCTATCTGTCTGATCACCACAGGTAAACTGTCTTGCAGCACCCTTATCAGTCTGAACAATCCATAGATCTGAATATTTCTTCTCACCTCTTTTATAAACTCTTTGAACGCAAAAAACTATATTATTTCCATCGGGAGAAATCTTTGAATCATAAACAAGTTTAAAATTATAAAGATCTTCTGCTTTAATCATACGATTCTTCTTCTTTTTCATATCACCTTCAACTTAGTAATATAATTTAAATAAATAATATCATTATATAATAATAATTCATCTGATTTATATTATATTTAGATAAAAATTCTCATTTATAAAAATCAAGAAATATACACCTTACAATTGTATTCGATAAAAACCCTCACCGTATTCAAATCCTGCTTTTTCCCCCACAATTCTTGCAAAATCTCTAATTCTTTGTTCCCACTCGGGTAGTTGTTTCACCTGACTTTTATGAAATTTCATTGATTCAACCTTTTTATCAATTGTATTCGTTATATCATTTATAATCGTAGGTCTATCAGTTGGTGTCAATAATAACTCACCAGGTCTATGAGGAGGAAGACCAATTTCTCTAAGAAATGGATAGAAATGCCACTCCCTTGCTATCATAGCTCCTTCAATTGCAGCATGTGCAGTTGCCCTATGATCAGGATGGAAATATCTGCTCCATAAAGGATCATGGGTAACAATAGTATCAGGCTTTATATATCTTATTAATGCAGCAATTTCAAGCTTTAATGTCTTCACTTCAACAACATCACCATCAGAATATTTTAAAAAAATAACTTTCTTAACACCTAAATAATCCGCAGCTTTAATGGCTTCTTTTTCTCTTTTCTTTCCTATATCAAATACACTCTCTTTCTTATCCCAGCTTCCCTTCTCTCCACTGGATACAATAATATAATATACATCATCCCTTTGTGTCCATTTTACAACACTTCCTCCACAGGATAATTCAGCATCATCAGGATGAGACATTACAATCAATTTAATTTTTGATGATTTTTTCATATATATTAAGATACCTCCTCACAATATTTGACCACCTATATTTAAGTGCTTTCCTACGACCGTTAACTCCGAGTCTATAACGAAAAGATTTATTCTCTATTAGATAATCAATCGCTTTTGCAAGAGTTTTCTCATCTCTTTTGATAAGGATTCCGGCATCATTGCCAACTGTTTCTATTAGACCTGTGTCATTTAAACCTATAACTGGTTTTGATGAAACCATTGATTCAAGCCCAACCAATCCAAATGATTCATAATAGGAAGGAACAATTACCATAGATGAATCATTATAATAATGAAACAGCTTTCCATGTGGAACTGTCCCGATAAAATTTACATCGAATCTTTCAGAATTAGATTTAATACTATTAAAATAATCCTTCCTCTTTGATATTCCACCAATTATGTTTAAAGTGAATTTACCTTTCACATACTTTAAAGCATTTATAAGAACATCAAGTCCTTTTATTGGTGCTATTCTTCCAACAAAAAGAAGGTTTGAATTACCATTACCATTTGATTTAAAATTACGTATGTCAACTCCATGAGGTATAGTTATTATTTTTGCATCCCTGAATCTTCTATTAATGCTTTCAGCTTCCATATCAGTAGGTGAGATTATAAAATCAGTGTATTTGATTATATCATCTTCAACCTCAATTCTCTCTCTATCTCCAATAATACCCTTAAGGAATTCAACAGTATGAAAACTATGTATCCATGGAATATTTAGAATTCTACTAATTTTGAGACCAATAATTCCAGATAACCAATAATGGGTATGAACCAGATCATATTTTAAAATATTATGATAACTTAATACTTTTTCTGTAAACTTCCCTAAGTCTTCATTATTTATGAAAATAACTCTGGCTGGACCAATATTCTTATAATCCTCTTTCCCAACAGTAAAAATATCAATTTTTGAATACCTCCCAAGTCTACGATAAAGATTGGATAGGAACACAGTCATACCTCCAGAACTACCTGAACCAACAGGTTCCATTGGCGATGAATGATATGAAATAACTGAAATTCTCATCCAGTAATCCTCATAGTATACCGCTCCTTTGCACCAAATTGAAACTTAAAATCTTCTCCACCACGAAGGAAATCATAATAATTGAATCCCTCTTCGATAGCATCTCTTATATCCAGACCAATTGTAACAATACCTGGAGATAGAAAATGAAAATCTGGATTATATCCAGTATTATAAAGATAAACATGCTTTTTGCTCTGAAATGCAAACAGAACACCAATAGGGTGATTTTTTAAAAATGCAGCTTGCAATCTCAACCATTTTTTATCAAAAAATAATTTGGTTATTTCTCTAAAAAAGTTTCTTATTTCTAATGAGAGAAAATCTCTTTTATTGCTATCGGAATCGCTCATCAGTTGAAAGAGAATCTCAACTTGATTGGGAGTAAGATTCTTGATATAGACCTCTTTGGCTTTTCTAAGTTTACGTCTTAATTCATGTCTGGCTTTCCCAGAAAGACCTTTAAGATATTTATCCCAGGAAGAGGAGAGGGTAAGTATTGGTGATAAGTCAGCTTTATCTATAGACAAATCCTCTAAAAAGCCAGGAAGAAGCTTTATTAATATACTATCCTCCTTTACAGGAAAAAGGTCTATATGTAAACCCTCATTTGTTATGTAGGAAGAAAATCCTTTAATTATATCCTCCTCAAATCCAGGTAGATAAATTATATCATTAATATCAGTTATACGACTATCACCAAGTAGCATAAAGGTTTGATTCTCTATAACTCCAGGAATTATACCAACAATGTTTCCATTCTTTGAAAAAACCATAATTTCAGGTTCGCTTTCAAGTATATTTTTATAATATGAATCAAACCATTCATAACTCAGAAATGGTAGAATATCAGGAGTATGATTCAATAAATTTCTCCATTCATTTCCAAGGTGACTAACTTTTCTAAAATTCGTTTTTAAATCGTGACTGGACACAATATCTCCGATTTTTATAAATCCATAGCTTCAAGCCAAATATACTAAGAAATTTAACATCCTTATAAAACTTAAAGTACGCATTTTCTATTCCTTCTATAGAGCTTCTATTATCTGATTTTGTAAAGATTAAAGCATTCTTAAAACATAATTCCTTATAATATTCTACACCGTGCTGAATAATAGTTGGATATATCATTTTACCCCTGTATTTTGGAAATGTTAAAGCATCATAGAGATAAACCTCGTCTGGACTTATAATTAACCAATCTTTAATCTCATCCACCCAAATGTCCTTTGTTGTTGCAAATAAATATGCAACTGGCTCACCATTTGTAAATGCCATAAAAATGTTATCACCCCTTGATATTCGTTCTTTAATATTTGATTTTTTAAAAAAACTAAAATTTGAATACCGAACACTATTGTTTATCTCAACATCAATTAGAGGAGTAATAAACTGTATGGGATTATTTAAATCATAATTATATAGTCTTAAAGATCCTTTTTTAATATCATTATTTATACAAGAAAACCTGAATCTTATCAATATAAATACCTCTCATTTCCAATTGTTGTAAAAGGACCATGTCCTGGATATACTTTAGTCTCATCAGGAAGACTTAATAACTTTTCTTTGATACTTCTCTTGATTTCATTTTCATCACCACCTTGTAATGATGTATTCCCGGGACCTCCAGGAAATAAAGTATCACCAGAAAATAGTATATCTTTAACAAAGAAACAACAACTTCCAGGAGTATGACCTGGAGTATGAATTACATCAATCTGCTCTTCTCCTAAATCTATCTTTTCTCTATCATTAAGTTCCTTATCAAACCCATCTATCCAGTCAAGAGGGTGTATTGCTGTGGTAGCAGCAGTTATGGCTTTCAATTTAACTACTCCACCAATGTGATCAAAATGGTTATGTGTTAGAAGTATTAGAATTATATTAATTCCTTTTGATTCATTTAAGATTCCCTCAGGTTCTGCACCAGGATCTATGACTATGCCTTCTCCTTCTGACTCAATTATATAACAATTAGTCTGTAATTCTCCTACAATTATTCTATTTATAGTCATAATAGATATCAAAGAAAAATACTTTGTTTTCTTATTGAATATGAATATAGTATCTTTAAATTATGTCAAGTGTAATCACTTTATTTGTCAATAGATATAACTTCCTTCATTAATGTCAAAGGTAGCACCATTAACGAAAATATTCATTCCCTTTAATACTGTCTCCATTTACTCTTCCTATAGATTATCAACCTAAAGTAACAAGAGCTACACCTAATATAGCGAGTAAAACCCCTGTTGAGCGTTTCCAATCAATTGGCTCTTTTAGAATAATCGATGCAAACAGGAATATGAAAATAGTATTTGTTTGATTGAGTGTAGATGCAATCGAAACCTGAGTATATTTTATTCCTGCTAACCACACCAACATAGCTAAATATGTTCCTATAAAGGAGCCCGAAATTGTATAGGGGAAACTACTTCTAATTGTAAGAGATTTTATTATTTTACGCCGTTCCGGTAAGAATATAAGTATTATAAATAGGCTGAATATGCCACCGATTAGGCGAATTAGAGTCGCCCATAATATCGGAGTATGTCCAAGTAGAGGTTTAATTATAACAATACCTGTTGCAAAGGCTATATTTGCGAAAATCGCAAGTAGAATTCCTAAAAGAATCCTTTCACGTTTGATTTGGGATTTTCCCCTTTTATATGTAGCTATAAGTATCGCCAGAACAATTAAAAATACACCAAAAACTTGTAAGATAGTAAGAGTTTCATTTAACAATAAAACTGAAAAAATTATAACAAAAGGTGCATAAAGACAATATACAATGCCTGTCAATCCCGCGCCCAGGAGATTTAAACTTTTTAAAAATAATGTATCGCCAACTCCAATGCCAATTACACCACTTAAAAAAAGATAGAGATAAAAAGTAGTGGATAAATCTTGAATAAATTGAATATCAAGAATCAATATTGTAGCTATAAATAAAGCCATTGCAAATATATTTTTAAATAGATTTAGAGCAATTGGGTGAACACTTTCTCCACTTTTTTTAAATAAAATTACTGCAAAAGCCCAGAGAATTGCAGCTACTACAGATAATATTTCCCCTAAATATTGCATATAATATTACCTTATATCATCCTAACTATCTGGTATTTAATTTGTATAACTATTAAGATTAATAAATATTTAAATAGAGATTTTAGATGAAAACTACAGCAATGCCTTACGCTTTTTTTTAACCTCTACTTTTCTTTGAATTTTTATTACATAGTGTCTTCTCATAAAACTATCTTTTAATTAATATTTAGAAAGTTGAGAGAGATTAATTTTATTGTATATAAGTCCAAACTTAAGATTTAATTTGATTCTTTTTGACCTCAATCAGTTTTTGATCTACTTTATAAAATATTTCATCTGCTCCTATTTCAGAACCAGCTACATACTCAGCAACTGCAAATGAACATGAACTCTCAATTTCTACATCTGCTTCAATTTTCATCTTACTGAAAAATTTACTGGCGATTCTCTTCCCTATCTCTTCTGCTTGTTTTTCAGATGTTTTGGGTAAGATCAAGATAAATTCATCTCCACCCCACCTTGCAGAAATATCAAAGGGTCTGGAATAATTATTTAAAGTTTTTGCAAATTTTTTCAATACTTCGTCTCCAATCTTATGCCCATATGTATCATTTATGTATTTAAGTTCGTCAACATCAAACATAACCAATGAAAATGACTGGTTTGTCCTATCTGCCCTTGAAACTTCTTCTATAATTCTAGATTCAAAATGTCTTCTTGTGTATAAATCTGTTAATGGATCTCTAATAGAAATTGTGTACAACATAGCATTACTAATACTAACAGATGCCTGTTCAGCAATATTCTGAACTATCGCTAATTCATCTTCACTGAGTTTCTTATCTGAATATATCTCTATAAAGCCTAATTCTAAATTTCCACCCTCCAATGGGATTATTGTACTTCCGCGCCGTTCTATGACTTCGCTTTGTGTTTGTTTCTTTATTATATCACCATCATATATATAAGAAAATTCTCTTTTATCATACATGCTTTTTATATAGATTGAGCAGGCTTCTGGTTTTATTAAATTATAAGTCTCTTTTAGAACTGTATCCATTAAAGTGCTTAATTGTAGAATGCTACTCAAATTTCTAGAAATCTTATTTAATCTGGAAATATCTTTTAAACTCTTTATAAGTTTTCCCTGATAATTGGACATCACTTTCCCAAGAATTGATAATAAAAGTATACCAGTGATAATCGGAATAGTATGTAGAAATCCATTGCTATTGTATAGGAAATACATTGAAATTCCAAATGGATATATTGCAACCTCTATTAAGTCAGTTCTGAGACCCTCGGTTTTTAGATATTTAAGGTATGCATGTCCTGAAAGTACATTGTAGATTGAAAAGAAAATCTCATTAAAGAATACTAAACTTATAATTGTAATTGCCATTGCTATTCCTTCACTAACGTTCCTAACCAAAACTAAATAAAAAATACCCACTACAAGATATAAAAAACCATAAACACCAGCATTGTAAAATCCAAGCCTTATTTTATTAAAGAAGTAACTTTTACCTTCTGTTTTTATACCTGAAAAAGCTCTATAAAACCATATTACCAGTTCTGTTAAAATGGCTGTTACACTGGCTGTAATAGGACCAAACATAAGTAAAAGAAAAAAGTATATCGCAATCTCAAATGATATCATAGTCTCGCCGATTGTCATTGCCATATAGGATGAAATAAGGGCAAAAGCGAAATAAATTATATATTCATGTATCGGAGGGAATAAAAATTTTGTTCTTAACGCGATAAAAATAGGTATACCAATACCCCCTAAAATAATAATTAACTTATATATTGGGAAGGCTTTTTTCCTCATATAGAATGTATATATAAATTTTTTGTTTTTTTGTCAAGGTTTTAAAAATCTAAAAATTTATTTTACAAACTTGTAATAGGCCAATTGTAAAGTTATATTAAAATATAATTCTTCAATAACAATGTTATTATGTATTTATACTTTATAACCGAATATAATGAAGTTTTTTAGTTAATTAGTTAAAAATAAAGGGGCACTCAATTGAGTGCCCCTCATTAATTTTGTATTTAACGCAATATTATCTCATTAACGTCAATTTCTTTATAGATTCAAATGATGAACTCTTAACCACAACGAAGTAAATACCCGATGGAATGCTCTTTCGATTGAGTGAAACTGAATAGTATCCGGGATTTTGGGTCTCATCTATCAGGATAGAAATCAACCTTCCAAGTTGATCAAAAATCGAGATGGTAATATATATCCTCTCAGGGATTGCATATTGGATGGATATTTTTCCTTTAACGATACCTGGTACATTTAATTTATACCCGAATGGTATATCTTCCTCTTCTATTCCGGAATTTTGTCCACCCCATGTAGGAGGCCAATCAAACAATGTAATCCCTCCTCCGGAAGATACCCAGTCATAACCATCATTGGGTCCAACACCATCTGGATACCTCTGAAATGAAGAATCATTATGCTCACCAGCCCACCCCAACTGGTCTATTCTAACCGAATCATCCATGAATAAATACCAAACATCATAGTCGGTAAAATTTACAATGGCACTCAAATCAACATCGCAATCGAGAACGGCAAAACCACCAGCGGGAACAGTTATATCTGTAACAATAGATTCATAATCATCTCCATCAGAAAGGAACCATCCCTGTATATCATAAGGAGTACCCGTTGGATTATACAATTCCACGCTATCTCCCCCACTAGTAGGATAAGGTCGGATTTCATTGATAATTAGAGAACTGCCCAGCAAAACGGAATCAGGGTCATTGGTGGCTCCCAGGGTAGGTGTTGCATCGAGGTTAAAATCCCTTGCATCGTCATCCGTGTCCAATCCATCTATTATTCGTGCGATAGAAAAAAGAGGAATATAGGGGGCACCTGGAGCACCTCCCTGGATCCCAAATCCTACTTGATCAAGGGTATCAGGTACGGGTATTGGATTAATAAGAAAAAGCAAGTCTCCCTCATTATCCAAGATAGGACTAAGTATATCTACTACATGAAACCCATACCCTGTGATTAGCCCGCTGAGGACTATTCCATTACCATCATCATCCATTAGCCAATAATCCTGGATGCTACCAGTTGAAGCAGAGGTATTGTATAACTCAACCCACTCAGTTCCTCCTTTTGGGACAATTTCATTTATTTTTATATCAGCACTTGCGGCAATTGAGAAAACAATGATTGCAATAAATAATAATTTGAGTTCATTCATACGACCCCCTTTTTTAGTGCATAACCTTTTACTTACTACTTGTCAAGAGAGTAATCCGTGGATTTCTTTTTTGTTAGGCTTAAAAGTTAAAGGGTTATGTGTTAACGAAAGACTCAGTGTATAGAATGTCTATATGTTTGAAACTTTTATAATAATTTCCCACTTTCTTCTTCATGGGCTTATGAAACCCTCTTCTATCAATATCTTTCTAATGGTCTCATAGAAAAGAGAGATCCTGTGATACCCTCCAAATTCTACTTGAAATGTAAGATGATGAACCTCTTTATATAAACATCCTTAAAGAGTTTTCACCTCTTCTTATCGGATCTGGAATAGTCGTCTTCACTCTTCTTTGGATGGAGTCCTTCAATACCTTTCAACCTGAGTCTATTCCTTAGCCTCAGTGCATTGATATCTTATCCTTAGAATTATACTTGCCTGTTCTTCGTTTATATTTGCATCTTCCAACTATTTCATAATCATTCAATATCCTCTATAGTAACAGTTTATCTTTGCGGAACTACCTCCTTTTCTAAGAAGGGAACCTTTTATCTCTTTTCATCAACAACAAAAATCTCTATTGCCAAAGATGTAATCTTTACTTATAATAATATAGTTGAAAGGAATACAAACTTTCAAACCTAAATAATTTGGAGGAGGTAAATGGCTTCTGTCAAAATAGAAAATGTAACAAAAAAATTCGGTAACGTTGTTGCGGTAAAAGATTTGTCCCTTGAGATAAATGAAGGGGAATTTATGGTCTTCCTTGGTCCCTCAGGTTGTGGTAAGACTACAATGCTTCGAATTATTGCTGGACTTGAAGCTCCAACAGAAGGTAAAATATATATAGGGGATAAAGATGTTACAAATCTGACGCCCAAGCAAAGGAATATTGCGATGGTATTTCAATCCTATTCACTCTACCCTCATCTTAGCGCCTATGATAATATTGCATTTCCTTTGAGGATAGCAAGAGAGAAAAAAGATGATATAAAGAAACGAGTAATAGAAACAGCAGAGTTACTCAGTATAGAGGATTTGCTTCACAAAAGGCCCAGAGAACTGTCGGGAGGTCAAAGCCAAAGAGTAGCAGTTGGAAGAGCAATAGTAAGAGAACCAACTCTCTTTCTCTTCGATGAACCACTCTCCAACCTGGATGCAAAACTCAGGGTTCAAATGAGGGCAGAACTTGCACATCTACATAATGAATTGGGAGTTACTTCTGTATATGTTACTCATGACCAGGTTGAGGCTATGACTCTGGGGCAAAGAATTGCAGTTTTAAAAGACGGGCTGCTTCATCAAGTGGGGAAACCAATGGAGGTATATAAAGACCCAAACAACGCATTTGTCGCATCGTTCTTAGGTTCACCCCCTATGAACCTCCTAGAAACCAGTAAATTCGATTTTCTATCGAAATATGGTAAAGACAGAATTTTGGGAATAAGACCTGAGGATATCGAAATAGCTGACACGGGAATTGAAACCACACTGAATGTAGCAGAGGTTATCGGTGGTGAAATAATCCTTTATCTAAAGTTAAATGGGGAGACTATAACTATAAAGATTGATTCACTTGAAGAATCACGTCTTAAACCAGGTAATAAATTTAATCTGAAATTCGAAGAAGATAAGATATACCTCTTTAATGCAGACACAGGAGAAAGGATAAGGGGCTAGGTTCGCTGTCGCTTCCCTTCATTGAAAAATGAAAAATACAAAATGTAAAATGTAAAAATATTATTCACCACAGAGACACAAAGAACACACAACTCTATTAACGCAATAAACTCAATAAACGCAACAAACTCGATTTAACCCTGATTTCCACTGATAAAAGAGATTCTTAAGCAAAGATGGGTTGATAAGTAAATGAATTGTGGGAGCGACTTTCCAGTCGCGATGCAGACATATTCTTACATCTGAAGTGAAAAATCGATGATTTTTCATAGCAACGATATAGTCGTTGCACTCAGATTTTTATACCACATCCTCTCCCCTATTTTTGACGCTGATTAACACTGATACTATTTAAATTTCCAATCTTAACTACACATAAATATATATTAACTTTATCAGTTTAAATCTGTGTTCATCTGTTTCTAATTCCTTCTTGACATTTTTTCTTAAGTAGCTAACTTTAATATTAAGGAACTATGGTTTTCTTATTATTATTCTTAGCAGTTTCTACCGACTATTCACTGGATTATAAAATTCTTAGGGAACAGATGGTTTATGAGCAAATAATTGCCCGTGGCGTCACGGAT
The DNA here is from genome assembly GCA_004377355.1 of Candidatus Stahliibacteriota bacterium. GTDB lineage: Bacteria > Hydrothermota > UBA3072 > UBA3072 > UBA3072 > E29-bin14. The sequence continues at coordinate 7,415 of SOIB01000187.1, read as the reverse complement.
AGTTCGGTAATACAAGCAATGCTCAATGTAAAAAGACATCTATTTGTTCCAAAAAAGTATCAACCTTTTGCGTACGATGACACTCCTCTACCAATCCCTTGTAACCAGACAATATCACAACCATATATCGTGGCACTTATGACTGAATTACTAGAAGTAGAAAAGACTCACAGAGTCCTTGAAATTGGCACAGGCTCAGGTTATCAGGCAGCAATACTTTCCCTCCTTGCTGATTCAGTATTTACAATCGAGATAGTCTGTGAACTTGCTACTTCTGCAGAAAAGAAACTTAACAGTCTTGGTTATGATAATTTAGTTGTAAAATGTGGTGATGGTTTCATAGGCTGGGAAGAATACGCTCCTTTTGATGGTATAATTGTTACCTGCGCCCCGGAAGAGATCCCTCCTCCACTAATAGAACAACTCGCTATCGGTGGTAGATTGGTAATACCGGTTGGGGAATACTATCAGAACTTAATGTTCGTTACCAAGGATTCAACAGGTATAACAAAAAGGAATATTATTCCAGTTCGCTTTGTCCCCATGACTGGTGAACACTAACAGCTTTCAGCTTACAGCGATCAGCTAACAGCTTGCAGCAAAAAAATAAAAAAATTTACCACAGAGACACAGAGTAGTTGTTTCGCTTCATTAAAAAATGCAAATTGAAAAACGGAAAGTTTGAAATAACACAGTACTTGGCACTCAGAACTAAACCCAAACCATTAACACTTTTCAAAGAAGACCTGATCCCTTTTTATTAAAAATAATCAGATTAATATACTATAAATTGAAGGATTATATGAGTTATCTAAATCATGAAAAAGATATAGATATAAAAGAGGTTATGTTAAATGTCGCTTAGAAAAGTCTTGACAAAACCTATCGTCCCCTATCATATCCCCCACAAACACCGTTTTAGCTGAAGTAACCTTTTCATTACTTAAGACCCTTTTTGAAAAACCTTGTTACTTGAATATACCATTTTGCTCTATAATATTCTTATACCAAAGGGCGCTTTCTTTCAAAATCCTTTTCTGTGAATTGTTGTAATCGATGAATACGATTCCAAACCGTTTACTATAGCCACGAGTCCATTCAAAATTATCCATTAAAGACCAGACAAAGTATCCTACAAGGTTGATCCCTTCGGAAACTGCTCGGTACGCAGAAAGGAAATGATCCTTTAGATAGTTGATACGATAATGATCATAAATATTTCCATCATAAGAAACCACGTCATCAAAGGCACAACCGTTTTCACTGATAAAGAACTTTTTTACATCATACCTCTCAGCAACTGCTTTCAGACCATAATATATGCAGTCAGGATTAATATACCAACCCATGGCAGTTTTTGGCTGCTCTCTCGGATACGCTACTTCTTTTAACCCCTCAGAATTACGATTGTGGTCGGCCTCAACCAAGTTCCCAGTGTAAATATTAAGTCCCAAAAAGTCTGTAGGGGTTGAGATGATTTTCATATCTTCATCTGTGATCTGAGGGATATCGTTTCGTTTCTCTCGCCAGAGCTTTTCTGGATACTTTCCCCTGTAAAGGGGTTCAAACCACCAAGCATTTGCATCAAACCAAGCAGTTTTTACTGCTGCAGTATCTTCAGGAGAGTTCGTCTTGGGAATTTTTACCGATGGGTTATGCACAAGGCCAACCTCAGGCTGCTTTTTTGCATTTCCCCTTATTACTTGTACACCCAACCCATGAGCAAGAAGAAGGTTATGTATTATCTGATTTATAACTTTCTCAGGTTCTCTAGCCCCAGGAGCAGAATCTTCCCTTTGATAGCCATGTACTACACAAGGCGCTTCATTCAAAGTCATCCATTTTGTCACCCGGTCAGAAAGACAATTTACAACCACCTTTGCATATTCAGCAAACGCAAAGGCTGTATCCTTGTTACGCCACCCCCCTTTATCCTCCAAAGCTTGAGGGAGATCCCAGTGATAAAGTGTAACGAAAGGAATAATTTGTTTTTCCAGAAGCTTATCGACCAATCTGTCATAAAACGCCAACCCCTTCTCGTTTGCTTCACCTATACCATCTGGAATTATGCGTGGCCAAGAAATAGAAAAACGATAAGCTTTCAAGCCAATCTTAGACATTAAATTAACATCCTCAGCAAAACGATGGTAATGATTGCAGGCCACATCTCCTGTATCACCATTTGTAATCTTCCCAGGGGTATGGCTGAATCTATCCCATATCGATTCACCTTTGCTATCTTCGTCAAAAGCACCCTCTATCTGGTAAGATGCTGTGGCACAACCCCATATGAATCCATCTGGAAATAGTAAAAATGGCTCTGTCATGATCTTTCTTTCCATAAATATTCACCAAAAGTTATTTCGCCTAACGTAACGTGGCTTCTCGGAGTTGTCAAGCGAAACGAATGAAACCGGGAAGCCGCTGTTAGACGATATGGTACCAAACACTTATTTCTCCTTTACAAGTGAAATCATAGCCCAATCATAGCCCGGTCTTTGACTCTGTGACATTCTATCCCTCTTCTTTTCTAACCACATCCCACCTCCAAATTACACATTTATGTCCGTAACATATTTGTGTAATTAGAAAGGTAGAAACTTATCTTAATTTTGCACCGCACTGGTAACATTTCTCTTCCTCACTAATTGGCTTTCCACAGGAAGGACATATCCATTTTTTGTCCTGTTTTTCTAACCACTTTTCTACTCCTTCAGATTTAATGAATAGTAAATTCTCCCGGAGATCCATCCCAATTTTGGCGTGTCCTTCTGCTAACTTTTTCCATTCTTCACATCCACCCTTCTCAAACTCATCACACTCATAGCAAAACTCAAAACCTTTTGCGTCTAAACACTCGCGTCTTTTGCAATGATTATAAGGCCAACAAGTTTCATCTACCACTTGACATCCCTTACAGTAAAGATTCCTATCAGGAGGACAAGATTTTCCCATCACTTTTAACAACTCACCTCCATCCGCACACGCTCGGTAGATGGAACAAGCACCGCAATAGTGACCACACCTTCCCACAAGATTTTTGTTTATCATCTTTACACTCCTTATTGAAAGCGATTTCACCTAACATTTTGAGCGTATCTGAAGTCTAGCTGTAAGGCTGGATTTGTGTGGATTGCCGAAGGTACGGAGCTAGATACACTCTGTTAGGCAAAGCAACCAATCCTTGATTCATAGCAATCTTGTTGATTCTGTGGGCTTTGGTACTTTAACAACAAGGACCCGAAAAATACTATCACTTTCATTATACCAGCAATGTGGTATTTTAGCTGGGCTCTCAATAAGCGTATCATGCTCTACTTCTTTCTTTTCATCACCAATTTCAACCACTCCTCGACCCTCAATCACATAAAAGAACACATCTACTGGGGTTATATGCTTCTTCAGTCTTTCTCCCGGCTTTAAGGTTATATGGACCGCTTGAGCATGTTCAGTCTCATAAATTTTCCTTGCATCAACTCCATGGGGATTCGGAACAATTTCAGCATTTTTTACATCCATTATTTTCATATAACACCTCCGTTTTTGGGGTTATTTCATATATCCTCTTGTTATGCAAGCTTTTTAGGTCGGCCTGACATTTTGACATTTTTTCTCGAAATCACTCATTCAGTTCATATAACTAGTTCATATCCGCAGCCCGTCTACGTTCCAAGACTAAGAACTCGCATAACATTTAGGCTTTTATGAGGGCACATGACTGAAGGCAGCGGGCTTTGAGTGAAGCAAATATATCGATCAGTACCACAAACGCTTTCCAAGGCATTGTTGAATTCTCCCTTACGTTAGTGAACTATAAGATTGACTCTAACGGAACCATTCGACTGTTTGACGCACAGCATCTTCGTGGGGTGTGTATTTAAAAGATGGGAATGCATTTGCAAATTTGCTACCATCAAGAACGAGGGGGTCTTCAAATTCGTACAGTAATTCGACCATCTCACGTGCGTCCGGGACAAAAAGCCCGAAGAACCGAAAGAAGCCACGCCCCATCACGCCCACATTTGCCATCGTACCAGAGGCATTAAATACCATTTCGATGAACTCACGCCCGGTGAGTGGTCCTGCGCCAGGAACATGCCACACCTGACCGTACGCACTTTCAGTCTCACTGAGCAGAACACAAGCAGTAGCGGCGTCGTCAATGTACACGAGGTCATGTGGCACATCTAACTTGCCCGGCCACGAAGCTTTCTTGCCCGTCAGTGCGGCCTCAAAGATCGGCGCAACCAATTTGTTGGTGACATTCGGACCGTAATAGGCCGGGAAGCGGGGGATAACCACGTACACATCACCTGCCTGATGAGCGTCCATCAATTTGCGTTCCATCATATTTCGAAGTTGCCCCTTTTTGCTCGTCGCGTCCAGAGGATGATCTTCAGTTGCTGGAATTTTTTGGAACGGACCGTAACCATATACATTACCAGGAAATACCAGGCGTGCCTTTGCTTCGCATGCACCGGTGAGGATATTATCTGTTATACCGGGCATAACAGTTGCCCATTTGCTGTAAGGTACGTTTACGCAGTGGTAGATAATAAACGCATCTTGGCATGCTGCACGAACACTTTCAGCGCTTGTAGCATAGCTAGAAACAATATCAGCCGATGTTGGTAGCATCCTGCGCGCTCGCTCCACGTTTCGCACTGCAGCACGCACAGATTTGCCTTCTGTAGTAAGCTTCCGCACGATCGCTCTACCCAATGCACCGGTTGCACCAAATACGACGTGTGTCTGATTCATAGGTTCACCTCCTTTTTGTTTTGCGTTTCAGCCAAATTTTAGCCCGGTCTTTGACTCTGTGACATTTTATGATTTTTCCTTTTCCATATTATCTTTCACTCTCTTATATATCTGCCCAAGGGAAGAGTACTTTAATGAACTAAACAGCTTATACTTTTTTATTTCTCCATATTTTAATCCAGATCTATCCTTGAGTAAAACTAATAATTCTGAGCGGAGTCTCTTTCCTTCTCTGGTTTCCACTTTTATCTCATCAATACTACTTCCCATCTCCTCTTCAAATCTATTTATAACCTCTTCTGGATGCTCAAATATATAATCATTTAATCTCTTCCTTGTAGATTTCCCTTTACTTTTCCTTCTATCAAATTTTTCTACTGCTTCTTCAATAAATTTTTTATTACCTAGAATATCACCGAATCTTGTTCTCTTTACAGGAATATCCTTACCCGCCCAGTCTTCTAAGAATTCATCCATCCTTTCCTTATTTTTAAATAATGCTTCAACGAAAGTATTATCTACTAAATTGGAACTTTTGCCAGTAAAGTATTCCATTATGCTCGTCCACCTATACTCACAAGGATTCTCTGTTATCCTTCCCCTTAAGGGATTCAATAACACATAGGCGATTGCCATCTTTAAATATACATCTCCCTGGATTAAAATGGATTTATATCGATCCTGAAACACATAACCCTTACCGCTAACTCGTTTCCTATAATATATACCATACTGACCGTTTACATGCCTCATAAACTCCGATAACCTGGATGAGGTATCCTCCAATATTAAATGATAATGATTGTCCATAATACAATAGGCCAATATCTTTATTCTCTGCAGTTGTGATTTTGCTCTAATTATATTTAAAAAATAATCCTTAGCCTTATTATCAATAAAGATATTCTCACCCATTACTCCTCTATTCATAACATGGTGGTATGCACCTGGAAATGTAACTTTAGCCCTCATTGACTCCAATATTACTTGACTTTGTCATATTGTCAAGCACCGGGCTAAAATTCATATGGATGAGGTAATCAAGATAATGATTGACATTAATGAACTCTATAATAGAATGGTAGTAAATTAAGGAATAATATAATGTCAAGGGTTTTACTTATATTTCCAGAATCAGATCAACCAATATTTGCAAGTTCAAAAGGTGCAGGAGTATTAACAAGACCATTGGGATTTTTTCCTCCTCTTGGTATCTTATATATTGGAAGGTCACTTTTGGATGCAGGATTTGAAGTGGAAGCTGTAGACTTCAATTCCACTCCTTACAACAATGAGAACTTAGCAAGGTTATTATCAGGTAAAGACGTAGTTGGAATTACTACAGATTCATTTAACAGAAAGAATGTAAATATATTAGTTAATGATATTAGGAAAATAAATCCAGATATAAAGATTGTAACCGGTGGACCGGATGTTACACTTCATCCAAGAGCAATCGAAGGTTCGGACCTATCAATAGCTGGTGAAGCTGAAAAGATTGCACCTGAAATTTTTGATACTCTAATAAACAGTGGAGATTTCTCAAAGCTATATGGTACTATATATAGAAACCCATCAAGTAAACGAACACTTTATGGCAAAGAGCCATATTGTGAATCCGACCTCGACTCGATAAAATTCCCAGCAAGGGAACTATTAAGGTCAGCTGAAAAGTCTCAAGGTTATAACCTACTTGGAGAAAAGAACAAAACAAGAATTGCAACCATGATTTCAACCCGTGGTTGTCCTTTTCAATGTAGATTTTGTGCTCATAATGCCGCAACTTTTAAGAGATTCCGGAGGAGAAGCGTTGAAAACTGTCTCGATGAGATAGAAAAAATATATAATGAAGGATACACTATTCTCGGTATAGTTGATGATAATTTTCTCTCGATAGTTAATAAAAAACTTATAACAGGGATTCTTAATGGAATTAGTGACCGAGGATATAGACTCGTCATCCTTGTTCAGGGAAGAGTAGATTCAGCCAGAGACCCAAGTCTTTATGCACTAATGCGTAGAGCCGGAGTAATAGGAGTTGTCTACGGAATGGAATCTATGAATCAAGATGTTCTTAATTTTTATCGTAAGGGAACAACAGTAGAATTGAACAGAAAGGCAGCCGACCTCACCTATAAATATGGAATCTTCTCATTAGCGGATTTCATTATCGGTGCTCCTTTTGAAGATGAAGTGTTAATTAAAAAAATGATAAGAGATGTATATTCTCTTAGATTAGACGCATCTACTTTTTGGACATTGGAATATACATATGGAGCTCCATTATGGGATGAGGCAAAAGAAAAGGGATTAATAGATGGTTCTGAGCATACCGTTACAGCAGGAAGTGAACATAATCTCTCCCCTCTTGCATCAACTGAACTTGATAATTTAAGCTATAAAGCATTCCGTAACTTTTATTCAAGACCAATCTACTGGTTGAGATTTCTTCAGAAGGCAATGAGATTTGACAAGAGAACCTTATATCTCCTCTTCCGCCTCCTCCAAAGTATCATTTCTCTTTATTTTCATAAAAATAGGATTTAAAGTAAAATTGCTACAGAGGCACCCCGATACAGTCGGTTCCTCCCTACGGGGCAAACAGATAACACAGAGATTTAGTTAAATATGAATTTTGTCAAAAGTTTACCTCG
>SOIB01000001.1 GCA_004377355.1 Candidatus Stahliibacteriota bacterium | reverse complement strand
TCTTATTGCAAATGTAGAATGAGACCTGAATAGACGTTCGTATTCGATGTAATTTATACTTTCCAGAAGAAAACCCAAAGGACTGATTCCAACCGCTTGATTCTGTAATTTTGCAAAACTTATATCTGGTAATGTAATAATTAGAATCAAGATAATAAATATTAACTTAGTTATCCTCATTTAAACCTCCCTTTTATTCTTTACAAATTCAACACTTTTTAAATTTTTTATTTGTTTTATTATCGAATGTCATATTAGTATATATATTTTGTGTATGATTCTGATAAAAGTTTTTTGGATTGTAAATATACTTTCTTTTTAGATAATTTTATTTATGTTTTAAATGGTAATTATATAGTTGACTTTTAACTTACTTTATTCTAATGTCGTATATATTGTTACTTGATAAAATCAATAAATCAAATTTTAATCAAGGAAAAATAGAAGAGTTATACTCGATTCTACCGGAGATAATTATTATAAAAGATGAACCTGATTTTAATCCTGATATAGTTGGAAGTTGTGATGTAAGTTACAGAAGTTTCGCCATTGTTTCATATGTAGCATGGAGTGTCTCTAAGAGATGCGTTGTGGAAGAGATAACTAGAAAAAAAGAGATTCCAGCAGAGTATATACCAGGTAGATTTGCTTTAAGAGAATTGCCCCTTATAGCAGAAGTCCTTTTAGAAATTTCTTCACAAATTGATTGCCTTATTCTGGATGGGCATGGAATCGCCCATCCACAAATGTCAGGTCTTGCTTCTTTTGCAGGTGTTTTATTCAAACTACCTACTATAGGAACCGCTAAGAATTTGCTTGTAGGTGAATATGAATCTCCAGTTTTAAAAAGAGGAGAACATTCTGATATTATTTATAATCTGGAGAAGGTGGGGGAGGCACTCTGCACTAAAGATGATACGTCTCCAATCTTTGTATCTCCTGGACATCTTATAGGCTTTGAGTCTTCGAGAAGACTCATATTGGAGCTTGCAATAAATAGCAAATTCCCTGAGCCACTGCGGTTAGCAGATATAAATGCGAGGAAAAGTAGTCTATAGTCCATAGTCCTAAGTCAATAGTTAATTTATAGGGATTAAATGATTAGAAGAATATTTATTAGAGAAGCAAGGATTAATAGGTATAGGGTTGAAGGGGTCAAGGATTAAAGTGTTATTTGTGGCTAGGATAGACAGGAGACGGAGGATCGGATACAGAGGATGAAAGCAGGAATAAAATTGGTCTCCCGTCTTCCGTCATCGGTCCATCAATGATAAAGCAGAAAACTCCTGATATAAGAAATAATCTTCCGTTTAAATAAAGAAAGTGAAAGATGCCCCGCAGGGAGCCACCTAATTAGAGGCTCTCCTAAGGCTTTATGTAATTTTATTGTAGATTCTCTAGGAATTATAATATCAAATAAAGCATTTATCATCAGGACTCTATCAGGGTTGATTAAAGGAGCAAAGGATATAGTGTCAAAATAGAAGCATATCACATCATTTTTTATCTCATATGGATAGTTTCCATTTTTAACGGTCTTGAGGAAGTCAGAAAAAAAAGAGCGGCATTTCAAGCAATGAGCTTGTGTAATACCTTCCTCTTTGTGTTGTTTTCTAACCTTTATCATTGCGGGACTCTTCCAGGTGATTACACTCTGATCTCCACCACATAAGAGAAAGACTCCTTTGTTAATTCGCCTATCAAGACCCATTGCCATTAAAGAAAAGAAGCTGCCAAGGCTGATGCCTACTATGTTTATTTCTCTATAACCCAAATTCTTTAGCAAATCTATAGTGCGGATGATATCCAGTGTTCCCTGACGGAAGAAATTGAGGCTGAATATACCATCTCTAAAGGCAGTCATTAGATCCTTTCCTGTGTCACGATGACGGTGATATGGCAGATCAATTGAGCATACTCCCATACACTTCGGAATATAGTGGATGGATTCATCCCACTTTGAAGAAGTTCGCATTCCCAATCCATGGACGAGAATGCATATCTTATCTTTATTTTTTGTATCTTTTAGAAGGCAATATACGGTGTCATTTTTCTTATTTTGAGTATTTGCAGGGGATTTAAATCTTAACTCATATATATCCTCTCCGACTTGTTTCTTTTTGTAAGAAAAACTTCTCTCTTTTATATGGTACATAATAATACCTTTAGCTATCTTTTCTCGGAAAAGCAAGGGGGCAGTTCAGGATTATGGATTA
>SOIB01000038.1 GCA_004377355.1 Candidatus Stahliibacteriota bacterium | reverse complement strand
GCTGGGCATTGGAGCCCATCTGATTAACTTTTCTCTCTCTTCCTCAGGGGGTAAGCCCTTGACATTAGACATTTTTGTTACAATTTTATTCTTTCTTTTTCTTCTCCTCATACATCTTCTTATCAGCTACCCGGATTAGCTCATCCATCGGTTGGGGATTAACAGGGTCATAACAAGAAAAACCTACACTAAGTTCTATTTTATAAAGTTTTTTTAGGGAGTGGTTTAATTTAGTTAAATTCTTGTTTATCCTTTCTTTAATTAGAGATGCATCTTGTAGGGAACTATCCGGGAAGATTAGTAAGAATTCATCCCCTCCCATTCGGCAGATGATATCGATTTCCCTTAGGGTGGATTTAAATAATTTAACTACCTCTTTTAAGACCTCATCCCCTTCCTCATGGCCAAAGGTATCATTTATTGCCTTAAATCCGTCTATATCCAGAAAAGCCAGCAATAGAGGAGACTTACTACGGTGGGATAGTTTAATCTGTCTATCAAGCAGCTCCAGTCCATATCTTCGATTATAACAACCAGTCAATGAATCAATCCGGACAAGTTTTTCCAATTGTTCTTCTACTTTTTTCCTTTTACTTATATCTATCTCTAAATCTCTGGTCCTCTCTTCTACCTTTTTCTCCAGATTTTTACTGTATTCTTCCAGCTCTTCTCTGGATTTTTTCAGGTTAACAGTCATCTCGTCAAAGGCTCGAGATAATTGTCCCACTTCATCAGGGGAGGTGGTGCCAACTTTATAATCCAAGTTCCCTTTAGTTATTTCTTCAGTACCCTCATGTAATCTTCTTAATGGTCTGGTGATAGTCCTTGAGGCAAAACTGGAGATAAATATAGTGATAAATAGGATAATGACAAATATCAAAATAAGGGTGATGGTCAGTTGAATGACCGGGGCAAAGGCCTCTTTGGTATCTATCTGAGCAATTAAGTGCCAGGTCATCTCCGGGATATGGGTATGTACACTGAGCACCTCTATGCCTCGATAATCTCTATGGATATCTACATCTTCTTTTGGCAGAGTATCGGAAGGTTCAAAATATTCTAAGTCTCTTAGATCTATCTTCTGCTTGAGGAGGATCTCATCGATAAAGCGAGAGGGGGAAATCATATAACCATCTTTGTTTACCAGATAAGCTTCTCCGGTCTCTCCTAAGCCAGTACGGTTGGTAGTTATCTGGAATAATTCTTTATCAACATCGAAATTTATCATCAAAACTCCGGCAAACTGTTTGTTTAGTGAGATGGGGGTAGATATACTTAAAACATATTTATTGGTAAATAGAGATAAGTGTAAATCACCAATAAAGACTCCTTCTCTTCCCTTCAAAAAGATTTCATGAGTACTTTTGTCTATTCCTGTCCCTTCACGGCTGGAGGCAATTATAATACCTTCTTTATCCAAGATACTGATCCGGTCTATCTCTTCGTGTGTTTCGATAATAGTTTTAATCCTTTGGATAACCTCATCTATTCTTTGTGCCCGAAAAATGTTTTCATTTAATGCATCTCGGAAAGTAATCTCGGTCGCTAACGTTTTGGTAAGTCCCTTATATTCACCTAATAATGTTTCAATATGGTTTGTTCTGGATTGGATGGTATTGATTAGATTATTGGTGATTTGTTGTTTAATAATATTAATGGATATATTTCTACTAATTAAAATACAAGTTATACTTACAGCTGTTAAAAGTAATAAAGCGATTATTTGAAATTTTCTCTGAATTTTCATTACTCTTTTCCTTTATACTTTTTTGTCTAAAGGGTCAGCTCTTGACATTGGACATTTAGAGCACGGCACGCCGTGCTGCTACAATGAAAACAGTAAGCAATAAGGGTTAGCTCTTGATATTAGACATTTCTATTATAATTTCTCCAAAAATATTTGCCTACACATATAATATACAACATAATTTCTAAAAACCCTCTTTTTATTAATAATTTTAAAGCATACTCACCATGGCAACGCTGTGGTGCTGCGAGTTTACAGGGGGCACGATGAATCGTGCCCTCTGTCATTCTGGTAAAAATAGGAATCTATTCTATTTGTTCTTTCTCTTCTCCTTCAGAGCTTTTAATATTTTTTCCGGAGTGACGGGGAGGTCAAATATTCTTACTCCTATGGCATTGTAAATGGCATTGGCAATTGCCGGAGCAGTAGCAATTGTAGCCGGTTCCCCAATTCCTTTGGCTCCATAAGG
>SOIB01000176.1 GCA_004377355.1 Candidatus Stahliibacteriota bacterium | reverse complement strand
AAATAAAACGCCGAACAATTTATAATCTGCAGTCATAGATTCTATTATGGAAAGGAATTCTGGGTGCAACTCTTCTTTTCTCATCTCTTCCAACAGTTTGCCTAACGAATCGTATTTTAACAGCCATTGTTGCTGCATCCTCTTTTCATGGTGCATCAAGTACTCATACGTGACTATATCCAGTTCAGATATATCTTTGATCATCCTACTGGCTCTATCACTCTCTTGAATTTCTCTGTTTATAAGACCAAAGGCATTGAACATTATAAAACCAGTTAATGTAATCAAGATAACAAAGGTCGCAGATAGTAAGAATAAATTTGTTCTAATTTTCATTTTTCCTATCCACTAAATTTTTCTTTAATTATCGTATTATGGTTATCGCTTCCGGCTTTACATTTTCTAACAAATCCATATAAATGAAATCCAGATAATTGGGGATCTCTTTTTTGTCTATCAGCCCTTCTCTTATTGCCCACCTGGCTTCATCTTCCAAAGTTATTAATATGGTTTGATCCAGCATCAACTCGAAGTTAAAGTCACTCCAGATAGAAGCTGTGAGCTCCTTATCTAATTTTAATCGTTCGCAGACGATATCTATTGATTCCCCTCTGTTTTTTTGGATGAATTCTTCTCCCTTTTCAATTGCTTTCAAAAAGCTCTTTAAGATTTCCGGATTATTTTCCATAAAATTCCTGTTGGGTACAAAATAAAAATCTTCTCGAAAAATACCCTTGCTAGGCAGAAGAAGGACCTTCTCACCTAATAGCGACTTCGCATTTAAAATATTTGGTTCCCAGGTAGAAATTGCATCTACCCGTCCCTCTACTAAGGCTTGAGGTAAATCCGTTGCTTCTAAATCAATGGTCTCAACCTCAGAAAGTTCAAGGCCATTATGAGCCAAAAACAAACCTAAGAAAAAATGTCCGGTCGAGCCTTTGGTTATCCCCACTTTTTTGCCTATTAAATCTGAAGGATCTATTATCCCTTTATCCTGACGTACAAGTATTTTGACATCATTATCAGAATAGACCATCGCGGCGATAATAGCGTAATCACTTCTACTAAAGCTATTAAACATAACCGGCGTCTGAGCCACAGTAACCATATCGAGATTCCCTTCATTCAACATTGTTCTAAGAGCAGTCCTTCCAGAACCAAACTCTTTTATCTTTACATTGAGGCCCTCTTCTTGAAAATAACCTTTATTTTCTGCGATCCAGACAGCGCTGGGCAGAAGGCTGGTCTCGCAGCCTAAAATAATTTCTTTTTTTATCTCTCCTGTATATTTTTTAGGCTGTTTTTGAATAGACCAATAAAGGCCGATCCCGAGGATTACCACAACAACCATGATGATAATCCCGATTAATATTTTTTTGGACATAAAGCCCTCCTTTTATGTCAGAAAAAAAGTTGTGTCTGCAAACGCACCCTATCATCATTTCTTCCTTGAATCCCTGCGTTGTTCCACAGACGGCTATAGTCTGCCTGTAATTTTACATGGTGACCATTAAAGTAGTAGTTTAGAGAAACTCCCACCTCTTGAAGGTCAATCGTATCTGTTCCGAGCGCTCCATTTTTAAAAATCTTTGCCCAGCGTCCCGCAACCTCAAGGCGATTGGAAAAGGGGAAAAAGCCAATCTGTCCTAAAAAACCATAATCTGTCTCTTTCTTTGCGATGTTATATGCCATATTCGCTAATGCCAGAGCAGAAAAACCTTGATAACGAAATGCAATGTCACCTGTAACCCGGGTCAATCTATTATTATCGATACTCGCATTCCCCATGTCATAAATGGTGGCAACACCGATGGCCAAGTTTGGATCACGCAATTTTTTAAGATCAGAAATAAAATAATTATGTTTCCCCAATATGTTCGTCACAATGCGTCCGCCAATCATCAGCTTGCTATTGAGGTTGATTTGATTACGTCCATCTCCATTCATTAAAAATACGTCATACTCCAGACGATCTGAGAATAAGCTTCCATGAACATCTACACCCAAATCACGCTCAAAACCAAGATGAGCGTTGATAATGGATCGATCCACAAATTGGAGAGCCCAGGTTGGTTCCAAATTTTCATGGTCATAAAAGACAAAAAATTGTCCTATTTTAATCTGAAAATATTTTTTCCATTGCCAGTCTACCCACATATCTCGCAAATTGGCTGTTGCTCCTCCTTGCGTCCCCGGCAATTCAAACATCACTCTAAATTTTAGTTTAG
>SOIB01000132.1 GCA_004377355.1 Candidatus Stahliibacteriota bacterium | reverse complement strand
TTAATTAAATTTACAATGTTTCAATCAATAAGTTACAAAAAGACCAAGCTATCTCTTAATATTCAGAAGAAATTAAAATGTAAACCAAAAATTAAGGAGGTTTGATGAATAGGAAGATAGTTCTACTACTGTTGTGTTTTGCACTATTATTAGTCTCAGAACCTGTCGGTGTCGATGAACAACAAGCAGAGGGACTAACAAAACAGACTCCTGGAACGTATTTAGATGTCCAGAAACCTGTTATTGAAGGAAGAGAATTAAAGGGCATAAAAGGAGTTCTATGGGCTCAGATTCCAGATACCACAGCAAGTAGTTATGCATGCCAGTTAGACAGCTTATATCCATTTGAATCTGATATCGTCGATGATATAATACCCGAAGGTGCGGGCTGGGTAATAGATTCAGTTACGTCCTACTGGTCTAACTGGAATACATTTCGCAATTGGGGAAATGTCCCCAACATACATTTTCTTGTTTATGAAGACAGTGTTTTAGCTTCACCACATCCAGTTGATTCACCTTTTATAGAGGTGGTAGTTCCACAAGCCAATTTTACTGCTACTATGTTTGCAACTGATACATCTAGATTCAGAGTAGATATGGAACTCCCCATCCCGGTCATACTTCCTGGAGGAGTGAGATACTGGATTGAAGTACAGCCTTCATGTGATTATTCTGTTAATGGTCAAACTGGATGGATGGAGCAGGTTGGAATAGGTAATTTGCAGGAATCTTATAATAGATTTCCCTTTCTTGGCATAGACCCATGGGCTACTGCAACAACTTCATTTGGTTCGACTTACGAGGCTGGATTCATCCTCTATGGGTCTATAGTTTCTGATACCATTATATGGGATTTTGAAACAGGACTACAGGGGTGGACGCATACAAATGGTCAGCCATTCCCTGGAGGATGGGATGTTGAATTTTCTGGTATTCATACACCTCCACCAAGTGCTGATGATTCAACACTCTGGATTGATGCTGATGCTTATGGTCCACTTGGTGCCGATACTGCATGGTCCCCTGCCATTGTTCCTAATGCTGTATCAACTCAATGGGTTAAGTACGGAGTTGAATTTTATGGTAGTAGTGGAACGTATACTGATGACCTCTATGTTGGCATCAGAACATTCACTGGTGGAATGTGGAATGCTCCTGTAGAACTTAAACATTATGTTCAAGGTACATACTTTAATGGTTGGGATTCAGTGGATGTAAGCTCTTACAATACAGCTGATCGGATGCAAATTTACTTCTGCTATGATGATTCTTATTCATATGGTTACTGGTCAGGTGTTGATAATATTACAGTCAATGGACAGATTTATGTTTCAAGCCATGATGTTGGAGTAGTCTCTATTGATGAACCTGGAGCCAATATTCTTCCCAGTACTCCATTCACACCAACGGCAACATACAAGAACTTTGGGAGTAATCCAGAAACCTTTGATGCCTACTATCAGATTGATTCTGCGGCTGTTACTGTTTATTTAGAAACGGTTAATCTAACCCTTAACCCGGGTGATGACACGACGGTCGCATTCACAGACCACACCTCTGGTAGTGATGTAGGGATAGTCTATGATATTTTTGCATATACGACCCTTGTAGATGATAATCCTGCTAATGATATGAAATCACAAACCACAACAATCAATCCATGGCAGGTAGTGACAAATATGCCTCAAACACTGATGGACCACGCTGTGGTCTTTGATGGCAGCGATATATATGTGCTCGGTGGTTATAATGGAGCAACTTCACTGGATTCTGTTTTTATCTACAAGCAGTCCAAAGGTGTATGGAGCAGAGGTGCAAGTATGCCAGTTGACCTCTGTATGTTTGATGCATGTGTCCTTGGTGATACAATATATGTCCCTGGAGGATATTCATACGGAGGTGGCGCTATTCAGGATTACCTGTATAAGTATTCTATCTCAGGGAATAACTGGGTCACTTCCGCTGGGACTGGAGAACCTGCATGGTTCTACGCATGTGAAGCAGCAAATGGAAAGGTTTACAAAATAGGCGGATTTGATATTGCTACATCCACACTCTGGGCATCGACCTGGGAGTATACTCCTGGTGCAGGATGGACAAAGAAGACTGATATGCCTACCGCAACAGAACTTGCAGTAAGATGGGAAAGAAATGATACCATCTATATTGCTGGAGGGCATGATGGCACTGCGAGTCCGCGTTTTGTTACACAATTCTATGATGCTTTGAATAATGCATGGACACAGAATACCAGTCTCTTTGCCTATCTACCCAATACAATCTGGGGTGCTGGTAGTGCGGTATATAAAGATACTGTATATGTTATGGGTGGTGTTTATCCTAGTGGTAGTAATGTTGATACAGTTCTTTACTATGTGTATAGCACTAATACATGGAATTATTATCCTAATCTGATACAAAGTGTATATAGAGCCGACGGTATTGGAGTGGAAGGTATAGGTTCTGGATTTGACGGTATCTACCTCTTTGGTGGTTCAACAGGTGGATTCATTCCTATCACTGATGTTCAGGCTGCGAAGGTAGTGACAGCCGGGGTTGATGAAGATTCAGATGAAGAGTTCCTTAGCTATATCTCGGTTTCCATGAGTATTGGAAAGAACGAAATCAAGTTCACATATAATGGAGAGCTTCCAAAGAATGTTATCGTGATTGATATTACAGGAAGGATTGTAGAGAGATATAATAATGTAAGACCGGGAACCACATTGAGTTTTGGTGGTAACGATATTTCCTCGGGTATATACTTCCTCTCCATTGAAGGGGATAGAAATAGTACAAGAAAGATTACACTGATCAGGTAACTAAGAAATAACAATCATCAAAAGGGGGGCTTCAAGCCCCCTTTTTTATTTCCTGTATATAGCAAAGCACTCTTTTCATTTAATTATAAATTGGGATATTTAAATCTGCGGGTTGACATTTGATTTTAATTTTCCATATTATCAAAGAAAAAGAGGAGGTAAAAATAATGGGAACGAAAGGTAGAGAAATCGTGGGAATGGAGGTGGGTAAACTAATTGAACTACTAAACAAAGCACTTGCAGATGAGTGGCTTGCGTACTATCAGTATTGGGTAGGAGCAAAGGTGGTTAAAGGACCTATGAGAGGAGCTGTGGAGACTGAGCTCATAGAACATGCAGGAGAAGAGCTTGCGCATGCAGAAATGCTAACTAATAGAATAATACAACTTGGTGGAGCACCTTTACTCAGTCCGGAGGATTGGTATAAAATGACGAATTGTGGGTATGATGCACCTCGTGACCCTTCCGTAAAAGCTATATTAGAGCAAAATATAAAAGGCGAGCAATGTGCAATTGGCGTGTACCAGGAACTGCTTAAAACTCTTGAAGGCAAAGATCCAATTACTTATCATATGGTTGAGAGAATACTTGAGGATGAGGTGGAACACGAAGAGGACCTCGAAACCATCATGGAGGATATAAAGTCATTTAAATAGTATCTTAAAAACTTATTGAATATATATATTTATATTATAAATGCCCTGAATTTTTTCTGGGCATTTTCTTTTGAATCCTCGATCCCTCGAATCCTTTTTATTATTATCTTGACCTCACTTCATATTTCCCTATATTAAAACTATGGAAATAAGGCAGAGTAAACTTACAAGAGAGTGGATAATATTTTCTCCTGAGAGAGCCAGACGCCCAATGGATTTTAAGAAAAAAGAAAAAAAGAAGAAAGAGACTCCAGAATATGATGAAAACTGTCCCTTCTGTGCTGGTAACGAAGATAAACTTATCCATTCATTTATAATGGAGACACCTGGTATTGGAGGTAATCCATGGCAGACGAGGGTTCTTCCAAATAAGTATCCTGCACTTGTTCCCGATAAGAATGTTACTCGCGGAGTGGAGGGTATCTATCTAAGAATGCCTGCTTATGGTAAGCATGAGTTGATTGTTGAACATCCTAAACACAATATATGTATTGGCAAAATGAATTTAGAAGGGGTAAAAACTGTAGTAGAGACATACTGGATGCGTTATAATGAACTTTTGAAAGATAAAAGAAATATGATGGTTTTAATCTTTCAAAACCATGGTTCCCGGGCAGGTGCGTCAATTATTCATCCACATTCTCAAATAATTGCAACAGGAATGGTTCCTTTACTACTCAGGGTTCATGAGGAAGAATCTCAGCAGTATTTTGATAATTTAGGAAGGTGTGTGATGTGTGATATACTAAAATTTGAGGAGAGTCATAAAGAGAGACTATTATTAGAGAATGATTCATTTCTCTCATTCGTTCCTTATGCAGCAGAGGTTCCATATGAACTATGGATTGTCCCAAAGGAGCATAAAGCGAGTTTTGGAGATATAAGCAGGGAAGAAATGACAAAATTTGCAGCAATCCTCCATGGAGTAATGAATAGACTATATAACAAATTGGATGACCCGGATTATAATTATATAGTAATAAGTGGTACGCGATATAAAGCTGGGGAACCACATCTCCACTGGTACCTTAAAGTAAGACCTCGACTCACGACAAGAGCTGGATTTGAAATTGGTTCTGGTATATCAATAAATCCTTCTCTACCAGAAAAGGATGCAGAGTATCTTATGGGTTAATATGGTGAATAGTATATAAACAAAAATTAAAATGAATATCCTTCCTTTACAAAAAGGCATTCTATATGGACCAATAAACTCAAGGAGATTGGGGAAGTCTCTTGGAATAAACTTAATGCCTACGAAATATAAACTCTGTTCCTTTAATTGTGTTTATTGCCACTATGGTTTAACAGATGAACTTACAATGAATTTGGAAAATTATATTAAAGACCTACCTGAGTATAACGATGTTATGAAAGCAATAGAAGGTGCTGTTAAATCCCCTTTGGAATTCGATTATATTACATTCTCCGGTAATGGGGAACCAACTCTTTACCCAAACTTTTCTAGTCTTGTGGATGAAGTGATAAAAATAAGGGATAAGTATAGACCAAATGTAAAAGTTGCGCTTTTATCCAACTCTTCAGGATTGATATATGCTGAAGTCAGAGAGAGTATCAGAAATATTGACCTTCCTGTTTTCAAATTGGATGCAGGGAGAGCAGATAAATTTAGAGCTATCAACAATCCTATTAGGGATGTAAATTTTGAAGGTATAGTGGATTTACTTTCCAACCTTTCCAATATCTGTATTCAGACAGTTCTAATAGATGGAAACCTTTTCAATACCTCTAAAGAAGACATTGATTCATATTTTGAAAAATTAAAGAAGATACAACCAAAAGAGGTGCATATATATTCAACAGATAGACCTGTTCCAAACACTGAAATTAAAAGGGTTAAACCTGATAGACTCAAAGAGATTGCCAGAGAGGGAGAGAAAGAGACAGGGGTAAGAATAAAGGCTTTTTATCTTTAGTAGAAGAGCAATATACTAAGTTCTTGACAATTTAGCATCGAAATTTTTATGAGCCAAAACATAGCCCATCTAAAGAAGTTGTAGTTTACATTGAGAGTTTAATATAAGGTAATTTATATAATTAGCTACAATATTTAACCACCTTTTCTTCTGAGATTCAGTATATACTGCCTCGCTGCTAGCGCAGTCTTTGCCCCCTCACTAGAGGCAATAATTATTCTCTTTCCAAATGCATCTGTTACGTCTCCTGCGGCAAAGACTCCCGGATAAGAAGTTGAGCAGTCAGAATTGATAATAATCTCTCCACGTTCATTAAGCTTAACAAGATGTGAAATAAGCGAGGAATTAGGTTGAAATCCGATTGCTATAAATACTCCTTTAACAGAGAGATTAATTGTTTTTTCTTCAGCTTTCTTTCTGATTGAAACGCTAGAAAGTGTATTTTCACCGGTGAATTGAATAACCTTAAACCCTTCATATTTCTGCAGGTTCTTAAAATGGTTAACACGTTCAATTATCGCAGGGTCTGCTGTTAACGCGAAATCAGAAATTAGGTATATATCCTTGGCTACAGTGTGCAGATTTTTAACAATTTGCAATGCTGAATTCCCTCCTCCAACTACTGCAGCATTCTCTCCTTGAACAAAGGAGAAATCTTGAATGTTTCCATAAAAGACTCCTTTTCTCTGAAACTTTTCCTCACCTTCCACTTTCAATCTTCTCCTTGTCATACCTGTTGATATAATTAATGTCTTTGCAAAATATTTATTGAGTTCCGATGTAGTGATATGAAATCCATCATTAACTGGTTCGATCTTTTCTACTTCGCTTATCAGGTGGTCTATATAATGGGAATGAATCAACTGATATTTGAATTTTTCTATGAGCTCGGGTCCGGTTATGAAATCATAGCCCATGTAATTTTCAATTTTTGTGCTATCAATAGCCTGTCCTCCCAGGTCTTTAGTTATAAGAAAGACTTCCATCTTGAGTGTTGCTGCATATACCGCAGCAGTCAGACCTGCCGGTCCTCCACCAATAATTACGAGTTCATAAGAAGTAAGAAACTTATGGGTTTTTTCTTTTAGGAATTTATCCCTGCATCCTTCAGAACAGAAATAGTAAATCTTGCCGTTAAATTCTGTTGTAAGTGCTTCATCTTCACTAACATCCATTTTACATATAGGGTCCTTCTTCATAATGAATTACCTCCTTTTATAGTCACTTCAGTAATATGAGAATGGTTTGGGATGGAGTTATGTCTTAACTTTTACATTATCATTCAAAATCCTTTTTTATTATATCAAATTCCTCTTTTGTTATTTCTCCTTTGGCATAACGCTTTTTCAGGATTGCCAACGGAGTTTCTGTAGCAGAAACAGTAAACTCCTTTGCTTTCGTGGCTTGAATAACTAAATAGATTATGACAGCTATCAGAATCAGAAATATTACCCATATAAATAGACCTCCATATCCAAAATTCATCATACCTCTCCCCATCATGCCTCTACCCATCATTCCGGGTCCCATCATGCCCGGTCCTATCGCACCTCTGCCCATCATTCCACCATAAGAACCCTTAAGATAATTGTATCCCATAATCTTGTGCATCGCCGAAAGAGTACTTGAACCTTCACCACCCATCATATTATCCATCCATTCATGCTCCTTTGGATCGGGGTGCATGATGTTCATCACAGCTTCACCAAGTTCTTCTAACTGTTCATCGCTTACTTTATCAGGATCAATTCTTTCGTTTTCCCCAATTTCTTGACTTTCTCGAATTTCTTGAAGCACAACTTCTAAAGGTTTCCCATGCTCTTTTTCTCCTTCAG
>SOIB01000133.1 GCA_004377355.1 Candidatus Stahliibacteriota bacterium | reverse complement strand
TAAAGCCGAGTCCCAAAAGGGCAGTAAATATTGTTGTTAATGTCATTATCCAGTAAATGGATACGTAACCCACTCCCATTCTTATTGAAAGCAGGTATATAAGTGGGATTCTTAGACCCCAGAGTCGCAGGAGTGAAATTCCCATTGTAAATTTCGTCTGTCCTGCTGCATTGAATATACCAAATGAGGTCATAAAGATACCTAAAAATGGAAGGGAAAATCCTATTATAAAGAAGAATTTGCTTCCAGCCTCGATAACCTCAGGATTATTAATAAAGATACGAACAAGTGGAACCTTAAAGATAATAAAGGCTATTGCTCCCAAACCTGTAATAATGCTTGCAAATATATACCCGGCTCTTATGACATGAGACGCCCTTAGATGGTTATTTGCACCGAGATTTTGACCTACCATTGTGGAAACAGCACGACTAAACCCAAAAATTGGCATTGTAACAAGGCTTAAAACCCTGTTTCCTATTCCATAACCTCCAATTACTGCGGTTCCAAAATAAGCAACAAACTTCATAAGCACTGTATATCCAAGTGCTGTACCAACCTCACCTGTGGAGGCTGGAATGGCTATTCCAATTACTTTTTTAAGGAATGTAAAGTTAGGTTTCAAATCCTCTATTCTTATCCTTAGTCCCACCCTCCCAGAAAATAGTAGATAAAAACCCCAAATAGTTGATATCATCCTTGAAAAGACAGTGGCAATAGCTGCTCCAAAAACTCCCATTGCGGGAAAGGGACCCAAACCGAATATAAGAATAGGGTCTAGTATGATGTTTAATATAAGTCCAACTGAGAGAATCTTTAAGGGTGTTCTTGTATCACCCCACCCTGTTAAAAGTGATGCTGTTACAAATGAGCCAAAAATAAGAGGGACACCCAGAAATATCGTCCTCATATATAATAAAGCCCCTTCTTCAACAGCAACTGCTACATTCATCCATTTAAGAAGGGTAGGAGTAATAAAGAATCCAATTATACCAAAGATAGTTCCAATAAATGTAATAAAGAGAGTAACCTGTGCAGCTGAATAATCAGCCATTCTCTTATCACGTGCTCCTGTATACTGGGAAACTAAGGTTTGTCCTGCTATGGAAAATCCAAATGCTATAGCGATAACTACCCATATCATTGGCCAACTTACTGTTGGTGCTGCAATTGCTTCCTTCCCAACCCTTCCAAGCCAAAATGTATCCACTAAATTATAAAATGTATGAAATAGGTTGGTCAACATTACTGGCCAACCAAGAACCCAGAGTCCCCTGTATATAGAACCAGATGTATAAAGGTTTCTATTCATTGGAGTTTAGTATAGGGGGTGATTAAGATATGTCAATGAGATTAAAGAGAAGGGTTCAAGGGTGTTTAGTTCAGAGTGCTGAGTTATGTATTCTGAGTTTAATTTAGGATTAAGAATTAGAAGAAAATTTATTAGAAAAGCAGGGATTAAGGATGAGGTGATATTTTACATGTGCCCTTGTGCTTAATATGTGTTCATTTAAGTCCTGAAGTCTCGAAAGGTTTTGGGAAGAGTTTTTTTAGTGTGGTCTTTTCCACCTTTCCTTCTCCATTTATGAGTATAATATCCATATCTTGAGCAAATTCAGACAGGAATTGTAAGCAGGCACCGCAGGGATATGGAAATTCCTTACTATCTGTAGCTATTACTATTTTTTCAAAATCCAAAGCTCCATTTAGTATTGCATTTATCGCAGCAACCCTCTCAGCACATATGGTGATTGAATAGGATACATTTTCTATATTAAATCCCTGATATATTTTTCCAGATGATAAAAGGGAAGCTCCAACTCGAAATTTTGAGTATGGAGCATAAGCTCTTTCTTTTGCCTTCATTGTAGATCGAATCAGTCCTTCTTCAGAATTCATAACTTTCAATACCTCCTAATCCATTTTTAATTATTTCTTTATATCTCTTATTCTTTATACTCTGAAGGCATCTTCAATATGTTCTAGATCTTCCTCTTCTCCCCTAACTAAGATTACATCAAATCTCACATCAACTCTATCATAAAGGTCATTGGTTAGTAGATAATACTTTGCACCTTTGATTATTCTGGTTTGTTTTTTACTGCTAATCCCTCTTACAGGATCAATAAAATCAGTTGAAGTTTTTCTCTTTACTTCAACAAAAACGATTAATTTTTTCTTTCTAACAATTAGATCTATTTCGAAATCTCGTCCATGGAAATTATGTGCAAGGATTTGATAGCCCAACTTTTGCAAATACTTTGCTGCAATCTTCTCACCTTTATCTCTAAAATTCATTTATGGGCTTAAAGGTTTTTCTATGAATCAGTGAAGGGCCAAATCTTTTTATATTGTTAATATGTTCCGCTGTTCCATATCCTTTATGTTTAGAAAATCCATATTGCGGATATATTATATCGAATAATTCCATAGCTCTATCTCGTAGCACCTTAGCCACAATAGAAGCAGCACCAATTAGGTGACAAATTGCATCTCCACCTTTTATTGCAGTCTGAGATATAGGTAGGTGAGGAATAAGAAACCCATCAACAAGGACCCAATCAGGTACTACAGAAAGAGTTAAGATTGCCCGATACATTGCTTCAACAACAGCATAATTGATTCCCCACTCATCTATTTTAATCGAATCAACAAATCCTACTCCTACAGTTATAGCAGATTCCAGTATCTTAGGGAAAAGCTCTTTTCTTTTTTGGGGAGATAGTTTCTTAGAATCATCAACGCCAGGAATAATTAAATTTTTAGGTAACATAACAGCAGAAGCTACAACGGGACCAGCTAGTGAACCCCTTCCAACTTCATCCACACCACAGATAAATGTTGCATTAGGATCAGCCCACTGCCCTAAATCTTCAATCATTTCTTTTCTTTTATCCGGGCTGCTTTACCTTCCTTTTTGCGGAGATAATAAAGTTTAGCTCTGCGAACCTTGCCTTTCTTAAGAACCTTTATCGAATCAATAATCGGAGAATTCACTGGAAATATCTTTTCAACTCCAACTCCCTGGGCTATCTTTCTTACAGTAAACGTCTTACCTGTTCCAGAACCTCTTTTACTAATCACTCTTCCTTCAAAACGATGTAGACGTGTTTTATCACCTCTTGTTTCTTTTGTAATAACACGTACAAGATCACCTGGTGAAAAATCAGGAATATTGTCTCTTATATAGTTCTCTTCCATCATCTTTATATTGTCCATTTTACTCTCCTTTAAGATGCGAAATTTTTTTCACCTCAACAAATCAGACCTATACTTTTTTGTGACCTTTAATGCCTCCTTTTTTCTCCACTGCTCAATCTCTGCATGGTTTCCTGATAGCAGCACAGAAGGCACTTCCATTCCTCTAAAAACTCTTGGTCTGGTATAATTAGGGCTATCCAGCAACCCACCCTCAAAGGAATCTCCTTCAACAGAAGCAGTATCACTTACAGCACCTGGAAGGAGTCTAGTTACTGATTCAATAATTATCATTGCTGCAAGTTCTCCACCACTGAGAACATAATCCCCTATGGAGATTTCCCCATCAATAAAATACCTCACCCTTTCATCCACTCCCTTGTATCTTCCACATATTATAGTTATTGTTTCCTTCTGGCAAAGTTCTTTTGTAATATTCTGGGTAAACAACATTCCCCTCGGTGTGAGAAGATATACTTCACCTGTATTTTCAATGCTCTCTAAAGCAGAAACTATGGGTTCAACCTTCATAACCATACCAGCTCCACCACCATAGGGATAATCATCAACTGTACCATATGAATCAGAAGCAAAGTCCCTGATATTATTAACTTCTACTCTAAGAAGCTCAATTTTTTGCGCTTTTCCTACAATTCCCGTCTCTAAAAAAGAATTAAAGAGATCCGGGAAGATGCTAAGAACATTTATTGTCATTCTCTATTATAAAGAGATTATTAAGAGGGCTCTAAAATCTCCAATACTGCTCTTTTACCAACTTTCATAGAAGCAGCTGTAACAATCGTTCGGATTGCTTTAGCTGTCTTCCCTGCTTTACCAATTACCTTCCCTATATCATCCTTGCCAACCTTGAGCTCATAAACTACTGTGCGTTCTCCCGATATTTCCTCTACCTCTACTTTATCTGGCTCATCTACTAGAGACTTGGCAATGTAAATAATCAGTTCACTCAACATTTTCTACCTCCTATTCTTTAGTTTTACGCAATCTAATAAGTAACGACTTGACCCTTTCTGATAATATTGCACCATTTTGCTCCCATCTCATAATTCCTTCTTCATCCAATTCTAACTCATTAGTCCTCGGATTATACCAACCTAACTTCTCCAAGTACCTACCATCCCGGGGATTCCTTGAATCAATAGCTACTACTCTGTAAGTTCGGTGCTTTTTCTTCCCAACTACTGCTAATCTTACCTTAACTGCCACAAATAACCTCCCTCTATTTTCTCACAAGAGAACTCTCTTCAATATCTTTGATTATCCCTCTTTAAATACTCAGATTTAAGAGTAATATAACTCATCTTTTTTGTCAAGACCTTCAACTCGCGTTAATCGGTAAACTTGATAATTTTAGTTATCCTGCAATATTTTCCTATATCAAAAACTCCATATAATTCTAAATTTTACCTATTGACAAAAAGATAAATAAATCTTATATTGTTAGGGATGTCTAACTTTGGAAACGGGTATGGACTTAAGTGATAGCAGAGAAGATTACCTCGAAGCAATATATCTAATATGTAAGGAGAAAGAGGTAGCAAGGGTTAAAAATATTGCAGAGCAATTAAATGTAAGCATTGGTAGTGTTAATTACGCAATTAATGCTCTGTCAAACTCTGGTCTTATAAAACATAAGAGATATGGATATATTGAGTTAACAGAAAAAGGAAGGAAGCTTGGTAAAAAAATTTCAAAAAAACATCAATTAATTAAAGACTTCCTTATAAAAATTCTAAGCGTAGATGAGAAAATTGCAGAAAAGGATGCCTGTCGAATTGAACATGATATATCAAATCAAACCCTTAAAAAAATAGACTCATTTTTGAGATTATATAAAAAAGAAGGTAATTCAGATGAATCTTATTGAAGCAAAACAAAATATTGATCTTAAAGTAGTAAAAATCAACGGGGAATGGAGAGCACACGAGAACCTACGACATTCTGGATTTGGAAGTCACGGGAGAGCACGCAGAGATATAAGACATAAGGGAATTGGAAGACGTTGGAGAGAACATAAAGATATAAGAGATAAGGGAATTGGAAGAGGTTGGAGACTACAAAAAAAACTGGAGAATTTGGGAATAAGAGAAGGAGTAGTTATACGAAAGGTCTCACAACAAGCTTTTAGAGGTCCTGTAATCATTGAAATAGGAAATACACGAGTTGCAATTGGATGCTTCATGGCAGCAGCTATTAAAGTAGAAGAGATCGAGAAATGAAAAGAATCCTCCTTATGGGAAATCCAAATGTTGGTAAGAGTGCAATATTTACTCGTCTAACAAATGTTCGTGTTATAGTCTCCAATTATCCAGGTACAACTGTCGAATTCACACGTGGTGCAATGAGGCTGAACGGACAAAAGGTAGAAGTAATAGATGCACCAGGAACTTACTCATTAGAACCCATGGTTCCAGCAGAAAAAGTGGCTGTGCAACTCCTCCAGAAGAGTGACCCTGAAGAAACTGTAATAATTAATATAATTGACTCTACAAATCTTGAAAGGAATCTTAATCTTACACTTCAAATCCTTTCTAAGGGATTACCAACCATTGTTGTTCTAAACTTCTGGGATGAGATTGCACATAGAGGAATAAGTATAAAAGCTAATGAATTGAGTGATTTGCTTGATGCTAGGGTAGTACCTACTGTAGCAATAACCGGTATGGGCATAAAAGAACTCAAAGAAAGTTTAATAAATGCCAGACCATCGAGTTTTAGGTTACAGGAAGATAGCAAATGGATTACAATTGGAAAAATATTGAATGAAACACAAACTGTAAAACATCATCACCACACCCTCCTGCAGGGTTTACAGGAAGTATCTACTCACCCGGTGGCAGGATTTCCCATTGCAATCATAGTTCTATTTGTTTCCTTTTTTATCATCCGCTTTATAGGTGAGGGACTTATATCATGGATTTTTAATCCCTTATTCGAAAAGCTCTGGGCTCCAGTACTTATGAAAATCTCTGTATTACTCAATCATTCTGGATTCTGGCATGATATCTTTATTGGAAAATTGGTCAACGGAGAGATTGATTTCTTCCAGTCTTTTGGAATACTGAGTACTGGTTTATATATTCCTATAGCAGCAGTTCTTCCTTATATATTCAGTTTCTACCTTATACTCTCTTTTCTTGAGGATTCAGGATATCTCCCAAGACTTGCAATACTTCTCGACAGATTAATGCATCAGATTGGTATACATGGAATGGGTATTATACCAATGATGCTTGGTTTAGGTTGTAATGTACCCGGAGCACTTGCTACCCGAATTATGGAAACAAGGAAAGAGCGTTTCATCTCAGCAACAATTATGGCAATCGCTGTGCCCTGTATGGCACAGATTGCAATGATCTTTGGGCTTCTGGGCAAATTTGGATTTAAAGGTCTGGCTCCTGTCTTTGGAACTTTATTTGTTGTATGGTTAATCCTTGGTAAAATAATGTCAATATTCGTAAGGGGGGAGAGTCCCGAGATCTTCACAGAAATACCCCCTTACCGCTTCCCATATTTTACATCCTTATTTAAAAAGGTATGGATGCGTATTTATTGGTTCTTGAAAGAAGCGTTGCCTTTTGTCCTTATAGGTGTTTTTATAGTTAATTTCTTATACTCTCTTGGAATAATAGATTTCCTCTCAAGAATCTTTGGACCGATTATATCAAAGATTCTGGGTCTTCCGTCTGCTGCAATCGCAGCACTTCTAATTGGATTTCTAAGAAAAGACGTAGCCATTGGAATGCTTGCGCCTCTTGGTCTTTCAATTGGACAGTTGGTTACAGCTTCAGTCGTTCTTACAATGTATTTTCCCTGTGTTGCAACATTTGTAGTACTTATAAGGGAACTGGGGTTCCTCGATATGCTCAAAGCAGCTATTATAATGATTCTATCAGCGTTCTTCGTGGGCTGGGTTCTTAATCTGATTTACTAAATAATAAAGGATCCAAGGATTAACAGTTAACTATGTTAACTTCAATGCAAATTGAAGATTGCAAAATGCAAAGTAAATGAGTTGATGAGTAAAACTAACCTAAGAACTACTTTCTCT
>SOIB01000160.1 GCA_004377355.1 Candidatus Stahliibacteriota bacterium | reverse complement strand
TCCTTAGCCTGCCCCGTAAGGAGGAACCGACTGTATCGGGGTGTCTTTGTGGTGAATATAACACCATAAAATTGTAAGTTGTAACCTCGGGGTTTTTATTACTTGACAGTAATTTGAATATTGTTATTCTATTTGCATATACTATAAAGAGAAGTTAACTATGAATAATAGCCACAGAGACATTTCAATGAAAAATGAAGAGTGAAAAATGCAAAGTGCAAAGTGTAAAATACACAGCCCCACCAATTTTAATCTCTTGCAAGGCTACGAAGATCCTAAGAAGTAAAAAGTGTAGCGAAGAAGAGATTTTTAATTTTTCATTTTAAACTTTGCATTTTCAATGGAGCGAAGCGACCGTCTCCGTGGCAAAAAAATAAAGAGGAGGAGGAATGACTAATCTTATAAATATAATTATTGAACCCGGTAAGGTCTTCACTCACATAAAAGAAAAGGATGACTGGTGGATTCCATTCATTCTTATTGTTGTGGTTGCATTATTAGTCACCTGGATAAGTACTCCTGTTATAGCTCGAATAACTGCACAGAAGCTGGCTGAAATGGGAATTGATAGAGAATTACCAAAGGGTCTTGGTTTATTGAGATATATCATAATTCCTGTAGGAACGCTTATAAGCTGGTTTTTAATCTCAGTCATCTTCTGGATGATATCAAATGGTTTTGGGGGTGATTGGAACTTTATAAAAGCACTGGATTTGTATGCGTACTCCTCTGTAGTAGGAGTTATAAAAAGCATAATCACAGTTATTATCCTCCTGATTCGTGGACCTCAGAATATAATTTCTATCCGGGATTTATCAGTAGATACAGGGTTGACACTCTTCTTTAAACCGGAAAGCACAAGACTGTATGTACTTGCTTCCGGTATAGATATATTTCAAATATGGATATATGTTCTTCTTGCCTTTGGTATTTCTGAGTTAGCGGGAACATCCAGGAAAAAGGCATCTATTGTCGCAATCATTACCTTCATTATCACTCTGGCATTCAAGGTTCTTTTAACAAGGGAGGGTAGCTTTTGATTCTTTTACTCTTGTTCTCTTCAACAACATTAAACCTTGATGAAGCTATCAATAAAGCTTTGATGGAAAGTCCTTTATATTTACAGGCTAAGAAGAATTTCATAATTCAACAGAAGACAAACTCATTTGTTTATTCTAATCTCCTTCCCAAAGCTTATGGGAATTATGATTATTACCGATCCCATGGAAGGATCAGAGGAATAGAACTTTATGACACCACAAGAGCCTATAGTATTTTCCTCAACTGGGATTTAAAGCTGACTGATTTCATAGATGCATATTCCACGCACTATATGAATAGTTCTGTATATTTTTCCTTCCTTGATACAAAAAACGATATCATTTTTCAGGTGATAACTACTTATCTCAATTCACTTATGATGGGAAAATTACTCGTGAGTAAGGAAAAAGCGGTGGAGCGCTCCAGGAATAATCTACTCCTTGTCGAGGAGAAGTTGAAACTTGGCTCTGCATCAAAAGCAGAACTTTTAAAAAGTAAAGTAGATCACCTTCAAGCTCAATATGATCTACTTAGAACAAAAAAGGAAGATAGAGTAGCAAAACTCAATTTAAAGAAACTTATAGGTATGGATCCAATGGATTCTCTTAATCTCATAGAGCCTTCTTTAGAATTCGAACTACCCGAAAAAGACTCAATAATGCAAAAAGCCCTTAAAAACGATCCCACCTTGAGCATGTACAATGCAGAGAAAACTAGTGCAAAACTTAATCTTATGAGCAATACTGCCAATCAATTATTTTCTCTTTCTGTGAATGGAAGCTACGGATATTCGGGCGAGGATTTTCCCACATCCTCCACATGGAATGAAGGAAATTACTCTTCTGTTAGATTATCTATATCAGTTCCGATATTCACCGGTTTCTCCAGGGTAAATCAGATTATGATATCTCGTCTTCGCTTATCCATTGCAGAAATACAGGTCCAGGATAGAGAAAGAGAGATACGGATTGCGGTAGAGGATGGTCATTTGGGATACAAAGAATCAGTTGAAAAGGTGGAACTCACTAAGGTTACGCTTGACCTGGCAGATGAAAGCAATAAAGCAACTGAGGAGAGATACCGTCTTGGAGAAGCTTCAATAATTGAGTTACTGAGTGCAGAAGAGGATTTGTTACAGGCTCAGTATTCAGCCACACAGGCTCTATTTGACTATTATCTATCAATATATAAACTGAAGCGTATCATGGGGAGGCTACCATGAGAAGAAAGAAAAGACTTATATTTATTGGCATCGGGTTAGTAGTAATAATAATCATCATTGTAGTTAATCTTACCCGGAGTAGTGCTGTCGAAGTAATAGTAAGCCAGGTTAAGAGAGGGAGAATTGAGCAGATGGTATCCGCTCCTGGTAAAATTCACGCAATAAAGGAAGTTAATATCAATTCAGATATAATGGGAAAGATAGTAAAACTCTATGTTGAAGAGGGAGATTGGGTTAAGAACGGGCAAATACTTGCAAAACTTGACTCCACTGAGCAATTTGCATCATATAGTAGAGCCATTTCCAACGTAGGAGCGAACAAAGCGGATCTTGAATTTAAAGAGCAGCAGCACAAGAGAAAAAAAGAACTCTATGAGAAAGGCCTCATTTCTAAAGAAAATTTTGAAAATATTGCAACCTTAGTGGAGGTAGCAAGATTAAATCTTGAAAACGCAAGGACAGAACTGAGGAGGACAAAGAAAAGACTTGAGAAGACAACCATCCGCTCACCAATATCAGGAACTGTGATGAGCATCAACGTGGAAGAGGGTGAAAATGTTATCACTGGAACCATGAATAATCCGGGAACGGTTCTTCTCACTGTATCTAGCCTTGATGCAATGGAGTGTATTGCTGATGTCAATGAGAGTGAGATTCCACTGATATCCATCGATGATACATCAAAGGTGTCTATAGAAGCCTTTCCAGACACAGTATTCATTGGAACTGTCTATAACATTGCCTCTATGCCGAAGAGAAGTATTACAGGGGATATTGGTGCAGTTGAGTTTGAGGTAAAGATTAGCATTCCTCATCACCCGGGTATGCTCCCTGGTATGAGCTCGTCCTGTGAGATAATAACCGATTTCAAGTCGGATGTCCTTCGTGTTTCACTCCAGGCAGTCGTGACAGAAAAGAACAAAAAGGGTGTTTATCGTATTACAAATGGACAAGTAGAATTTACCTCCGTCACAATCGGTATCACTGAAAGTAAGTGGGCGGAGATAATAGAAGGGTTAGAGGAAGAAGATCTAATTGTAACCGGACCTCTTAAAACCCTTATGAAACTAACAGATAAACAAAAAGTCTCCTGGAAAGAAGAAGAGGAAGAAAGTACAGAAAAAGAAGAGAAGGAGAAAAATAATCCAAAGATGAGAGCTAAGGGTTTAAGGGATCGAGGTGGGAAGTATTAAATGGATAGAGGTTTTTTATTAGAGAGCCTTCGTTCTGCATTAGAAGCAATAAAAACTAATAAACTAAGGTCCCTTCTTACTACCCTTGGAATTATTATCGGTGTTACTACTGTAATATCGGTAATATCGGTGATCACAGGTCTAAAACAAAAGATTGCAACAAGTTTTTCTTCCCTTGGAGCCAATGTCCTTTACATTCAGAAGTACCCATGGGTGATGGGAGGAGCAGGTGTAGATTGGTGGAAGATAAGACAGAGGAAGAACCTTGGAATGGAAGAGTACAAAGCTCTTAAAGAGTATGGTTCTTCCTTTACATATGTAGCACCACAAATTTCAAACAGATTTGATGTAAAACACGGAGATAAAAAGGTAGATGGAGTTAGTGTAGATGGAACAACTGAGGATTTCCCTGAGATAATGAATCAGCAGGTAAAGTTGGGACGTTTCCTCTCAACAGATGATATTCAATATAGAAGGGATGTCTGTGTTTTAGGAAACGACGTAGCGACAACCCTCTTTCCTGATGAGAATCCCGTGGGTAAAACCGTCAGGATAAATGGTAGAGTGTTTACGGTTATTGGTCTCCTTGAAGAACTGGGGGAACTGATGGGACAGAGTATGGATAATGTTGCTGTAATTCCTTATACAACAATGACCAAGTTCACAGGAAGGAGAAGATCGTTAACTATTACTGTGCTTGCGGAAGATGAGGATGAAGCAAGAGAAGAAATACGTTGGATACTAAGAAGGGTTAGAAGGGTAAAAGAAGATGAAGAAGATGATTTCTCAATCAATTCTGCTGGTGCCCTAACAAGACAATTCAATCAATTGACGAGGGCTTTGTTTATCATAATGGTAGGTATAGCAGGAATCTCTCTGGTTGTCGGAGGAATAGGTATTATGAATATAATGCTAGTATCGGTTACAGAGCGTACCAGGGAGATAGGTGTCAGAAAGGCAATTGGAGCAAAATCATCTGAGATTCTGGGTCAATTCTTACTGGAGTCGATTATGATATGTTTTGTGGGAGGGTTCATCGGTATCTTACTTGGCTTCTCCCTTACAAAATTGATATCACTTACAGGGAATATACCCTTTGGTATGCCTATCTGGGCTATACTCCTTGGATTTGGTTTTTCATTCATAATAGGTGTTTTCTTTGGGTTTTATCCCGCCAGGAAGGCTGCTGCCTTAAATCCTGTTGAGGCTCTTCGATATGAATAAACTGATAGAGATGGAAAACGTGGAAAAGGCTTATAAGTTAGGAGAGACAGAGGTTCATGCCCTTCGCGGGTTAGATTTAACCATCAATAAAGGAGAATGTGTATCTATTGTGGGACCCTCGGGGTCTGGTAAATCCACTCTAATGCATATTATTGGTTGTCTGGATGTGCCCTCCTTTGGCTCATATAACCTGGAGGGGAGGGATGTTGGAGAAATGAATGACAACGAACTGGCCGATATAAGAAAGGAATTAATTGGTTTTGTATTCCAGGACTTCTATTTGATGCCAGATGTATCAGCCTGGTATAATGTCTCGCTTCCTATGATTTACAACAGGATTCCGCCCAGGGAGAGAAAAGAGCGAGCAACCCAACTCCTTGATAGTGTGGGACTCTCTCAAAGGATAAATCACTTTCCCAACCAGTTATCCGGTGGTGAGCGTCAGAGAGTAACCATCGCCCGTGCACTTGCAAATAATCCAGAGATCATCCTTGCTGATGAACCAACAGGAAATCTGGATTCAAAAACTGGTGAAGGAATTATGCAGATATTCAACAGATTACACGAGGAAGGGAAAACTATAATTCTCGTTACACATGAGCGCTATGTAGCAGAAAGGGCTTTGAGAAAGATCCATCTAAAAGATGGAATGATTGAGTTTGAGGAATAAAGAGAACCAAAGGCTCTTGATAATAAACTGGCAGGACTGGACCCACCCATTATCCGGAGGTGCCGAGGTTCATATTTATGAGATTTTCAGTCGCCTTGCTTTCGATTTTGATATAACACTTCTATGTTCTAACTATAAAAATGCTCCTGCTTATGAAGAATTAGGTGGTATAAAGATATATCGGATAGGTTCACGGAATACTTTTAATCTTTTCGTTCCATTCGTATACAAGGCTCTAACTAAAGCAAATAACTTCGATTTAGTAATTGAGGATTTGAACAAAATTCCGTTCTTTGGAAGACTCTACATAAAAGAAAAAAAGATAGCAATCATGCATCACCTATTTGGGAAAGTAATTTTTATGGAAACAAATCCTGTCTTTGGTTCCTATGTATATTTTTCAGAAAAATTAATACCTAAGTTCTATCATGATATACCAATTGTAGCAGTATCTTATAGCACAAGGGACGACCTTATCCGGAGAGGTATTCCAGGTAACCATATAGAGGTAATTTATAATGGAGTAGACTTAAAACATTACTATCAAACAAAAAACCTATACGATAAACCAACTATTGTAGCGCTTGGCAGGCTCAAGAAATATAAAAGAATGGATATATTTATCGACTCCCTTCCAGAAGTAAAGAAGGGGATACCCAATTTAAGGGTTTTAATTGTAGGTTCTGGAGAACATCTTCCCTATCTTAAAACCCTGGCAAAAAATAAAGGTATTGAAGATATAATAGAATTTAAGGGTTTTATCAGTGAAAACGAAAAGAAAGAAATACTTTCAAAGTCATGGGTAGCAGTTAACACTTCTCCAAAGGAAGGATGGGGGCTCACATCTATAGAAGCGCAAGCTTCTGGAACACCCTCCATTGTGCCTGATAGTCCAGGCTTACTTGAGACTGTAAAAGACGGTGAAACCGGATATATTTATCCCTATGGGGATAGAAAAGCTCTCGCTTCCATTATTATTGACCTCCTCAAGGATAAGGAAAAAGTCCTATCTATGGGTGAAGAAGCTCGGAGATGGGCATCCAATTTCTCGTGGGATACCTCGGCAGATAGGATGAAGAAATTTATTAAAGAGATTATTTGATATTCTCAATATCTCTCGCAAAGCACGCAAAGACCGCAAAGATATTCTAAAAATAGTTAAATAGTTGAATAGTCAAATAGTTGATTAGTGAAATTATAAGGTTTCTAGGTGTCGAGGTTTCAAGGGTTCGAGTAAGAAATAATGACGGGGGACCGGAGACGGGAGACCGGTCTCCTGTCCTCGGTCTTCGGTCAAGAAGAGATTATCTTCTTATACCTTGACAAATTCATAGTGGATTTCTATGAT
Source organism: Candidatus Stahliibacteriota bacterium (assembly GCA_004377355.1). Lineage (GTDB taxonomy): Bacteria > Hydrothermota > UBA3072 > UBA3072 > UBA3072 > E29-bin14. The sequence continues at coordinate 601 of SOIB01000160.1, read as the reverse complement.
AATTTTATGAAACTTATACTGGCCTCACGATCTCCAAGAAGAAAAATGTTTCTTGAACAGTTGGGAGTTCAATACTCTACCAGGTTTGCAAAAGTAGAAGAATTAAAATTCGAAAATCCAGTGGAGACATGCATATATAATGCTATTCAGAAGGTAAAGTGGGTAGCAACACATACAAAATTGGATAACTCTTCACTTATAATTGGTTTTGATACACTGGTTTTTTTGACAGGTAGTATATTGGGTAAACCAGAAAATAGAGAAGAATCGAAAGAAATGTTGCGTGCTCTTGGAGGTAAGTGGCACGAGGTATATACTGGAGTTGCAATGTGGAATAACGGTAAAATTACATCTGACTACGAGAGAACACAGGTAAAATTTCACCCCCTTTCTGAATCACAGCTAGATTTCTATGTAAACTCTGGAGAAACACTTGATAAGGCTGGCTCATACGGAATACAGGATAAAAATATATCCTTTATTGATAGGATTGAAGGTAGTTTTACCAACGTTGTTGGATTTCCTCTCAGCCTCACCAGGAGATTACTCAAAGAAGCAGGGATTATAATATAAGAATCTAATGAAAATTGATATACTTTTG
>SOIB01000089.1 GCA_004377355.1 Candidatus Stahliibacteriota bacterium | reverse complement strand
GCATTCCAAGGAACCATGCCCGCTCGCCCTGCGAGAGGGCTTTTTAAGGAACACATCCTTCTTATTTTTGATGCTGTAATTTTTAGTATTTTTATGAAATGTTAATATCATTGAGTTTTGGTACAGCTTCTATAGTCATTAGTCATTTTCAAAAAACACTTCACCTTATCACCAGAATAAAAGAATCATAAAAGCACATGTTTAATGGATGTTAGGGATTAGTGCAAGGATTGAAGAGTCAATTTTAAAATATAAAATTATAAATAACCAAACCCTGAGCCCTAAATTCTTTCCTCCTAAACACCGAACTCAGAACCCTGAACCCAGAACTCAACTTCTGTCTTCGGTCTTTGGTCAATTTATATATGTGATTATAAATCATGAAATTATATACGGTCTTGACTTTTATACCTCTAATATCTAACTTTTCGGGATATACATGAGTAGAAAATTTATAATATTCATCTTTCTAACATTTTCTTTACTCCTTCGAGGGGAATCTATTATTATCAATATCACATCCCCTGAGTATAGGATTAAAAAGATTGGGGAATATGACCATATATTCGTAAGAGATGAAGACCATATTTTAGAGGAAGGTAGTCCAGAAATACCAGTCTGTAGAGAAAAAATATTGCTTCCACAAAATGCAAGATACATTGAACTTGATATAAGAAGTGTAGAACAGGAAATCATTATTGGTTCTTACTACCTACCACCCGTACAGAAACCTGCAATACTATCAGAAATTGAGTTTAAAGTGCCTAAAAGAGTCGATGAAAATCAGGTTATTTATAACTTTGAAAAAACTTTCCCCGAACAAATCTTAAAGTTAGAAGGGATTGGTAACCTCAGAGGAATGAAAGTAATTGATCTAATATATTATCCCTTCCAGTGGATACCGAAAGATAAGAAACTCATCCATAATAAAGCAATTGAGCTGGAGATTAAATATTCAATAGAAGGTTCTTCATATCCCACAAAATCTAACAGGATTGAATCCAGGATAAGAAATACATTCTTTTTAAACACTCATGAAAGTAAGGATTATATAGAAGAAGACACTATAGGTATCGATTACATAATTATAACAGACTCTTCATTTGTTAATGAATTTAAACCACTTCTTAGATGGAAAATAGAAAAGGGTCTTCGTTCTCGTATAGTCACAACTGATAGCATCTATAATAACTACATTGGGTTAGACCATCAGGAAAGGATAAGGAATTTCATAAAGGACATGTACCAGAATCATAATTTATTATGGGTTTTACTTGGAGGAGATACAGATATCGTGCCCTCAAGGATTGCATATGCAATGACATCAGAAGCAGGTGGTCCTATTGATGAAGATGACCTACATGCAGACCTTTACTACTCTGACCTTGATGGAATGTGGAATGAAAATGGTCATCCTCCCTGGGGAGAAATAGCTGATTCTATTGACCTTTATCCCGACGTATTTGTTGGACGAGCCCCTGTTAACACTGAAGAAGAAGTTTCTACATTTGTAAATAAGGTAATAAAATACGAAAAAAATCCCCCTTCAGGATATTTAAACAAAGCATTGTTTCTAGGAGAAATACTGTGGGACGACCCATATACAGATGCTGGGGTTGGAAAGAATAAAATTGATAGTTTATATATTCCCAACAAGATAAACCTCACCAAACTCTATGAATCACTTGGTAACGAGAATTCAGAAAAAGTCGCAGATGCAATTAATGATGGTCAAAACCTCATCAATCATGACGGTCATGCATGGATTAATTGTATGGGTATGGGAGAGGATTATTTCTTTCGCTCTGATATGGATGCTCTTGAAAACGGGGACAGTTTAGCCATCCTCTACTCAATTGGATGCTGGGCTAATGCCTTTGATTATGACGCAATTTCAGAGCACTTTATTAACAATCCAAATGGTGGAGGTGTGGCATTCATTGGTAATTCCAGTTATGGATGGGGATCTCCCGGTCATCCTGGATTCGGTTATTCAGACCGCTTCGATGCTTCATTCTACAAAAATCTTTTTGATAAAAAATATACAAATATAGGTCTTGCACTTGCGATGACAAAGGCTGATTATGTGCCAAGAAGTAGAGTTGAGAACGTATACAGATGGCATCAATATCAACTCAATCTTCTTGGAGACCCAGAGATGCCAGTTTGGTTGGATGAGCCTTCAAAGATGCTTTTTATTGCCCCTGACACAATACAGGATAACGTTCCATTCAGAATAAGAGTTACCGATATAATGAATGTTGTTCTTACAGATGTTCGAATCTGTATAACAAAAAATAATGGCAGCCCCAAAGGTGTAACTATATTGGGACGTTCCTATACCGCTGATTTAGGGGATGCATTATTCTCTATTGATTACCCACACCCTTGTTCACTCCTTATTACTGCAATATCGGATGGATATGTACCCACTCAGAAAACTATTATTCTCACTATAGAAGGACCCTACCTTTCATATATCCAGAAAGATATAAATGAGATATCAGGTAATAATGATGGAATCATAAATCCTGGTGAAGAGATTGATATTGAATTAATTATGAAAAATTCTGGAAATGATATCATAGATAGTTTAGACTTACTGCTAAAGACCAAAAATTCATATATTGAAATTATTGATAGTTTATTTGTATACAACTATCCATTAGAAGTGGAAAGTGCATTCAACTGTACTTTTACTTTCAAGGTGGATTCCAGTATTACTGGTCAATCTCCCATCAATTTTGAATTATTAGGAACCTCTGATTTACACTCCTGGAAGAATATATTCTCAGAGATTATAGGTACTCCAGATTTAAAAATTATGTTATCTGGTAGGACAATTTATGGCGATGACAGCATCCCAAATGGTGGTGATAGTTTAATATATCATTACAGTTTAAAAAATTATGGTCATGGAAATGGATACGATGTAGAGCTAGTATTCTCATCTGGTAATCCCAACATTATTCTTTTGGATTCAGTCTTATTTATTGATACTCTAAAGAGTGGAGAAAAAGAAGAAGAATCACTTTCTCTATATATCTCTCCTGATATTATTGAACCCTCTTTGGTATTCATTTATTCTACAATATCCACCCATGATAATTTTACTTCGAACGATTCTTTCGCAATAAAGATAGGAGAAACAGGATTCTTTGATAATCTTGAATCAGGAATATCAAAATGGGAACATTATGGTATGTATAATCTCTGGCATTTGAGTGATAACAGGAGTTACTCCGGGAATTACTCTTTTTACTGTGGAATTGAATCTATCCATCAATATATCAATTCAATGGAAGCAGTCCTTAGAACTAAACCATTAACAATCTTCCCACCCTGCACCCTCTCCTTTTATCACTGGTATGAATACCCTAATTATGGTACTGATGGTCTCCTTGTTATCGTAGAACATGACTTTAAAATGGACACCCTTGATTATATAGGCAGTGGTGGAGCATTGGATTCTACACTGAACATAGGAAATCTCTGGTTAGAAGATAAATATGACCTTTCTTATTTCAATACAGAGGATTCGATTCGAATTTATTTTGTATTTGTATCTGATAATGATGGTGATATCGCAGAGGGAATTTATATTGATGATATTCGAGTAACTGGTAGTGAAATTACATTAAGTGGTATTTCAGAAGAAGAAAAATGTGCATTACAAGTATCATCTAATCTGCTTTATCATTCTGGATGGGTATTTTTAACACTGGATAAATCTATGATTATTTCTTTAAAACTATACGACAGAACTGGAAGATTAATAAAGAAATTTATTGATAGCAAGTTATACCAGAAAGGAACTCATCCTGTAAAAATACAAGGGAATATTCCCTCGGGAATATATTTCCTGAACCTTTCCGGGGATAACCTACAAGAAACTTCGAAAATTATAATAATTAAATAAGTTATTTTTTGCCTCTTATTTTATTTGATTTGTCATATTGTCAAGGACCGGGCTAATATTGGGCTTGGCCGCCTGTCCCTCGTGAAGTAATCTCGATGACGATGTAAGATTGCTTCGCAAAAGATAAACAAGAAGAATAACTCGCAATGACATTTCTCTAAACTCACCAACTCACTAACTGTCCAACTAAATTATGCGAATCGGATTTTTATAACATCACCATCCTTCACAATGTAATCCTTACCAACAAGATGAATGATACCCTTCTCCTTTGCTTCCTTCTCACCCCCTACCTCAATTAGCTCATCCACTGATATTACATCTGCTTTAATAAATCCCTTCTCCATATCAGAATGTATACTACCCGCTGCCTCTAATATACTACTCCCTTCTTTTAATCTCCATCCCCGAACTTCGTCTCCCTCAATAGTAAAGAAAGTAATAAGTCCAATTTCAGAATAGAAGGCTTTAACAACCCTATCTATAGCACTTTCCTTCATTCCGTATAGCTCCATATACTCCTTTCTTTCATCAACCTCTAAATCCTGTAGGTCGGCCTCAAGTTTCCCTTTGAAAACAAGTGATAGTATTCCTAATTCTTCTCTTGAAAAAATGAAGTCTTTTTCTTCCTGCTTTTCCGAAATATTAATAACCGCAAATACTGGTTTGTATGTAAATAGAGAATAACCTTTTAGGACTTTATCCTCAGGTTCTTCTGAATCTATTAGACAAATTTCCTCTTCAATGAAACCCAGAGCCTTTTCTAGTAGTTTCTCTTCCCTTTCATGTTCCTTTTTATGTTCCTTTTTTATCACCCGTAATCTTTTCTCAATTACATCCTGGTCTGATAATATCATATCAGCTTTAATATCTGACCATACCTGGAGTGGCTCTTCACCAAAGAACGCACCAATCACAAGTAGATAAGCATCACACGTGCGAATCAATTCATTCTTTAGGTCAAAAGTCCCGGCATCTATTATATCTAATCTCGTTTGTATCTTCTCCTTCTCTTGATGGAGTAAGTGGAGTCTGTCGAGTCGTGAGTCATGAACCTCGACCACACCGACACTCATCGCTTCTCTGTGTTCTTCCTCTATTCCAGTAAGACTCTTAAATATAATGCTCTTCCCACTACCGTGATTCCCTATTATACCAACCTTCATAAAGATCCTCCCTCCTATCCTGGAAGATATCGTTAAATTCTGTCACCTTCTTATCCCTGGATTCTTCTGGATTAATGCTGACCGAAAAAATGCCTTCCTCTTCCCTTCCTACCTTTAAAATTACTTCACCCATTGGATTAACAACCTCACTTCCTCCAGTAAATTCAAACCTCATACCTTCCCTCTCCTCCACACCTGTTCTATTTGCAAGAACAATAAATACTCTATTCTCGATTGCCCTTGTTCTTGCTGCATCCTGATAGAAAGGAAGGACGAGATTTGCAGAGTGAAGGATTAGATCTGCCCCTTTAAGTGCAAGGGTTCTCATAGCCTCCGGGTAAATCCAGTCAAAACAAACAAGAAGACCAACTTTTACTCCATCTACGGTAAATAAAGGAAAACCCTTATCCCCCGCTTTGAATATCTCTTTCTCCTTATAGAAAAGGTGTACTTTTCTGTATACTCCAATGATTCCTTCTCCAGAGAGAAGCACACTGGAATTATAAATATTTTTTCCTTGCCTCTCAAGAAAACCAACTGCCATTGTTGTATTATATTGGTTAGCCACATTTATTAAATTTTCTGTAAGTAACCCACCTACCTCTTCACTATAGGAATACGCCTCTTTATAATCCTTAAATATGTAACCTGTTAGTGTTAATTCAGGAAGTACCAGTATATCAGGAGGTTTTACCTGATGTAGCATTTTTTTAATAAGTTTTAGATTAGACTGTGGGTCATCAAAAACAGGACAGAACTGTAAGAAACCAACATCCATCAGATAAGTTCCTTTGCAGTATCGAAGAATTCACGCAATTCCTCTTCTTTTATTATATAGGGAGGCAGGAGACGAACTGTATTTTCCTGTATAATATTCACAAGATAATCCTTACCCCTCATGATACGAGCAAACTCTGCCCCATTTGAAACATCAAAACCTAAAAATAAACCCCTTCCACGCATTCCTAAATCCCTCCTGTATTCAGAAATTACATTCTTTTCAATATCCCTGATATGCGCCATGAGATGCCCTTTTAACTTTTGGAGTACTACCCGGGATAATTGTAGAGCTTTCAGGTTTCCTCCCATTGTTGTTCCATGGTCACCAATATGTAAATTGGATGCAATATTCTCTTTCATACAAACAGCTCCAAGAGGAATACCTCCACCAAGTCCCTTAGCCAGAGTTATTATATCGGCTTGAAAATCTTCAAAATAAGAAGCAAGGAATTTCCCACTCCTCCCCATCCCGGATTGAATCTCATCTGCTATAACTATTACTCCCTGCAATTGAAGCTCCCGCAGGACTTTATAACATTCTTTCTTCATCACCCTAACTCCTCCTGCACCCTGAATAGGCTCGAAGATAATAATCGAGGCATCTTTTCCCCTGCAATAAAGGTTTTCCGGATCATTCCAACGAGCAAATTCAACTTCTGCATCAATACGTGGAAAATCCTGATGCAAGAATATATGGGAAAGGGAAAATGCACCTAAACTCCTACCATGAAATGAACCTTCAAAAGCGATTATCTTACCTGGATTTACCTTCCACGCAAATTTTATTGAAGCCTCATTAGATTCAGTTCCTGAATTTGTAAAAAAGACACTCTCTGTTCTGCATAAATTATTCAAAATTTTTGCAATTTCCTCTTTTAGAGAATGTAAATAATAATTAGAAAGGTGGGGAGTTAATCTTGTATCGGCAAGGACTTCATCACACTCACGGTCATGGTAGCCCAAAATATTAACCCCAATTCCTCCGATAAGGTCAAGGTATCTCTTATTAGAATCGTTAAATAGATAAACACCCTTACCCCTTTCAATCTGAACCGGAATATTTGGATAGATATTTAGAAAATCCATCCACACCTCAAAGTTTAGAGATTTTCAACCCCTAGGGTTCGTCCTGACTTTCTCTATTGATTCTATTACTATTGCAGTAATTTTTGAACGAAATCCAGAATAAACTAGCTTTGTCTCTATCACAGCATGACCGAGATTACTAGTACCATATAATGGCTCAGCTTTATTTAGAGAAAGTGCAATAACTTCCTTCTTAAAGGGTTCGATGTCTCTGTACTCAGGATAATCCTTTATTAAATCATCCAGAGTCTTTTTTATTAACTTTTCCATATAATTCTTCATAGCCATAGATAATTATATATATGATAAATTTTTTTTCAAGAGCATTTAATTATCTATCACAAAGACACAGAGAAGTCGCTTCGCTCCATT
>SOIB01000061.1 GCA_004377355.1 Candidatus Stahliibacteriota bacterium | reverse complement strand
AATCCTTAATACAGACTCGGAACTCAGTACTCAGTACTCTGAACCTAAGACCTAACACCCAAGACCTAATCCCTATAGACATTGGACTTCGGACCTCGGACTTTATATAAAAACTCTATAAACTCAAAAAATTAATAAACCCAGAACTCCGAACCCATAACTCAGTACTCCGAACTCAGAACCCAGCACTTACACCTTTAATTCTTACTCATTAATACTATAAACCTTGATTCCTAAATCCCAGCAGGAGGTTTCCGACCTTGACAAATAGTGTCAATGCTATAGATATAAGGTGTAATTATGGAGAGACGAATAGGAATAAGGAGAGAAGATAAAAGCAAATGGGAAAGGAGAAGTCCTCTTACTCCTAGTGATGTAGCATTTCTGGATTCTGCTCATTCTATAAAAACAACCGTGCAACCCTCTCAAATTAGGGTATTCCAAGATAATGAATATAAAGAACTAGGAACAGAAGTATCAGAAAATCTTGACGTTCCAGTGATATTTGGAATAAAAGAGATACCAATTGATTTATTTCGTGAAGATAAAATTTATGTCTTCTTCTCACACACAATTAAGGGTCAGGAGTATAATATGCCTATGTTAAAACGAATGATGGAAAAACGCGATACCCTTATCGATTATGAATGCTTTAGGGATGAGAATGATAATCGTCTGATAGCTTTTGGTAAGTACGCCGGTATTGCAGGAATGATTGAATCTCTATGGGCAGCAGGCAAACGACTCGAATGGGAAGGTTATAAAACTCCTTTCCTCCACATAAAACGCCCCATAGAGTATCCTTCACTTAATCACCTAAAGAAAGATAGCGAAAAGTTAGGAAAGGAAATAAAAGAGAAGGGTTTACCAGAAGAACTCTCTCCATTTGTCATTGGGATTGCTGGTTACGGTAATGTTTCCTCTGGAGCGCAGGAACTACTTCGTTACTTCCCTGTCGAGGAAATTAAAGCAGAAGAACTTGAAAGCCTTAAGGATAATCCACACACACTATACAAGGTAGTATTTAGAGAAGAACACCTCGTAAGAAGAAAGGATGAAAAAAGTTTCAATCTACAGGACTACTATGATAATCCAGAGCACTACGAAGGGGTATTTTTTAAGTATCTTCCATATATTACAATCCTTATTAACGCTATCTATTGGGAAGAAAAGTATCCAAGATTAATTACTAAAGAGTACTTGAGAAAGAACTACAATAAGGAGTTAGCAAAACTTAAAGTGATCGGGGATATAAGCTGTGATATTGAAGGGGCAAATGAATGTACAATGGTATGCACAGAACCAGATAATCCAGTATATGTTTATAATCCCGAAAATGGCACTATAAAATACGGTATTGAAGGCGATGGTATTGTAATTATGGCAGTTGATATACTTCCCACAGAGCTTCCACGCGAATCTTCAATATACTTCAGTAACATACTCAAAGGCTTTATACCAGAAATAGTAAATGCATCCTATCCAGGTGATTTTAATAAATGCACTTTACCTCTTCCTATAAAGAGAGCTGTTATTCTGTATAAAGGGGAATTGACCCCCCCTTATCAATATCTAAAGCGTTTTTTAAGGAGGTAAGATAAAGATGAAAAAGGTGCTTATTCTCGGAGCAGGAATGGTTGCTAAACCAATGGTTAAATACCTGTTAGAAAAGGGTATTAATGTTATAGTAGCAAGTAGAACACTGAGTAAAGCAGAAAATTTAATAGAAGGACATTCAAATGGAAAAGCAATCGGGTGGACTATCAAGGAGAAAGATACCCTTCATAAACTGGTAGAGGATTCAGACTGTGTAGTCAGCCTATTACCTTATACCTATCATGTAGAAGTAGCTGGTGTTTGCATCGAACACAAAACCGATATGGTAACCACCTCTTATGTAAGCAACGAAATGCAAAATCTCAACGATAAGGCCCTTGATAATGGGGTTCTTCTTCTAAATGAAATAGGATTAGACCCGGGAATCGACCATATGTCTGCACAAAAATCTATCGATTCCATACATAAACAGGGGGGTACTGTTATTGCATTCCACTCCTATTGTGGATCTCTACCAGCTCCAGGATATAGCAATAATCCATTTAGATACAAAATCGGATGGAGTCCTAGAGGTGTTGCCCTCGCCGGCAGGAATAGAGGAAAGTACCTGCGGAATGGAGAAGAAGTTACTGTTCCCAGAGAAGACCTATTTAGTCACTATTTCCGAATGGATATAGAAGATATTGGGATGATGGAAATTTACCCCAACCGAGATTCTATCCAATATCTAAGTAAATATAATATCAAAGAGGCTAATGAGATATTTAGAGGAACAATAAGATACCCTGGATGGTGCGATTTATGGCTTACAATTTCGAGACTTGGTCTTCTTGAAACTGAAGAGCGTGACCTATCGAATCTCACTTATTTGGAATTTGCAAAAGATTTGACTGAATCTGAAGGGGATGATGTTAGGAAATCATTGATAGATCACCTAAATTATAATCCAGGGGAGGAGGTAGTAGATAAACTAAAGTGGATTGGTTTGTTCTCTAATGAAAAAATCCCAATCGAAAAAGGTGGAAATATTGATGTATTAGTTTATTTGATGAATGACAAACTCTCGTATAAGCAAGGTGAGAAAGATATGGTAATCCTTCAGGATGAAGTAGTAGTAGAAATAAACACAAAGAAGGAGATTTTTATTTCAAAGTTGGTAGATTACGGAACAGTAGGAGAAGATACAGCAATAGCAAGAACTGTAAGTCTTCCTGCTGCCTGTGCTGTGCATTTAATCCTAAAAGGTGCAATAGAAGAGAAGGGAGTTTGTATACCAACAAAACCTGACATTTATGATCCTGTCTTAAGTGAACTTGCAAATGTTGGTATAAAACTGCAAGAGAAGAGAGAACTATTGGGAAAGCAATTTGGCCTCAATTCAAAAGATTTTAATGCCTCAGGATAAATCAATCAGCATGATACAAATTAATTATACATCTCGTATAATAAATATTTAGCGAGATAAATAATAATCTTTTTGAAATTTGAAAACCAATAAAGGGGGTATTATGAAGAAGGTTTCAGTGTTTATTGATGTTCAGAATATCCAACAGGTGTTTGAAAAACAGGGTGCTGAAATCAGATACGATAGACTAAAAGATTACTTAACAGAACGCTACAAGAAAGAAGATGGAGAAATAATTAAATTCTCTGCATTTATTCCTTATAGGCTTTCAGATGAGAACAGACTCAAACTTATCGATGCCATCTCGCTTATTGGGTACAGAGTTCTAAGTAAACTAGCAAAGGAAAGACCCGATGGCTCTATAAAAGCTAATATGGATGTAGAGATGGTTTTAGAGATGATAACAAGTTTAGAATATGTTGACGAAATAGTCTTAATTACAGGTGATAGTGATTTCGAACCCCTTATTCATTTTTTAAGTAAGAGAGGGAAAAAAATCCTTCTCATTGGACCGGGAAGAGGTCCAACCGCTATCGAGATAATAAGAGCGTCGGATGAATTCGAAAATTTAGACGAAATAGGAGATGTTGTTCTTAAATAGCTTGACAAAAGCATGAGTACTAATTATGATATTATTGTTCCTCGGTAGCTCAAAGGAAGAGCACCTGACTGTTAATCAGGTTGTTGCAGGTTCGAGTCCTGCCCGAGGAGTTTTAAATATTAAAAGGATATAGGGGTTTGGCATCCGAAAAATACTCAAAAACCCTCAAAGTTCTTCTAAATACATTCTTAGCCCTCCTATACTTATATCTATTTCTTCTCGGTATCGAACTATTGGGAAGTTCTCTTAAAGGTTTTGGGATAAATTTTGCAAGTGCTCTTATAAGGACTACTAGCAATCCACTTATGGGACTTTTCATTGGATTATTTGCCACAACAATTATTCAATCAAGCTCTGTTACCACATCTATCACCGTAGGTTTTGTAGCAGGAGGAACTTTAACCGTTGCCAACGCTATTCCCATAATTATGGGAGCAAATATCGGAACGACAATTACCAATATTATTGCCTCATTGGGTCATTTTTCTGTTGAAAGGGAATTTAATAGAGCTTTCCCCGCAGCAATTGTTCACGACATATTTAACCTTCTTTCAGTCCTTATATTATTACCACTCGAGATATTATTTCATCCCATAGAGCGAATATCTGGATTCTTCACTGATCTTCTGTGGGGTAAAGGTGGTGTTACCTTCAATTCGCCTCTGGATATTGTAATTGACCCTGTTTCTCATAAAATAATGAGCTTTACAGGTGAACACTACACCCTATCTGCTTTACTTGCCTTCTTTCTAGTCCTTCTAGCCATAACTTTATTTGTTGGAACACTACGAAAAGCTTCAGCAGGTAAATTTGAAACCCTTATCGACCAGTTTCTTTTCCGAAACGCACTTACAGCAGGTATCCTTGGATTGAGTCTTACAGCTTTCGTTCAGTCTAGTTCGGTTGTAACCTCCGTCGCTGTTCCTCTTGCTGGAGCAGGTATACTCAGTATAGAACAGATATATCCGTATACATTAGGGGCAAATCTGGGAACAACAGTAACTACCATTTTAGCAGCATTGGTTACAGGGAATGTCAATGCCATCAGGGTTGCGCTCTGTCATTCTATCTTCAACGTATTTGGTATTACGATATGGTATCCTCTAAGAAAAATCCCAATCTTCTTTGCAAAAAAGGTAGGCTATTTACCGGGAAGGAAAAGGTTCCTTGCGTTTATCTACATAATAATTATATTTATTGTAATACCAGGAATATTTATACTTCTCTTTAGGAGGTAAATTGTTTAAGAAATTATTGGAATTTTTAAGAAAACCACCTCTCATGAAGGAAGCAGAAGAAATCGTTTTAGAGATGCTCCATATTTCATACGATATGTTTCAATATTCAATGAGTGTTGTAATAGAAAAGGAAAAGGAAAAAGAAGATATTTATAAGATTGACCAGAAATTAAATCAGTTGCAGATAAAGGTAAGGAAGAATGTATTAGAACATCTCGCCATTAATCCAGCACAGGATATAATCCCTTCGCTCATACTAACTACTATCGTGATTGATATAGAGAGAATCGGTGATTTTTCAAAGAATTTAATCGAATTATCACATAAATATCCAAAACCCCTCCGGGGTAAATATATTGAAGAAATCAAGGTTTTAGAATGTAAAGTTCAAACAAATTTTAAAAAGCTCATAGATGTCTTTAAGGACCAAAACCAGGAACTTGGGAGTCGGGTTATGGGAGAGCTTGTTCTTGTTTCAAAGGAATGTCATTCAATGCTTGAGGAACTCGTGGAAGATGAAAATTTAAGTCCCAAAGAGGGTATAATTTACGCACTACTTATAAGGTACCTAAAAAGGGTTAGTGTTCATATAAAGAATGTAGCTTCCGGCGTCGTCAATCCATTCCACCGATTGGGTTATAAACCAGGAGAAGAAAGGGTTAGTAAATGAGTATTGTAACCTTAATAATTCTCTCCCTCACCTTTCCACTCAACGAACGGCTGAACTATGGTGGTTTTTATGGTCCTTTTAGGGTGGGTAGTTCCTATATGGAGATAAAGGGTGTAGAGCATTTTAACGATTTACCAATATATATCATAGAAAGTGCTCAGAAAACAGAGGGCATATTCTCGCTTTTCTTTTATATTAACGATTATTACTGTTCCTATGTTGATACCGGTTCGTTCTCTACAGTAAGATTTGTAAAAAAGATCCATGAAGGTAATTATAAGAATGAAGTTGAACTTGATTTTGACCATGACTCTGTATTCTACAGTAATGGAAAAAGAACCCACAGGATTCCAGAATCAAAAGATATCTTTGCCACTTTATATTATATGAGAATTCTGAATTTCAACTCTGGTGATACTTTAAAGATACCCTTTCATTCATCTGGTAAGAACCATGAAATGGTTGTAGGTGTATCAGGTCCCTACAGGATTCATGTACCTGCTGGAAGTTATGAAACACTCTTGCTTAGCCCGGATGTTCCTGGAGGAAAGATTTTTGGATCCAGTGAACCTATAAAGATTTGGGTATCCACTGATTCTCTTCATATACCAGTGAAAATCGAGAGCCATCTAAAATTTGGTACAGTCAGTTACCTGCTGGAAAGTATAGAATTAAAGGGAGAGGGCAAGTGATTTACACTGTAATCCTGGCTGGTGGTATAGGTGAACGTTTCTGGCCATTATCAAAAAAGGATAACCCGAAGCAGTTCCTTTCTATAACAGGTAACAAGCCACTCCTACTACAGACAAAAGAGAGAATTCTTAGACTGACACCTACCGAAAATATCAAGATTGTAACAACAGCTACTTTAGCTAGGAAGATTATTGCCCTTGGTTTTGGCAAGAATAACCTAATAATAGAACCAAGAGGAATGAACACACTATATGCTATAGGTCTCGCAGCTTCAAAACTTATGGCTTCAGATAAAGATGCATTGATGCTCATACTACCTTCAGATCACTGGATTGCTGACGATAAGCAATTTATCTCTGTGATAAAAAGGGGAATAGAATGGGCAGAAAAGGGGTACTTAGTAACATATGGGATTATTCCAACAAGAGTAGAAACGGGGTATGGATACATTGAGAAAGGGGCAGAACTTGCTCTGGGAATCTTGAAGGTAAAAAGATTCACAGAAAAACCAAATATAAAGAAGGCTACCTCTTATATAAAAAGTGAAAAATACCTCTGGAACAGTGGAATTTTCCTCTGGAAAACTTATACAATACTGGAAGAGATTAAGAGGCATCAAGTGCATCTAAAAGAAGCAATCAATGCTCTTAAAATGAATCCATCAAAGAAGAATATTGAATTATTATATTCATCTGGTACACCAATCTCAATTGATTATGGAGTACTGGAGAGGAGTAAGAATGTCCTTGTTGTAGCATCAGAATTTACCTGGGACGATATTGGAACATGGAACTCTCTTGAACGGATATTCAAAAGTAGGGAAAGTGGAAATATCGAGAGAGGTGATATACATCAAATAAATAGCCATAATAATATCTTTTATGCAGAGGATGGTATTATTGTGGCGAAGGGTCTGGAGAATATGATTGTAGTTCATACAAAAAATGCGACTTTAATAATTCCAAAATCCGGTGCACAGCAGGTAAAAGAAATCGTAAGGCACCTTCCGGTCAAATATCAATAAAAGGAGGGGTTAAATGAAATATTTTATTACTGTACTTTTATTCATCCTTTTGCTCTCTTTTGGTTGTGCTAAACGTCAGGCAGTAACCGAAACTGTAATCGGAGAGGATATCCTCTTTGAAGAAATCAAAGAGGATACCACCGAAATCTCAGAAATCACTTTCACAGAAGAGCCCGAAGAGGATATTTCAATCTTCGAGGAAGAGGAACTAGAACTTAGTGCAACAGAACCTAAGAAAATGCTTGGGTATCGAGTTCAGATTAGTGCATTCAAGAACAAAACTGCCGCCGATCAGGAAGCATCGAGAGCAAAACTTATATTAGACAAGTATGTATATGTTGAGTATATTATGCCCTACTATAAATTAAGAGTAGGAAATTTCTTAACCAAAAGTGATGCCATAAGTTACATCAACCAGGTAGTAAATAAAGGATATAAAGGAGCTTTCATAGTAGAGACTACTATAATCGTTGAATGAGATTGCTCATCGCCTCAAAGAACAGGGGTAAGGTTAGAGAAATTAAGTCTATTACTAAAGGAAAGCTTGAAATAATATCTCCTATTGACTTACACCTGAATATTTCTATATTAGAGGACGGAATTTCCCTTAAGGAGAATGCGTTAAAGAAAGCTCTCACCTACTATAGAGCCACGGGTATATGTACCTTAGGAGAGGATACTGCCTTAGAAGTAGATTATCTGGATGGTAGACCTGGCATTCATTCAGCTCGTTTTAGTGGAGGAGGGGATGATGAAAACAGAAGAAAATTGTTAGATGAGTTGAAGGAAGCTAATGACAGAAGTGCCCGTTTTAGAACAGTAATGACTCTGGTTTTAAGGGATGATTGGATTGAATTCTTTGAGGGCATTTTAAAGGGTAAAATAAGCTGCGTTGAAAAGGGAAATAATGGCTTTGGTTACGATTCGATATTTATTCCTGCAGGGTACAACAAAACTCTTGGGGAGATGGAAGATTGGGAAAAGAATGAGATAAGTCATCGAAGCAGAGCAATAAAAAAAGTTTTGGATTTTTTGCAAAGAGAAATAGAAGTATTATAAGATTTTTGTACGTAATTACGGGGTGTAGCGCAGTCAGGTCAGCGCACCTGCTTTGGGAGCAGGGGGTCGGTGGTTCAAATCCACTCACCCCGAGAGCGCCTGTAGCTCAATTGGATAGAGCATCGGACTTCTAATCCGAGGGTTGGGGGTTCGAATCCTCCCAGGCGTAAAAAATGTGGTGAATGTAGCTCAAGCGGTAAGAGCGCTGGACTGTGGCTCCAGAGGTTGGGGGTTCGAGTCCCCTCATTCACCCATATGAATGCGTCAGTAGCTCAGGTGGCAGAGCAGCGGACTCTTAATCCGCGGGTCGGGGGTTCAAATCCTCCCTGACGCATATTCGTAAAAAAAACCTGGGATGACCCCAGGTTTTTTATTAAAGATAATATCTATTTATTAATCAATTCTTATTAAAGTATAGTCGTGGGTTACATTAAACTCTTTTCCTTCACCATACGCATCTTCACCAAAGAAATGAACCCTAACCAGAATCGATTGCCACTCGGTTTCAGGTTTACCATACATTTCTTCTACAGCTTCCCTCACGTGGATTGACCAATTAAAAAGACTAGTCCTGACAGTATCTTTTCTACTTGGGGCAGCCCTTAGGTTAAGCTCTAAAGGGTACGGTAAGCCTTGATAGAGAAATATGTTCTCTTCCCCAATACGAGTGACCTGATAAAACTCAGCATAATAGCCAAGCAATTTAGCATCAACACCATTCCTTACCCAGAATGTTACTGAATCAGCTCTTACATCTGAAGTATATGAAGAATCAAATAAAAGATCAAATTGATAAACATCCCATGCAAGAGGAGAGGTCCACCATATTTGAACTTCTGGTGCAGCGATTTCATAACATGATAAAAGTGAAAATACTAAAATAATAGAAACTACAATGAATAAATATATTCTCTTCATATTGCCTCCTTATTTTATATACTTTATATCATAATACATTATTTGTCAAGTGTTTGGATGATTCTTTTTACATCTTGGAAGAAGTTGTCCAGTCTATCCAATTTAAATAGAATAAAAAAGAATAAATTAAACAAAATGAATCCAATGAGAAATGATTCTTTGAAGATAGTCTTAAATGGTATCCTTATCTTTACCTTCTTGATTAATAATTCCTCTCCCAATTTCCGCAGAAGCCCAATCTCAATGAGTCTATATACTGTGTTATAGGTCTGAAACTTCCCAAGACCAGTGATTCTTATCAGTTCCCCTATTGTAATACCGTCAGTGAACTTCTCTAAAACCTTACTTTCTTTATCCCCGAGTTCCAAAGCTATCTCAGGTTTATCTTTCTTTTTAAGAACCACATTATCATCTGGAAGGACAATTTTAATCTGTGGCCACTCATCAATCCTCCACATACCCTCCATTACCAATGCATTGGGATCTAATTCAACTGAAATACTAGAACTTGTATAAAGCGCCTCTCCAGGATGAAATGAATATCTGCCTTCCTTCCATGTGAGAACCTCGTCTATGATCTCCTGAATTTTAAATGATATTATCTCCCTAAGCTCCTTACCTCCAATTTTCCCTTCCTGGAGAAGAAGTTGAAAAACAGAAACATTTGAATCGCTTGCCCTTTTACTATGATCTTTAAGCTCTCTCTCGGTTATCTTGCCTGCGCGGAAGAGATAATCATTTATAGAGTAAAAGAAATCCTCACCTTTATGTGCTGCAGCTGCAATCTTTCCCTTTTTAAACCCAAAGTCTACCTCTTCCTTCTTTGTCTTCATTCGAAGGACGCCATCAGCCTTGTGAAGAGAGAAAAATTGCAATATCTCCGGTACAGAAAACTCCTCTATACTACCCTCTATCTCCATTTGTTGATAACCTCCATGTTAAAAACAATACTAAAAGATAATAAAAAATAATAAAATATATGAATATATTGTTCCCAACAGATATTTCGTATTGCATTATTTCCTCGGATTGGGAATAAAATGGGCCTATATAGATAAAAAGTAATAAAGAACCCAAAAGAAGTAAAACCATTCCTGATAACCATTTCTTCCCATATATATGTGCACTCCCTGGAAATATTAAATTCATAACAAAATATTTGAATAAAGCAATTCTATCTGATTTTCTTCTTGTGTACCTTTTTAATCTCTCCCTTATACTCTTTGATTCCGTCATAGACAACCTTTCAGCACAAATATCACATACTTTTTTCTCTTCTATTTTAATACCATTTATCAAAACCCTACCACATATAGGGCAATATTCATCTTGCAATCTCCTTATAGAGCTAAAAACAGTGAAAAAGACAGCAAGTATAAAGAAGAAATACAATTTGCTCTCTTTAATAAATTTTCCCATTCCATCCACCTTAAATATTTCACTCAAAAGCCAGCTATCCGGAGGATATTGATATATCGGAAGTTCTCTCTCAGCAAACTCATGACCACTTTTCGTTGCTATTTCGATGTATTTGGAAACAACTTCAAAATCAAGCCTATCGAGATAAATAGTAGCCATTGTAAGATTGGCTATAGGATTATCAGGGTCTATAGAGACTACTTTTTCACTAAAGGCTAGGGCATCATTATAATTATTTTCTGAAAAATATAACGAAGAAAGGTTTACCAAAAATATAAGACTCTCATTATTTTCATAACCCTTCTCGAATAGTGATTCTGCTTTAGATGATTCACCAATCATTGCCATTTCAACACCTTTCACAGCATATCCATAAGGGAATTCTACTTCATCAATACTATAGTTGTATGGGTCATAACGAGATTTGTAGGAATGATATGCAGGGCTATTAGAACTAAAATTTAGCTTTATCTCAAAAGTGTAGGCTAAAATCAATGGGAAAATAAAAGATATGATAGCAAGTCTTATATAGGATTTCTTTCTTAACTTTATAAGTGAAATACCGATAAGAATTGCAAGAAATGTTAATATGGGTAACCATACAAAAAGAGAGAAAAGTAAAGCAGGAATCCATAAAGAACTGATTTTCATTCTTTGTCTTACCCACTCAGAAAGGAATGGAACTGATTTAAACAAACCTGATATAACAATGGCAATATATAATGTTCCTAAGAAAATGGTAATTAGGAACATAATTTTCACAATAATACTTATCCAGTTATCAAGAAATATGTACGTATAGAAATATTCCTTTAAATTCTTGAATACTTCGCCCCAAATAGGAAAGTTATATTTCATGAGAATGATTGGAATAATCCTCCTGGAGGGATCAACCAAAAGAGAAAATCTGAGCTCTCGGATACCCTTTTCTTCAATACCGGCTTCTAAATCCAGTATTCCTCGTTTTAAGTAGTTCCTTGAAATAGTTGAATGAATGAACTCGTCATCATCTTTTATTAAATTAAGAAGCTCACCTTCTATGAAATCACTCTTGGAGTATAGTCCTTTTAAAAGCACTAGTGAATCCAGTAAATAAAGTTCACTTATAGAACCTACATCCTCCACAGCCTTGATGAAGTCAGGCACCAGACTATCGCTTTCCAGCCTGAGCCACCGCTCCGATAAAAATGAATTTATTTTTATTTCTCTATTGGGTATAGTATAATTTAGAATTGATAGAATTAAAAATAAATGCATCATTGCAGTTTCATTTTATGATATTCTATTTCAAGCATATTTTTCCCCTTCTTAGCTATAATCCTGAATGGTTGCTTTATTCCACTAACTGTTTTGTAACTTGTATATTCAATAGAAGAATTATTATTTTGATATATTGACACATAGTATGGAAGAAATTCGGGTGATATTGAAACCTCAATATTATTACCGATTAGAGCCCACCCACGTTCCAAAGGAATTACTCTCCATTTAGATGAAAGAGGGATATCCCAGGCAATAAACATCGAGAGAACGTCGTGGGGTAAATCTCCTAGTATGTAAAGGATCTGCTCTTTTATTTCTTTCCCCTCTATATCTATAACTGACACAGAATCTGGTGAGAAATAGAAACTTCCCACTGTTATGCCAAAAGACCCTAAAAGTTTCCCAGAGAGTACTTTAGTGTTAACATCATATTTAGAAGAAAAGTAAGATGAATTACGGTATTCTGGACTCGATATTATTAAAACGCCAGTACCAGACTTCTCATTATAGTTCTCTTGCCATCTTGGTATCTTATCCAGTACCTCTTGTTCTGTTAGCGGTTTTTTTACCATTTGCCTTGCACAATTATAAAAAGAAAGTAATATTATATAAATAATTAATAAATTTATGCCTGATCGCATAGAAAAAATATAATTTAACAATTGGAATAAGTCAAGTCAGTTATGAAAAGTATAGTAAAAAATAAAAAGGCAAGTTTTACCTATCATATCTTAAAAACCTATGAAGCTGGTATCGCACTTAATGGTGCGGAAGTTAAATCTATAAGGCTTGGAAAAGTCAGTATAAAAAGTTCTTACGGAAAAATAGTTGACGGAGAAATCTATCTCTTTGATATGCATATTTCTCCTTATGATAAAGCGCCCTGTTCTATAGACCCTAAAAGAGAAAGAAAACTGTTATTACACAAGGGACAAATTAGAAGGATAGAAAACGAGATACAGAAAAAAGGTATGACTCTCATTCCCACAGAGGTATATTTAGAAAGGGAACTTGTTAAGGTAAAAATAGCTTTAGTTATTGGTAAAAAGAAATTTGAAAAAAAAGACAAAATTATTGAAAGAGAACAAAAACGAGAGATAAGGAAAAATCTATGATATTATTCATTTTGGCACTTTCAATAAATCTAAGTGGTACACACTATATTTTTAAGGAATATAAAATCAGAAATAACAACTACATCCTGTGTGATTCCCTGACCAGAAAACTGGATTTATCATCCCATTGGGACAACAAAAAGCAGATTATGACTTTACAGAAAGAAAAAATTGTTTCAATTATTCCTGATAATCCATTTATAAAGATTGAAGGGGATATCCGTCAGTTACTCTCTCCACCTATAATGATTGATGGAAAATTATTCTTACATAAGTCCTCACTGGACGTAATTCTTTCGAGTCTCCTAAGAATGAGGGCCTTTTTCAAGGATGGAACACTGGAAATTGGAACAAGAGTTAATATATATAATATTAACTGGGACGTAGAAAAATCTCATACTCGATACACCATTGAGTGTTCTCCATCTCTCAATTACTTCTTTAACAAGAATAATGGGGAATGGGTTCTCACCTTGTTCAACCCTATATACAATAAGGACATTCTAGATAATAAAGGAAGGGGACTTATAGATGAAATCAGAATTGAAGAAGGTGATGGATTTCTTAAATTTAGATTCAAGACAATAGAAGACCTTCCTATGGACATAATTCGGAAAGATAAATCACTAAATATAGAGGTACGTAAGTTTGATAAAAGGAGTATACAGACCATAGTAATCGACGCTGGTCATGGTGGAAAAGATCCAGGTGCAGTTGCAGGAGGTGTTAAAGAGAAAGATATTGTTCTTATGATTGCAAAGAAATTAGCATCAAGGCTTACTGAGGATGGTTTCAATGTGATAATGACCAGAGTTAGTAATGAATTCATTCCACTTAAAGAACGCACAAGAATAGCTGATAAAGCAAGAGCGGATTTCTTCGTATCCATTCACTGCAATGCAGCTTATAGAAAGAGTAATATGCATGGAGCAGAGACATATTTCTTATCCTCGGCTAAAAGCGACTGGGCAAGGACTGTTGAAGCTACAGAAAATTCAGCTGTAAGGTTTGAATCGGAGGAAAATTCCAATATTCCAGAACTAAATTATATCCTAAATGATCTCGCTCAAACACAATTCTTGGAGGAATCTCAACAGGCAGCAATTTATATTCAAGAAAACATTGTCCAATTATGTGGTCTATACAATCGTGGAGTAAAACAGGCTAACTTTTACGTTTTAAGACTCAATTTTATGCCTGCAGTACTAGTAGAAGTGGCATTTCTAACCAATACAAATGACAGAAGAAAATTGAAAGATTATAATTTCCTTGATAAAGTTGTAGAAGCTGTAGCTTCAGGTATAGAACAATATGCCAGAGCACATTTATAAAAATAGCCCTATTGGCGTATTCGATTCAGGAATTGGAGGACTTACAGTAGTAAATGAGATTAGAAAAAAGCTACCTAATGAATCGATTGTATATTTTGGAGATACTGCAAGAGTTCCCTACGGTACAAAATCAACTGATACCATTATCAGATTCGCAAGGGAGGATATTGAGTTTCTCCTCGAACAGAATGTGAAGATTGTTGTTTCAGCTTGCTTTTCTGTCTCATCTAATGCCCTGCCTTATCTCTCTTCCGCATTTGATATACCAATCATTGGTATGATTTCACCTGGAGTTGAGGCTGTAAGAAAGAAATCTTATAAGAAAATTGGTGTTATAGGAACACAGGCAACCATTGAAAGTGGAGCCTTTTATAGGGAATTAAAGAGAGCTTTCAAAGGAATTCAAATACATTCAACAACCTGTCCCCTATTTGTCCCGTTAGCAGAAGAAGGCTGGACTTCCGGAGAAGTTCCTTTTATCGTGGCAAAAAAATATCTATCCAGTTTATTAAATGAAGATATAGAGGCTTTGATTCTTGGTTGTACGCATTATCCTCTTCTTTATCCAGTTATTAAAAAGGTCATGGGTGAAGATGTAGACATAATAGAACCGGGGAAAGAGGTGACTCTTATAATAAAAAGATTTTTAAAGGATAACGAAATAGAATCATCAGATGATGGTAATCTTAAGATATTTCTATCTGATATCCCAAGGAATTTTCCATTGGTGGTCGAAAACTTCCTCAAACATCCAGTAGAAGAAGTCCACCTTGTTCGATCTGAATGAAGTAATAGGACATAAACCGTCTACTCATATACTATTTATTACACATCAGGGTATATCTGTTTCAAAAAATATTAGAAAGGAAAACCTAAATAGAAGTCGTAGAAAGTCCCGTCTTCTATCCTATTAAGGTCAGTTCTCTTTGAAATATCAAAGTTAGCAATAGTGACCCCTAAATTGAACCTGAATTCAACACCAAAAGACATTATTGGATCTACTAATTTTATCCAAGAGTCAGATGTATCAAAAAATCTAAAATCCTTATAATTATAGGTCGCTCCTCCAACATCCATAAAAAATGCACCATCTATACTACCTATATTTATAGGAGGAAACCCGAGCTCCAATTTCTTTATAATAGGAAGTCGGAACTCTACATTAAGAAAACCAGCTGTAGTACCTGCAAGCTCATAGTAATCATAACCTCGGACAGAACGACCTCCACCAATGCTCATTGTATAAAATTTTCTATTATCTTCACCCCAGCTATGGAGTAGAAATAGACGTACTGCAAAGTTCCAATCCCTTGAAAGATACCAGTAATTCCTTAAATCCAGGGTTACATCTTCAACATCCCAGAAATCCTCTCCATGGATTAGATTTTTCTCATAAGTTATTCGTCCTCTAAAACCCTTTATCGGTGAAGTATATCCCCAAATAGTATTATCCCTTATAAAGGAAAGAGAGGAAAATGTTCCGTAAGAAACATCTGTTTTAACGGGACTCCAACCCTCATCTGGAATAAATTCCCAGTATTGTTCTCCAAGGCGGTATCCATAGAGCCCCAATTCAAATCGATGGAAACGATTCAATGGATACCATATCTCACCTCCAAGGCTCCAGAGATCTCCTCTAATAATATTATCTCCATAAAGGAAATAGTCTGCCTGCTTTAAAAGATATAATGAATAGTCTAATCTATGTTTGAGATAAAAATACTGTATATAGAAGTCACTTCTGGTGAGATCGGTATTGTTAAATAGCGCATACAATCGATGGTTCCCCAGTATATCACTCATGCCCAGATAAAGATAACCAAACATGCCATAATCACTATAATAACCTATAGTTGTAGCTATATAATCTATTCCGAAATTCAAGGGTGCCTTTCTTCTTTCTCCTTTCTCCTCTAAAGTAACCTCTATATACTCAGAAGAGAACTCCTTTGGAGGATTTGGCTCCCTACCTTTTAATTCCTCTATGGTGTCTATAAGAAATATATCCCAACCCACATTCGAATACACAGAGATCGCAAACTTTCCAGTGGGGGAAGTGGAGAACGATTCTAATGACCCTATAAGATCAGTGAGCTGTTTAACAATTCCAGAATCCGGTTTATACACATACAGGTTCTTTCCACCATCTCTATATGAAATAAAATATACATTTCTTTTATAAACCTCAGGGTTAATAATCTGTTCACCAAAATCAAGGTATTCTCTTATACTACCATTTAAATCAGTGATATATAGTTTCCTCTTTGAATAATCCCAATCTCTAACGGCTGGACGATCGCTTACAAAGAGAATTGAATCTCCTTTCCATGTGGGTTCCCCATCTGAATATCTATCGTGAGTTATATTCGTAAGAGAACTATCCAGTAAATTATATACATATATATCAGATGCACCATTATTTAACCCCATAAAAGTTATCATAGAACCATCTGGCGACCACTCAGGCCAACGTATTCTATCAAGAGGAAGTTCTACCCTATCTTTCGCCTTCCTGCTTCCTACATCATAGATATAGAGAACATCTTTCCCCCTCTCAAGCGCAGGAAAGACTATATATTTACTATCTTGCGAAAAATCAAGATGTCCATCCATGAGATGCAGTGATTCAAATTTTGGGCTTCGCCCTCCTCTTATGAGAAGCCCTAAGTCTTCCCCGTTTAAAGCGGAGACAATACGAATCTGAACTTCCTCAGCTCTATCTGTATAATAGACTATCACATCCCCTGCAGGAGAAATAGAAGGAGCATAGTTATATATATTTTTAAACTCCTTATGTGTTACAATAGGCATTGTAATATCGTTCACGTCCTCTTTAACCCCAATGAGTGGCCAATATTCCTTCTTCAAGCTCTTTATCCATTCCTCACTCAATTTATCTTCGTCTATACCAAGCACCTGTTTTATAGCACCAGTTAATGAACCAGTAACCTTTATTTTATTCATTAATTCACCAATCTTCTTTTCACCGTATCGATTCTTGATAAAGTAGAGAATAGATTGTCCTTCCTTGTATACGATATATCCTCCTGCATAGTTCAGAATCGAAATTGGATATAATCGGTTATTTAGTACTGCATCCCTAATAAAGGTTTCTGCGCTTTCATCCCAACCCATTGATTCAAACTCTGCCATTCCCTCAATAAACCACAAAGGAATCCTTAATGTAGCCAGGTTTCGTATAGCTCCCATCCCCCGACCATATAGAATCCTATACTGGAACACATGAACGAGTTCATGATTAAGAATATGCCTGAAATCAGAATATGAACCATTAAATGGTAGGACAATTCTATTTTTGAATATCTCAGTAAACCCTCCCACTGCTTCTGGTATTCTTTCCAGAATAACATTGGTACCCTCAAAATCCGGATGAGATTTATAGATTAATACAGGAATCTTCTCCTCATTTTTCCTTTCTCTATAACTAAACCGACTCTTAAGTCTATTGTAGGCTTCTTCCAGAACATCTTCAGCAAAAGGTATTAGAACCTCCCCAGATTTATAATAGTATATCTCAAAGTGCTCGGTCTCATTTATAAACCATTCAAATTGACCATATTGTATCTTGTTTTGTCCAAAATAATATTGTGAAAACAAAAGCATAAACAAAATCATAATAACTCTCCTATGATAAATCCAATTATTGCCCCAAGGGCAAAAGCCCAGGTAAGGAGCCTTGTATCTAATATTTCTTTCTTATATCCTAACTTGATAGCTAAAAAAGCAATTATATTCCCTATACCATTTATTATTAAAAGTAGTGGTAATGCAAGGAACTTAACAATAACATGACCCACGCCAGGTATACTTCCGATAAGGCTTATAAGACTCGACCAGGCTTGTGTTACAAACCCTGCAAGAAGTAGAACCCCCCCAATTATCCATTTATCCCATCTAAAGTAGGTCCCTGTTATTATCAAAATTGCACCCAATACTATTATAAAGATAACACGGAATATCATCCTTCGTAATGAGAGCTTCCCCCCAAAAGAAATTTCTTCCTCTAATTTCTCTACTTCATCAGCCATAATTTTCGATCCAGGGTTCTATATTGTATTGCCTCTGCAACATGTACAGATTTTATTTTCAACTCTCCCTCTAAGTCAGCTATTGTTCTTGCCATCTTAAGAATCCTATCGAATGCCCTTGCTGAAAATCCAAAGTGCTCCATTGCAGTATTAAGTAAAACTTTGCTTTCGTCGTCAATTGAGCAATACTCACGTATCTTTTTTGTTTCTAGGTGAGCATTAAAGAAGATACCATCATTTCTGTATCTATTTTCTTGAATTTCCCTAACTTTATCAACTCTCTTTCGAATTACCTTTGAGTTCTCTCCTGTGTCTATGTTCATAATATCATCATACCTCATCCTTGGCACTGTTATATGCATATCAATTCGGTCAAGTAGGGGACCGGATATTTTTGAGCGGTAACGATCTATCATTGAAGGTGTACAGGTGCATTGTCTGTATTGATCTCCAAAATAACCACAGGGGCACGGGTTCATAGCTGCAATAAGAATGAACCGGGCAGGATAGGATACAGAACTCTTCACCCTTGAGATTGTCACAACACCATCCTCAAGGGGCTGTCTTAAAACCTCTAAAACATTTCTGCTGAATTCTGGTAATTCGTCTAAAAACAGCACTCCATTGTGCGCAAGGCTAACTTCACCTGGATGTGGATATGTCCCTCCACCTATGAGTCCTGCATAAGAGATGGTGTGATGCGGAGCTCTAAATGGTCTTCTTGCTATCAAAGGTTCAGTTGATGGAAGGGCTCCAACCACAGAATGTATCCTTGTGGTCTCGATAGATTCATCCAGATTCATTTTAGGCAATACAGTTGGAATACGTTTTGCAAGCATTGTCTTCCCAGAACCAGGGGGTCCAATCATAAGAACATTATGTCCTCCAGCTACAGCTATCTCTAGAGCTCTTTTTGCCCCTGCTTGACCCTTGACATCTGAAAAATCAATTTTGAATCTTGAGATATCTTCAAATATCTCATCAATATCAACGATAAAGGGTTCTTTGAAGCCATTATCGAGAAACTCAATACACTCACCCAGTGACTGGACCGGGAAAACTTGCGCTCCACTGACAACCGCTGCTTCCTTTGCATTAACCATGGGAACCAACATCTTCTCAAATTTATTATCATTAGCAAGAATAGAAGCGGGTAGCACTCCCTTTACTCCACGAATTCGTCCATCAAGTGCAAGTTCTCCAAGTACAAGGGTATCTTTCAACCCTGAAGGGTTTATCTGCGCTGAAGCAGATAAAATTCCAAGAGCAATAGGAAGGTCAAGTGCTGTTCCTTCCTTTTTTATATCAGCAGGTGCAAGATTGACTATTATCTTCTTCAGGGGGAATTCATAATTTAGATTCTTTATTGCAGATTCAACTCTCTCCTTTGACTCTCTTACAGCAGCCTCAGGCAAACCTACAATTGAAAATGAAGGAAGTCCTCTCGAAATACTCACTTCAACCTCTACCGTTTTTGCCATGATCCCAGATAGAGCATAAGAAAGAATCTTGGAAAGTCTCAAATCATTCCTCCAGTATTTTCCTGGTTTAATCTTACTATAATCAAGGTCACTTCAACCTTAAACCAGAGTAAAGCCCTGATTTTAACCCAGGGCAACTCGTACGTTCTTTTAGACCTTAATGTGGAGCGAGATAATTATTGTTTATGGCTTAAACCAATACCGGTGCCATAACTCAATTCCCCATTGTCGATTCGAATATGAAAGTGACAATCGGGATTAGTACACACCCAAGCCTTATATGGAATGGAAGCTCCATTCTGCCCATAATCTGACAGTGGTATTAGTACACCATAATTGCACTTCTGGCATTTAGGGAATTCAACAGGAGTGTCCACTTCCACCTCCCTTTTCTATGATTTATAAATTAACCCAATTTTATCTTAATCAACTACAACTCTGTTTCATCACATTGAATATAGTACATAGGCTACCTAAAATCTTAACATTCCGATTATAACTGTATGCTATACCTTGTCAAGTGTAAAATTCGACTGGGCTCGAAATACCGACGCATATGGGTATCACTTAAATAACCGTGGACTGAAGAGAGATGACCAATGCCTAAAAAGGGAGATGGTGACGTGTAATTTTACATTTTGCACTTTTCGTTTTTCATTTTACAATGGTAGATTAATACCGCCATCCTAATTTGAATATAAGCCTCGTATCCCCCGAAAAGTCGTTCTCAGCTACGATGGATCCCCATCTTCTTAATCTATATTCTGCATGTACTTCAGATATTTCATAGGATAGAATATCGGTCCTTGCTTTAATAAATAATCTATCTGTGATATACTTCCCTAAAACAATTTCATAATGTCCGCTCTCCCCTCTCATCTCTACTAAATCAATACCAAATTGTTCTTTGAATCTTCTTGAAAATGTATGTCTTACCCAGTAATTAAAGACTGCCTCTGTTATTGATTCTTCTATAGCCCTAAGGGAGGATAGATCTTCCCATGAGAGGTTAAGATTTAAAAGAGTAATTATATCTGCTACTGATCGTGCTGGCTTTGAGTATAATTCGAATATTGGCGTTCTCATTGTTCCAGATACATCCAAAAATACCGTATCCCTATCCTGGATTATGGTTTTTGCTTTGATGGTAACATCTGGATTAAGTTCTGGAGAACTCCTGAAGTTGAATTCACCTTTAACCACATCAAAAGAACGATATAAATAATAAAAGTTCCCTTGTTTTACTGATAGATCCCCAGAAAGTAGCAATAATCCCCCATCGTATTGTACACCAACCTCTCCTAATAATTCCATATCAGCCATATCATTACGAACCCATACATTACCCTTAGATGCATCAATCATTATATCTAAATAAAGATTTTTAGGTCTTATGCCTCCGTTTCCTGTGGTTCTGAAAGGCATGGTAACTATTGTTCTGCTTAAGTCTATTTCACCCTCAATCCTTATTCTCTCCTCTTTTTTACTCACATTTATATCACCATCAATTATAGCATTCACATATTGCCAGTTTAGTGGTGTCTTCATAACATTTATTTTAAAGTTATAAGATTTTTTTTCGATATTATATATTCCTTTAGCATCAATTACTCCCTCACTCATATAGACTCGAGCTGACTCCAATATCGCTTCATTACCTTTAAATTCTACAATAGCTTCCAAATCCTCAATTCTAATCCCTGGTTTCACCAGCAATATATTACCTTTTAATATCTTTATCTCTCCATAAACTAAAGGAGTAAGAAGCTTCCCCTTTACTCTAATATTTCCGTTGACTTCCAGTCTCCTTGTATCCAAATATTCACGTATAGGATAGAACACCCATCTACCGCCTCTATCAAATCCTGCTTTTATATCCAACGAACCATTAATTATGTCAATCTCTCCATTAAATCTGGAGTAATGATTATTTTCGAATAAAGTAATATCGTTAATTATGAGGTTCTTATTAAAATACGATAAGTTGAGCTTTAATGAGTCTCCAATAGATTCTCCTTTCCATTTCGCTTTGCTATTTCCATCAAAATTTATCTCGGGGGTATTTGTTTTTCCTGCTAAGGTAACTACTCCACCTAGATTACCAGAAATTGGTAGATTAGTAATTTCAAACTCTTGTAAAATACGAAGATTAAACTCATCCAACATTATAGTTCCAATAATTTCACTCTCATAAATCTCTAAAGATAACTTAACTTCTTCATCTTTATTCCCCTTTAATACTACTTCCTCAATCTTTATACCCTTATCTGTTGAGATAGAAAAACTGGAATCTAACGTTAACCAACCACCAGGGTAAGTAATGTTAAGTTTTTCAATTTCGATACAATCCTGTAAGTATTTAAATGAATATTCCATTTGTTTATCTTCTCTCTTGAATAAACCAATCAAAACAATATCCTGCTCTCCCAGTCTAATGACACCTTCTCCTATATCAAATAATTTTCCTTTCGGTAGCATAACATCTTGTATGACAAAAGATAGCTCTCCCTGGAACTTCCTTTCCGTTTGAAGGAAATCAATATTGCCATTCACCAATCCTATTTCTATTGGACCATATTGAATACTATCAAGAGAGAAAACTCCATATATCTTATCCTTAAGACTTATATCAGCATAAGCTATAGATTTTCCATTAATTCCGAAATACTTAAATAGAGATGAAACATCGACTCCCTCAACAAAAAGATTTCCCTTTAAGATTCTATCATATTCACCGCTAAAGGATATCTTTCCGTTATTCACGTGTCCCTCCAGCTGCTCAACAATAACTCTTTCTCCAAGCTTATCAAACTTTATCCTTAGATCTTTTAGAGAGGAACCCATTATACTACCAGAAAGTGTAGATTCCACACTATAACTATCCCTATTAAAATATGTGAAATTCAACATTCCATTCACTTTTGATATAGGAAAATCCTTATTAAACTCATTCATATTTAAATCACTTAACTCAAAGCCACAAGAAATTTTCCCATCATATTTAAAATAACCTCTAAATGGATATGCACTTATCCATATAGAATCTGGGGTCCCATGAAAATTAATGGGCTTTAATTGGTAGCCTGCAATCGATAAAGGTCCACTCTTTCCTTCAAATCTAAATAAGGAGTCATATACGAATTCTACTTCAACAACCCCCTCTCCCTCAACACCCCATAATGTCTTTAAGTCCTTTAAATTGATTTTACCTTCTCCTTTAATACTTTCATCTGTCCGTCCAAACAACCTTAAATTTGAATATCCTACACGCAGTTCTCTTATATCAATCTCAGAGCCGGATTGTTCGAGATTCATCCGACTATCACTAAGATTAAACTGGAGATTATCAACTGTGCCTACGAGGTTAAAAATATCGAAGACGATTTGATTCTCTGTAGAAAACAATCTTCCACTCCCATTCAGCAGGAATTCATGACCTTCCCATTCAATGTAACCATTTAAAACAGAAAGCTCTTCTATGTAGAAAAGGCTGGGTATGCCCCTTTCTTTAACTTCGCTAGAATGCGAAAATGAAATATTAAATTTTGGGTCGTAGAGTATAACACTCTTAATTCTACGCCTTAAATAACCAAAGAGGGTATACTGTACTTCAACGCTGGATATAAAACCAAGTTCTCTTACAACCACAGAATCTGCTTTTAGAGAAGATAAAATATTCCACTCTATATTACCAATACTACTCCCCTCTGGAAGAATAGTAATGAGTTTGTTTTTTAACCAAATTTCTGCTCTATTATGTAAAGGTCCAGATATTAGATGAAAGAATAGGAGAAGGAGTATAATGAATATCCAGATTATTATCCGCTTTCTCATTCCTTGAATAACTCCTCAAGTAAATCCTCTTCGGGAGCACCTTCACCACTTAAGACTCTTGTTTCAATCCCCTTAGTGTTTTCCTTCTCAAATATTCTTTTCACCCTTCTGGCAAACCTCTCACTCGATAACTTAACTGTGCCAAGAAGTGTTCTATCTTTAAATAATACAATAAGAATAAATAGAGACGAAATGTCTTGATAGAATAATTTCCATTCCCGACCCTTAATAAAAAACTGGTTAAAATTATGCTCATCAATGATTTTTGCCATCTCCTTAGTAGTATTGAAAATTCCTGCAAGTAAGGCTGTGATTGAGACTATCTGCGTTCCTATATTTAAACCTCGATGCTCCAAAATTTCACCACTCTTAGTCGCAAACACAGCATGAAGAGCATTAGTCTCAATAATGAGTCTTTCTAAGGAATAATTTATCTTTTTCTGCATGTCTCGGGATAGAATAATATGGTCTTGCAATTATAATAACTCTGCTATCAACTTCGCTCCACGACGAAGCTTTAACCTTACCTCACCTGTATCAACATCAGATGTACTAAGAAGGGTCAGAATAAAATCCTTCTTGGCTATCATAAAAATACTGCCATTTCCTGCCAATGCAGATATTGAAAAATTGCCTGGAATATTCATTTGATTCGCTATCTCGTTTGATATTTCAGCTACTAATGCTGAAATCAGGTTTTCATCAATATTTTCGTCACCTTTGAAATCCACAATTGAACCTTCTTTATCCACAATGTAGCAACCCAGCACTCCCTTTGTTGAAATCAAATCATCAAGTATCTCCTTCATTAATCCACCTCCAGAATTGCTTTTGTTCTTTCAAAAATCTCCCTGATTTCCCCTTCTAAACTCGCAATGTGAATATCTCTCTTTACAAGAACGATAAACCTTATAGAAAGTGTCCCAAGAACAAATATGTTACCGCCAGGTAACTCAAAAATTACTTCCTCTAAGTCCCCTAGATCAAAGCCTTTTACTGTTTCATTTATCCTATTGTAAATGGTATTGATTATCGCTCCCGTAGATTCTTCATCGAGGGGTAGATTCAGTTCTGCATATATAAGAGATCCACCTTCGTCAACGAGTATAATCCCCATAATACCTTCCT
Source organism: Candidatus Stahliibacteriota bacterium (assembly GCA_004377355.1). Lineage (GTDB taxonomy): Bacteria > Hydrothermota > UBA3072 > UBA3072 > UBA3072 > E29-bin14. The sequence continues at coordinate 26,820 of SOIB01000061.1, read as the reverse complement.
CTTTTAATAACTTATCCAATTCTCTTTTTATTAAATCTTCTAAAGGGACCCCGCTTACTTCTTCTATCTCCTCTAATTCCCCTTTCTCTTCCGCTCTTTCTACCACTTTTAGTTCTTCTACTACTTCCTCTTTCCCTGTTGCTTGAAGTAAATCCTGAATAATTTTATTCTCAGGTTCTATCATCTCTGCTTGCTTCAAAATCTTAATTGCCCTTTCTCTATTACCTTCCTTTAGGTATATTTTCCCCAAACTACAATATGGTTCTACTGCACCCTTATTCTGCTCAATAGCAGTCTTCAGAAGTGCCTTGGCTTCCTCAATAAGATCATTCTGCACATATAGATCAGCAAGGGACAAGAGAACATCTAATGAATTAGCATCACTTTGCAGTCCATCTTGCATCATCAGGACACCTCCCTACTGGAAATCTTCTTAATTAACTCCATGACCAACTCAAGATTTTCCTTTATTTCTTCCTTTTGTAGTTCATTTTCACTTAAAAGAAGATATGAATCCCACTCAGAAATGGTTCTTTTAAATCTCCCCGTAGCAAGATAATAAAAACCTAATTCATAAATAATTCTCGTATCATCTGGATGCCTTTTTCTTAAATGAGAAAGTATTTCAATACCTTTTTCATATTCTCCTTTGCTCCATAGCTTTCTAAGTTCCCGTAGCTTTCCTGTAATCTCATCGTCCTTCGCAACTTCATCTTTCACAATGTTATTTAACTCTATCCTCTTTTCTGTAACAATCCCAGTCATGATTAATCCATAGAGCGATTTCAAAACTTTTAATTCATCCCCTTTCTCTCTTATAAGATCAGCTATGGTTCTCTTTCCATCAATAAGAGAGATAAGCTCCCACTCCATACGGTCAAGATTTATCGACTCCATCCCAATTATATCTGAAGAAACCTCCAGAACAATATCGCGGGAGGGTATTATCTCCTCCATCTTTGATATCTCATCAATCCTTCTTGCAGCTTCCAGGATTACATTCTCAATCTTCACCCCCAAATCCAGGGAGTAAGGAACGGAAAAATCGCTCTCCTTAAAACTAATTTGCCCAGAATTAATTGTGAAAAGAGAATATATAACCTCCATAGCTATTTTTCTATATAATATATTAAACGTATTACTACTCATCAACTGCCTTTCTACAATATATTCGATTAAGTCATCAGCTTCCAAAGAATAAACTTCATCATTATCCACTAATTCACGCTTTACCATCTCCTCCCTAATTTTATCAGTTAGATCAATATAAACGAGTTTCCCATTATCGAAATAAATAGTGTATGTTTTTGTGGTTTCTTTCTCTGTCAAACTAAGTATTCCACTTTTAGCAGTAAGAGATATCAACTGTAATAAATCAAAAAGAGCCAACTCTGAGATAGGTGCTTCTATAGGCATTATATCCCCCCTGTAATCTTTCGAAGACGAAGAAGACTAAGGAGAGCGTCTTTTGCCTGTTTTATAATCTTGTTGTCATCAGAACGCTCAATTATAGTCTCCCATAAATTTTCTGCTTTCTTAAATTTACCTGCGTTAAAATAAAGCGAAGCAAGTGTCCTGTATGCTTGGATATTCTTTTCATCAAAACTAATTGCCTGTTTTACACTTTCTATCGCCTTCTCTATCATTCCTTTCTTATAATAAGCTTTACCTAACCAAAAAGCAATTTTACTATCTGCCTTAATTACTTCTTGTGCATTCTTAGCGGCTTCAATTGTTCTATCATAATCTTCAAGTTCTAATCTTGTTCTTACTAACAATCTTAAGGCAACCTTATTATTCGGGTCCTTTTTTATGGCTTTTATTAAATTTATCTGGGCAGATTCAAATTTTTTCTGTCTGATTTCAATCCTTGCTAACATTAAATATGATTCGGAAGATGAAGAAATTGAAATACTTCTCAAGATATATGATAATGCTTCCTCTAAATTCCTGTAAGAAAAATTAAGAGAAGCAATTTCCTGTAATATACTTGGCTCATCTCTCCAGTTAGGACAACTCTTTAATATCTTAACTGCCTTTTCAAATTCCTTTCCATGTTCATGATACCGCGCAGAAACAAAATAAGAGAAGGGATCATTCTTGTTTTTCTCCCTTAGTATTTTTGCCATTTCATTAGCGCGCTTCAACTCCTTATTTTCCAGATAAACTGATGCTAGAGTTCGCAGTGCCTCTTCATTCTCAGGTACTAAATCTAAGAGTATGTCCTTTGCTTCACCCAGCAATCCTTTTCTATGATATACTTTTCCCAAAAGAAGTAGAATTTTTGCATTATCCGGTTCCTGACTCCTTATTTCGTTAAGTAGCTCTAACGCTTCATCCAGTTTTTCTTTTCCGTAGAGAGATTCTGCTTTCTCAATTTCTTCTTCTAAATTACTTGGCATCTCCTTTGAAGCGATGAATAGGTTCTCAAAAATCTCTTCTTCTTCAGCTTCTTCACCGGTAACCCCACCAATCCCCATCTCCTCTGTGAATTCTCTAGATACCATGATATCCAGTTGTTCGGAATAGATATCAAGACCTAACTTAAACATATTATTTGTATAAAATGGATTTATTTCCATTGCTTTCTTTGTTGCCTCTAATGCTTTATCATACTTACCAATGCGTGAAAATGCAAATCCCAAATTATAGTATGCCTCATCATAACTATTATCCCGATTAATTGCCATCTGGAAACAATGAATTGCTTCTCCAAATCTATCGGTATTTAAGTACACAGAGCCAAGATAATTATATGGTAGGGAATATTCCTCTTTTTTCTGGATTGTCTTCTTAAACAACTTCTCTGCATTATCATAATGTCCCTTATTCATATAAATAATTCCAAGGTTTAGATAGGTGTCGAGATAATCGGGATTTATTTTGTGTGCTTTCTGGAAATACTTAAAGGCTTTATCTGGATTTCCAGAATGATAATTCACTATACCGAGATTATTCCAGGAAACTGCATAATTTTCATCATTTGAAATTGCACGTTCATACCAAGATATTGCTTCATTAAGACGACCAAGTCTATGCCATGCAATACCTATATTATTAGCAAGTTTTGGAGAATCAGGGTCCTCTTTAATAGCCATCAGATATGCAGAAATGGCATCCTCGTTCTTACCCATAAAGAGAAATACCTCACCTAACTGCTCCTTCACAAGTGGATTCTCTGGATCCGCTTCTTCTGCCCTATGAAGTTCTCGAAGGGATTCTTCAAACATTCCTCTATTTTTATAGGTAAGTCCCATAGTATAATGGCTGAAAAATGGTTTATCTTTTATCTTTATTTCCGATACAGAAATGAAATCTTGATATCCCTTCTGCCGGTATATCCCTAACCCAAGATTGGGCTCTGTCTTAGCGTATCTTGGATTCAACTCTATCGCCTTATCTCCCGCCTTCTTTGCATCATTAAATCTATCCTCCTCACCATATGCAAAGGAGAGTAAAAAGTAGATTTCTGCATCTTTAGGGTCAAGCTTGATTGCTTTTTTTAGTTCCATTATAGCTTGTGAAAAGAGTCCCAGATTATAATATACCTCTCCTAAATACTTATGTCCAGGAGTGAAGTCATCACGTATACGCAAAGCTTTCTTGAAATTTTCAATCGCAACCTCATAGAAACCTATAGCCTTGCAAGAGATACCCATCTCTAACAATGCGTTTGTATCTTTTGGGTAGATATTAAGATATTTATTATAATGTGTAATCGCTTTATAATAATCTCCGGTACTCTTATATGACCGCGCTAATTCTAATCTTGCTTTCCAGTCATCTGGATCTGCTCGAATTTTCTCTTTTAATTTTTGAATGCTCTCATCGTAATACCCGGTTGTCCTGTATATATATTCAATGTTATTCTTCGCTGTAGTGAAATTAGGTTCTATCTCTAGAGCTTTTTTCAACTCTTCTATAGACTCCTTTATTAAGCCCTTATTGAAATAAACACAGGCAAGATTATTATGAGCACCAGGATCATTGAGGTCAATCTTTTTTGCAAAAAATCTAAGTATACCCTTTTCTTGTTCTGAAATTCTCAATTATAAAAGGTCCATTGCTTTCAAAATAATAGTTAAACCACCAGTATCTGGTATTAGTAAAAGATAGGCTTCTAATTCTTTCTTCGGGTCTTTAAAGTGAAAGATAGTCTTAACGCAGAATACGAATTCTTCATTCCCACTAAATTCTAAATAGACACTACTGATAATCGCTCCGAAATCATCTCTAATGATTACTGGTACCGATGGTAATAACAAAAGACCAAGGAATTCAGAAATAGCGTTAAGATAAGAACTACACAGGATATTGGCAACCTCTTTAAGTGAAGAGATTCCCATATCATCAATCACTACATCACGAGACATTTCTTTGTTTAAAAGAATTTTGACTAATGTTTTCGCATTATCATCACTCATTACAATAAGAGTCCTTCCAGTAACATCACCAAAGAATTTAGTAAGAGAGGCTACTATAATACCAGCATCTCTACCGAGAAGTTCTGGAGTCTTTTCAATGGGAATAATCTCTATTTTAGGTACCTCAACACTAACCTCTTTCCCCAGCATCTGACTCAATGCTGTTGCTGCATGTCCACTACCAATATTAGCAGATTCCTTTATTCCATCTAATTGTAACTCTTTAAGATCCTGTATTCTCATATATCCTCCTATATTTAAAGCTTGGTAGATCAATTATTAGACACGGTTCACCGTCCCCTATAATAGTAATACCCGTTAATTCCTTAATTGCATTTAAAGGTTCTGGAAGAGGTTTTATTACAGCATCACAACTACCTCTAAATTTATCAACTGTGAGTGCAAATCGCTCATTCTCCACCTCAACAACTAAACATGAAAGAATTGTATCCTTGCTTCTATAATCTGTATGATTTTTCATTATTTTTTTAAAGTGATAAACCGGTAAAATTTCCTTTCGAAGCAACATAACCTCTTGTCCCATAAGGTGAGAAAAAAACCTTCCTGGAATCATCAATGTCTCATCAACAAATGTCATTGGAAGTGCAAAAAGTTGCCCATCTGATTGAAATAAATAAACTCTTATTATAGCCATAGAGAGAGGCATCTTCATTGTTATGGTTGTTCCTTTATTCTTTTCTGTTTTAATATCAACACTGCCTCCCACAGACCTTACAATCTGCTTTACTACATCAAGACCTATTCCACGACCGGAAACCTCGCTCACTTTCTCATCGGTTGTAAAACCAGGTATAAAAAGAAAATGGAGAATTTCCTTCCTTGTAAGAGAATCTACCTCTTCCTTCTTTACTAAAGCCTTCCTGAGTGCGGCGGAAAGTACCTCTTTCTCATCTATACCTTTACCATCATCAATGATTTCTATCATAATATCCCCTCTTAATCTCTTTGCAGAAACTGTTACCTTCCCGGTTGTAGGTTTATTAAGTTTTTTCCTCTCCCCAGGGGTTTCAATCCCATGACCAACTGCATTTCTCACGAGATGTATTAAGGGTTCACTTATACCTTCAAGGAGCGAACGATCAACCTCTATATCGGAACCAAAAATATCAATAGATACTTCTTTACCAAGTTCCACACTCAAATCCCCCACATAGCGAGGAAATTTATTAAATATTAATGAAAGAGGAACAAGTCTTATTTCTGTAACAACATTTTGTAACTCTTTAAGAGTCCTATAATGCACATCTAGGAATCCCTTAATTTTTTTATCCTCATCATTTAATAAAGTTGATAATTGAGATGAAAAAACAACCAATTCTCCAACGATATTCTGTAAACGGTCTAACAGTTCAACATTAACACGGATACCTCCAAGTCCTACCTTGGGGACTCTGCTTTCCTCTTTTTTCCTTTCAATTGAAACTTCTTCTACTTCATTCAAAGAAACTAACATCTCCATCACTTTCTTCTCATTAGAACATCTAACCCAAAAGGTGTCCTTAATTTTCCCTGCCTTAATTTCCTCGAAGGAAGGTTGGATCTCTTCTATGTTCTCTTCTTGTTCTATTCTTTTTATTATAACCGTTACACTCGCAGCAGGTAACTCGGTATCTTTATTGAGGGTAATCTTCACCCATGGGGAACGCTTCAATGTTATATCTTCCTTCCCTTTCTCACCCTCTGCTCTTCCAATCTCCTCCACAAGATCTTCTATATTATCCATTCCTTTATATATTCTATCAACTATCTCCTTGTTCACTCCTTTGCCATATTTTTTAAGTCCTTCAAGACGCTCCTCTAAATCGTGAGAAATACTTTCAATTTCCTTATATCCCAATGATGCTGCCATACCCTTAAGAGTATGAAATATTCTAAAGGCCTCGCTAATAACCTCTCCACTCGTGGAATTTTCTTCCATCTCAATTAAGAGGTTATTCAATCGCTCAATATATTCCCTAGCTTCTTCCCTGAAGAGTTCTATATACTTATCTCTATCCCCTTTCATTTATAACTTTAAAACTCTCTGAACAGCTTCAAGTACCCTTGACGGTTGGAAAGGTTTAACTACATAATCTTTAGCACCAGCCTGTATTGCTTCAACTACCAGGCTCTGGTGACCCATTGCACTAATCATCACTATCTTCGCATCTCTATCTTTCTCTATTATTTCTTTCACAGTATCGATCCCGCTTATATCAGGCATTATAATATCCATTGTTACAAGGTCAGGTTTGTATTCTAAATATCTCTTAACAGCTTCAGCTCCATTCTCTGCCTCAGCACAAATCTCATATCCACCTTTTCTTAGAATATCCCCCAACATTTTTCTCATAAATATTGCATCATCAACTATCAAAACTCTTACACCCATAAAGCCTCCTTACATCAAATTAACTGATCTACATCAATTATTATATATTTGTCCTCTTCAATTTTAACAATCCCTTTTATATATTTGGATTCTATATTCCTTTCAATGCTTTTAGGGACTTTCTTAAATGCGTCAGGTGAAAACTTATTTATAGTAAGAATTTTATCCACTCTAAGGCCAACAACAGAATCCTTTATATAACATAGTATGATATCAAGAGATTCTGCTTTGCTATCAAATCCCAATTTCTTTTTTAAGTCAATGATTGAAATGGGATCACCCCGTAGGTTCATCACCCCTTCAATATGTGGAGGAGTTAGGGGAACTGGAGTAACTCTTGTTCCCTTCACTATTTCTTTCACCTTATCTAAAAGGACACCAAAGTATTTATCATCAAGTGCGAAACTCAATAATTCCATATTACTGTACTCCTATCCATTCATAATGGGTATAATTTAATGGGTCAGGTTTGAACCCGAATACTCGCTCATTGACCAATGTAAAATTAACTGAATGCGTAAGAAACACCATTGGTGCATCTTCAACTATAATATTTTCTACTTTCTTATAAATTCTTTCTCGTTTGGAGGGATTTATCTCCCTTAGTCCTTCTTCAATAAGCAAATCGACACTCTCATTAGAATAGAATAAGGTGTTACCACCTATTCCTTTTGACGATGAGTGGAATAGAGGAAAAATAAAATTATTTGGATCGGTGGTGTCGGCAGACCATTCAAGCAAGAAAAGCTCAGGCTCGCCATCATGTACTATCTCTAAAAATTCACCCCACGGATATTCATCTATTTCTACACGAACCCCAATATCAGAAAATGCTTCTTTTAGAAACTTTGCTCTATTAATATTTGTAAGCGAATCACTGATACTCAACTTATACACATCGTGTAACCCATCAGGATAACCCGCTTCTTTTAAAAGCTCCCTTGCTAAATGTAGATTATACTCATAGCCTTTATGGTTAGCATCATATACAGAAAGACCGGGAGGGAATATTCCACGTGAAATAGCTCCCAATCCTGATTCAGTTTCTTCTATTAACGCACTATTATCTACAGCATAATTAAGAGCCTGTCTCACCCTTTTATCATTAAATGGTAGATCTGTTTTTTTGAAATTAAAACCCATATAATTAACGTTTAAAAACTCAGAAGAAATTAATCTATCCCTAAGTTCTGTATCCTTCTTTATCATTGGGACTTCATCAGCTCTAACAACAGCAATATCAACCAAGTTTTCTCTGAAAGATTCAAGAGCACTTCCACTTCTTTTGTACACCAAACGGGAGGGATATGGTTCCCCAAAAATATAATCAGAATGAGCCTCCAGAATTATATCTTCATCATTGGACCATTCGACAAATCTGAAAGGTCCTATACCAGAAATTCTCTTATCATTTTCACTAGAGTTATCCTTTGAAATTATAGAACCCCCAACAGTTGCAAGATTTGTTATCAAAGGCATAAATAAGTTTTTAAGTTTTATAGTTAATGAATATGTGCCTTTCACATTTATACTTTCTATAGGTTCAATAATGAAATTATTAGGACCACCTTTCAATCTATCAATGGAATATTTAACATCCTCGGCATCAATTTTTTTACCATTATGGTTTACGACATCATCTCTGATAGTAAAATTCCATTCTAATGCGTCAGGTGATAAATCCCAACGTTCTACTATCAAAGGATAGACCCCTCCAGAGAAACCAAAATCAAAGAGACCTCGATGTATACTAGAGGCTACCTTATTGGATGGAGCATCACCCACTCTGGCTGGATCAAGGCTTAAAGGATCACCCTGGAGATACACTCTTAACTCAGTGTGTTTCTTATCCCCGAGAATGTTTAAGGATTTAGTTTCTCTTAAGTTTTCCCTTACAATACTATTCACAAATTCCTTTTCCTTATCCATTCTTTTTTCAAGTTCCGTTATTAGCTGTGCATTCTCATTGATTTCATCTGTAATCCAGGTGAATGAATCAGTAGCTTTTGCAATAATATCCTTTTGCTTATCTAAAGATAATTTAATACTATTAGAAATCTCTATTAGGTATCTTATCTGTTCTTCATTTCCCTTAAATGCATTTTCACTTTCAATAGCCATTTCTCCTAAACGGTTAATTATTCCATTTAATTTTTGAACCATCTTATCTAATTCTTCGATTTCTTCCTTAACAGGGGCAAAGAAAACACTTAATTCGCTAGCTACCTTCGAATAATCGCCAGAAAGTGCATGCATCTCATTTACAATTGACTCGAGTCCTATGAAATCACTGGATATCCTCGACCCCTCTATCTTCCCATATAGAGATAGCACTCTTGACTGATCAGAAAGGTCATCTATTCTTTCGACTAACCTTCCCAGTTCATTGGACCTCATATAAAGATTCTCCTGGAGAACCGTTACTTCTTTCATATCTATTTTTTCTTGTTCTATGAATACTCTAACCTTGTTAATACTATCTATTCCTTGTTTTGATTTATTGAGTGTAGATTGCACAATCCCCTTTACACCTTTCATTTCTTCTATGGCTTTATTTAAAATATCCTTTATATCCTGTAATTCATTAAAATCTAATTCTTTATAAACTTGTTCTCCCTTTAAATTTGCTACATCAACGCGACTATTTTCATTTAATCTAAATATCGCATTTAATGCAGAATCCAATTGTCGTATATTACTCAAAAGAAGAGGTGAATTATTACTCTTTAGATACTGATGTAGCTCGACAAGATGTTCAATAATTTCTCCAACAGATTCTTTATGTGTTAATAACAAATCAATCTTGCTTGCCTTCAATATAAAATTTTGGGATAAAGATAACATTGTATTAGCAACTAAATCTATGTCTTGTCTCTTTGTATTAATTCTATCAAGTGATTCAATAAGGCAATCTGTAATATTAATTATAGTAGAGAATTTTTCCTTCAAATCATTTGAACTTTCTTCTAATTGATTTGTAATTTCTTCGAATTGGGAGAGTGTATCTTGTAGAGTTTTAAATCTGTCAACAATTTTCTTTGATTCATCTCGTAGTGTTTCAAGAGAAGTTATCATTGAATCAACTATCCGGAGGGATTCTCCTGTAAGTTTACCCAGTTCATTCGCAACCACCTCGAAACCCCTACCTTGCGACCCCGCCTGATAAGCTTTAATTTCTGCATTTCTTGCAGTATTTGCAGATGCCTGATTGAGAGATAAAAGCTTTTCAACAATTGAGTTAATATCTTCTCTCTTTCCTATTAATGTATTAAGCTTATAGCTTAAGGTATCAATAATTTGAAGGAAATTCTTCGTCTTTTTCATAATCTCATTGGAAAGACTTAGTCCAAAGGATAGTAGTTCTTCATTCCTCCCAGTGGTAGCACCAAGGGAGTCAGAAGCCTTGTTAATAACTGACATCGAAGCATTAAGATTTTTCAACTTACTTCTTACCTTCTCCAGTTCATCAGCCCACCCTATTTGTTCGTCTGAAATATCCTTTAATGTGGAATAGATATTTTCAGATATATTTCTTAATTGCCTGATATTTTCATTCAGGTTATTATTACTTTCCATCTTTCAATACTTTAAAAATATCAATATAAACACTATATGTCAAGGTTACCTATAAAAAGTAAAAAAGTTAAACAGTTTTACTCTTGACATACAAAGAACATTTCATAAATAATAAAAGTGGAAGGGAATATATATGCGTAGGAGAAAAGTCAAATTTAATTGGGAATCAGCGAAAAAATATCTTCAAGAAGAACTCAATGAATCTGCTTTTAATGCCTGGTTTGCAAATTTGGATATAGAAGATATAGTGGATGAAAATGTATATTTTACAGTTCCAAATACATTCACTGAAAACTGGATAAGCGAACATTTTATGGAGAACCTTCGTTCTGCAATAAAAAAAGAAACTGGCAAAAATTACACTATTCATTTTCTAGTAAAAGAAAAGAGTGGAAGGGAGAAATTAGAGCCCATGAAGCATACAGTTCGCATCCAGGATAAAAGGAAAACTTATCTACATGATAGATATACCTTTGATAATTTTGTGTTGGGTGATAACAATAAATTTGCCTTTGCTGCTGCTACGGCAGTTTCAAATGCTCCCGGACGTGAATATAATCCATTATTCATTTATGGAGGTGTGGGGCTTGGAAAAACCCATCTACTTCAGGCAACGGGCAATAAGGTCTTTGTCCTTTACCCAAATCTCTGTATCCTTTACACTCAAACAGAAGAATTTTTAAATGAGATGATTAAATCCATTCAGGAACATACTACAGTTGAGTTCAAAAAAAGGTATCGTGAGATAGATCTCCTTCTTATGGATGATATACATTTTCTCGCAAGAAAGGAAAGACTCCAGGAGGAATTCTTCCATACTTTCAATTCACTCTTTGAAGCAAAAAAACAAATTGTTATTACATCAGATAGACCCCCGAAGGATATCCCTGATCTTGAAGAAAGATTAATTTCTCGATTTCATTGGGGTTTAATGGTTGACCTTCAACCTCCTGATTTTGAAACCAGACTGGCTATACTTCGGGCGAAAACTCAGGAAGATGATATACACATAGACGATGGAATCCTGAAATTCATAGCTTCAAATATTGAGTCGAACATTAGAGAACTTGAAGGTTGTCTAATAAAATTACTGGCACACTCATCCATCTATAAAACTGATATAGATATAAATACTGCAAAGAAAGTTCTATCAGATATTATAATAAAAAAGGACCAACGTCCAACCCTTGAAAGTATCCTTAAAGAGGTATCAGAGTTTTATAGAATATCGGTGGATTCAATAAAAGGTAGTGGGAGATCTAAAAGCTTAGCAAATGCCCGTCAGATCTTAATTTACCTTGCAAGAGAATTAACGGATTTATCTCTTAAAGAAATAGGTGATAAACTTGGAGGTAGGGACCACTCAACTGTATTATATTCTCATAATAAAATTAGTCAGCTTATTAAAAAAAATGTTAGATTAAAAGAGGATATCCAGAGGATAAAAGGTGGAATTAGAGGTGTTAAATGATTCATAAATTTTATCAACATCTTTTAAGCAGTATTATAGAAAAATATAATGAAGGTGAACAAAGTAATAGAAGATTTTTATTAGTTATCCACTTTTCTACCATACCCAACAACTACTATATTTTAATAAAAGAATATAAAATAGTTATATAGGAGGAAATATATGTTATTTTCAATAGAATCAGATGAATTTTTGAAGGAATTAAGTGTAATAAATCAAGTCATCCCAAAACATACGACATTCCCTATTCTATGCAATATTCGTATAGTAGCAAAAGATGGCGCAATACATATTTTTGGGACGGATCTTGACACATCACTAAGTTATACGACTAACCTTGCCAATATCGAAGAAGAAGGAGTAATAATAGTACCTGCTAAGACACTTTACTCCATGATTAGAGAAATTAAAGGCAAAGCTACTTTTATAAAAGAAGGGAATAGAGCAAAAGTTGAATACGATCAAGGTTACTTCTATCTACCATTAATGGAAGAGGAGGATTTTCCTTCAGAACCTGATATAAACAAGGAAAGCGCATATAAAGTAAATATAGAAGAAATTAGAAGTAAAATAGATAAATTAGTTTTTATAGTTCCTGAAGATTCTGCGAAAAGGAATATGAGTGGGATGTTATGGGAGTATAGTGAGCATAAATTAAAATTGGCAGTAACAGATAGTTTTAGATTGGGATTTAGTGAGGTAGAGATAGATTTTGGAGAGGAATCTTTTAATATAGTTATACCACCAAAGATACTAAGACAGGTTTCTTCCTTAGAAACTAATGAGGTATGGATAGGAATCGATGAGAGTCGCATTTGTTTTATTAATGATAAATTTACAATGGTTTCAAGATTAATTAAAGTAGATTTTCCTAATTATAAATCTGCAATACCCGAAGATAACAAAAACATTTTAAAAATTGAGAGAGATTCTTTTACCGCTTCTTTAAAGAGAGTTTCTGTATTTTCTAATGATAAATCCAAGACAATCATGATTGAACTTGGTGGAGATTTAGCTCTTGGAGCTTCTTCAGAGATTGGTGAAGGCAGGGAAGAGATTAGTGGAGAATACAATGGCAAAGAAATAAACATTGCCCTAAGTGCTGCATACCTAATTGAAATTCTTCGTTACATCGATACAAAGAATATAGTTTTAAGATTTGGAGAATCTAATAGACCTGTAATAATAGAGGGTGAGAAAAAAGATATTCTTTATTTACTTATGCCGGTTGTGCTTGAGTAATTTTTGTTAATCAATCCCGTATATATTTTTATATCCATAATTTATAAGTAATTTAGTTGTAATTCCACAACCTTCCTGCCTTTTCCAATTGATACTTGTATTTTTAACCCCACATGAGGGGCTATGTTCTTTAAGGTATATACTGTCGGGAGTTATTTTTTTTACAAAATTTAAAAATTCAGTTGCACCTTTCTCAAAATTTTTAGTAACATCCAAACCTTTTTCATTAATAACTCTATCATTCTTAATAGTGGACTTTGGTCTTGGAACACCTAAACCCCCTAAAATTTCTGGACATATAGGAATCACAATCCCTTTTTTAAATAAGGAAAGTACATCTTTATTTAAGGAATTTTCCCCATTATAACGAATATTTATTCCTATAAGACAGGCAGATACAATAAATATAGGAGCTCTTTTTGAGGTATTAGACAACCTTCTCTACTTTACCTGCTTTTAAGCACTTTGAGCAAACGTAGATTCTTTTTACCTCACCGTTTATCATAGCTCTTACTCGGTGGAGGTTCGGTTTGTTCTTGGTTTTTGTCTTTCTTTTAGAATGACTCACTTTATTACCAAATTGTGTTGTCTTGCCACATATTGCACAAGCTTTTCCCAAATATCCCTCCTTTTTTGCAATCAATTTAATCAAATAAACATACCTGTCAATCCTTCCCTCCCCTGCTTCTTCTTTTTTCCCATAATCTCGTTAAATTCGTGTAAGTTTATAATTTATGCTTCAGTTGAGAGATGTCATTTTTTAGATTATTGTAATCAGTTATGGTTTTATCAAACAGATGCTTTAGTTTTCTTACTTTATCTAGCACTTCTTTTACATTCCTGCTTGTATTAATTATTTTATCCCTGATGTCTGATTCTAAGGGAATTTGTGATTCCATTTCTATAACGATATTATAATCTCTCTCTATTTCAATTACAGCATTGCTTAATACACCTTTTGGGATTTTGTTTATTTTTGATTCTATTTGATTCATCAGGAAATTTATTGAAGGAAGCATTTGAATTGCTTCTTGTTTTTTATTTTCTTTTAAGTATTCTTTCAGTTCTCTATCTTTGAGTAAAAGATGGTCAACCAATCCCTTTAAATCTACTAACAATGGCTCAGTTTTCTGTATAATGGGGTTTATTTTTCTTAAACTATACTTTAAATCTTGTATCTTACTTATAAACATTCCTTGTTTTTGTCTTATCAATTCATATTCACTTTTTAGTTTTTCGATTTTGCTTCTATATTCTTCCATAAGTCTTAATCTTCTAGCCAGGACATACCCCTGGTCAATAAGTAGAGATGCTTGTAAGATGTTTCCTCTTTCCAAAGCTTTCTCAATTTTCTTGATAAGGAACATTAGATGAGATTCTTTCCATTTGTTCCATCGCTCTATGTCCTCTAGTTTAAATTTCATTATCTCAATTGCCATACCCCTTTTTATCCTCGCCATTCTTTCCCGTTCGAGTATAGCTTCCTTACCAGTTATAAGCTCACGGATGTTAACCTTTCCTTCCAGCACCTTCACTTCCGATTCATCATCTTTATAAGAAACAATGAATTCTGTTCCCCTAATTCCTGAAACAGATATGGGATTATTTATCTCAAAAGACTCTCCCTTTAAAAGACCTTTTACTTTTGCCCATATCCTTCCCAGAGATAAGAATACACTCCTTTTTTTACTGCTTGTCGCTATAGTGATGGTTGAGTTTTGATCGATGAATAAAGTGCTACTATCAGAATACAAGATCTCTGCTTTGGAACTATCTTTTACAGTGATAGTATCATTATCCATTATCTCCATGCCCAGGTAAGGTATGAGTGTACTATCGGCTCTCTTAATTACTACTTCGTTGGTGTAGAAATTCAAAACAGTTCCGATAAATAATAATAATAACATCTTTCACTCCTTATATTTAGATTAACAAAATCCCAAATAGTTCCCTAAAATCCATATTCATATATTATCCTAAGGTAATGATGGTCATAGCCCTGTTCATAAACTATTATAGGTTAAGGTCTT
Source organism: Candidatus Stahliibacteriota bacterium (assembly GCA_004377355.1). GTDB lineage: Bacteria > Hydrothermota > UBA3072 > UBA3072 > UBA3072 > E29-bin14. Next base: position 11,685 of record SOIB01000061.1, on the reverse strand, counting down.
TACGGGTATCAAAGACAATTGTTACATCAAAAGTGATTCGAGTTGAATCCCCTGGAGAAATTAGAATTATGGTAGATAAAATTATCTCTAACATTATGGCTATCTAAATTATATTATTTTGTATTTTTAGAATATTCTATTCATTTTTTATGTCAAGACCCACCCAAAACTCCTCCCTATATTTCTTTCGCAAAGCACGCAAAGTTCGCAGAGATATTTTTTGCTTCATAAACTAAATCCTAATCCCAAAATACTAAATCCTAAAATAAGACGCAGATAAGTCGCTTCGCTCCATTGAAGAATATCACCCCAGTAAATAATTTCATATCTAACGGGGCAAGAAATGAAAAATGAAAAATTGAAGATCCTTTCTTTAATACACTTTTATTTATTAATTTCTTTGCGATCTTTGCGAGAGAATATAAGGTAGGATATGGATTTGGAAATCTTATTCTGCAGTAGAAGCTCTTGATTTATGAGCTTATATAAGTAAATTTGAAAATTATGCTTAGGAAACTTGGGAGATATCTATTTGAATATAAAGCTCTACTTATAAGTGTCCTCATCATAATGATGATAGTTGCAATCCTGAGTGGTTTTACAGTAGGGATGATTACACCAATTGTATCATCTCTTTTCGGGAGCACTTATGCAAGTAGTGGTCCGTGGATTTTCCGATGGTTAATTAAATGGGTCACACAGGGCGATAGGTTAGAAAACCTAATTAAACTCGCCATCTCCCTTATTCTTATCTATGGCATCAAGTTCCCCTTTTCTCTTTTGCTTTACTATCTTTCGGATTCCCTTGAACAGAGGACAATAGCTGATATTAGAGTGGACATGTTTGGAAAGTTAACCAACTTATCTTACAGATTTCACTCCGAGACAAAATCAGGGGAATTACTAAGTAAGATTACTAATGACACAGAAAAGATACGGTTTGCATTAAGGAGAGGAGTAATCCATCTTGGTCAAAATATGTTTCTTTTGGTTGTTTACCTTGGACTTGCGTTGTGGGCATCCTGGAGATTATTCTTTCTTGCTTTGCTTCTTACACCTTTTACCCTATTGGTCATCCAGTTCATAGGGAAAAAAGTAAGGGGGAAGTTTACAACTTTGCGAAAGGAAAGAGCTTTTTTGAATACTCTTGCATCTGAAATGTTACATGGAATCAAGATAATAAAGTCTTTTGGAATGGAGAGATATGAATTAGATAGATTCAAGGAAGCAAATGTGAATTACAGAAAAAATTATGTAAAGAGTCATCTCCTAAAGGCATTCCTTCCCGCTTCATCGGAACTTATGGGTGCAGTACTTGCTGGGGGTATACTTGTTTTAGGTGGCATTCTTATATTTAGAGGTGTAATTACTCCTGATAGGTTTCTGGTTTTTCTCGGTAGTATTATTCTGGTACAACAGCCTATACGACAACTAAATCTGGCTTATGGAGACCTGCAACATGGTCTTGCTTCAATGGAGAGCGCACTAGAGATTATTGAAGCTACCGATATAATAAGGGATGAAGGAAAAGAGATTCTAAAATCCTTTGGAAAAGCAATCAGGTTCGAAGACGTTTCTTTTAGTTATGATGAATCTAAACCTATTCTTAAAAATTTGAATCTCAAGATAAAAAAAGGAGAAACAGTAGCCCTTGTGGGTCCTTCTGGAGGGGGTAAGACCACTCTTGTAAATTTAATACCAAGATTCTTCGATCCTGTTTCTGGAGTAATTGAGATTGATGGTAAAGACATAAGAAGTTTTTCTCTTGATAGCTTAAGGAAGAAAATTGGAATAGTGACCCAGGATGTGATTTTATTCAACGATTCTGTTAGGAATAACATACTGTATGGAAATCCCAAAGCAACAAAGTCTAAACTTAATGAATCTATAAAGAAAAGCCATCTAACCACCTTCGTATCGGAATTGAAGAAAGGACTTGAAACAGAAATAGGAGAGAAAGGGGAGAGGATATCTGGAGGTGAAAAACAGCGGATTGCCATAGCCCGTGCTATTTTAAAGAATCCACCGATATTAATACTCGATGAAGCAACATCCTCACTAGATGCTGTATCAGAAAAACTACTGCAGGATGCAATGGCTGAGCTTCTTAAGGGGCGGACAGCAATAATTATCGCTCATCGACTTTCAACCGTGAGATGTGCGGATAGAATAATTGTTCTTAGCAAGGGGGAGGTTGTGGAGGAGGGGAATCATAGTGAGTTATTGAAAAAAAATGGTCTATACGCTCAGCATTATACACTTCAATTTAAGGAGTGAGTCCCAAATAGAGTTAGATCCATTTGTCTTTGATGGTAAGTAGCTCATGAACATTTATTAGAAATAGATTTTTCATCTTACGCATTGTATCTTTAATGAACCAATCTGGTATATATCTGAGGAATGTGAAAAGATAAATCTTTCTTTTTAGAGCCTAAAGTAAAATGAAATTGTAGGGTTTTGTGGGTCAATTATGTTTTCATTACTAATTAGAGAGAGCTTCTTTTAGAACCTCACTATCCAGTTTTTCAATAGGTCCCCTTATTGAGATTTTTATCTTGCTGAACGGTAAAGGGAGCATGAATCTATCCCACGAGGAGAATCTAAAGCATCGACCTGCTTCGATCTTTACTGCGAAGAGTGGAAGCTCGGTTCTTCTTGCTATTACAAAGACCCCCCTTTTAACTTCTCTTCTGGGCCCACTTGGTCCATCTGGTGTAATTGCGATTTCCTTGTTACCTTTACCATATTGTATCAATTCTTTCATCACCTTTCTTCCCCTTTTTTCTGTATCTCCCCTGAAGACTTTATATCCAAGTATCTTAAGTATTCTGGCGACAAGTTCTCCATCCGGACTCAAGGATACAATTATGCCAACACCTCTTTTTTTATGAGAGAAGAGAACAGGGAGCATATTCTCGTGCCAGAAGGTATAGAGAACAGAATTATCATATTTCAGGACTTGTTCCCATCCTCTAAAACTTATTCTCCATGTGTGACCAAGGATTAATATGAGAATGGTTAAAACAAAAGGTCCACTAAACCATAGAAAGGAGTGAATTAGCGATCCTATCATAGCACCCCTTATTACCTAATAGATATTTCAATTCACTAAACTTATCCATTATTTTAAATCTATTGCTGTGAACCTCTTCGAGTGCTCTACTAATATTTTGTGGATTAACTTCTCCCTGAAGGAGTTCCGGGACTACATCTTTAGAAAATATAAGATTTATCAAACCGAAATTCTTTACACGAGCAAGTATTCTTGCGATTATCCAGGATATGAAGGATAATTTGTAAATAATTACCATTGGAGTGTTGAAGATACCAGCTTCAATTGTTGCTGTCCCAGATGTAACAATAGCAAGATTGGAAAGATTTAGTATATCATAGGTTTTTCCGCAGAATACAGGTATGTCAACCAGATGTTCACCACCTATCCTCTCTACAAGCGGGAGTAGGTTTTTATTGTGAAGGGCTACTACTGCAGCACTTTCTGGATGCTTATTTTTGAAAAGATTATAGGCAGCAAGCATTGGAGCGAAAAGCCTCTTTATTTCCGATTCCCTGGACCCAGGTAGAAGGGAGATGAGAAGCTCTGAATCCGGGAGATCTTTCTTTTTTAGTTCTCCAGGTGCTATTGCAATATCCAGTATAGGGTTTCCCAGGAAACTAACGTTTATTGATTCACTTTTAAAGAATTTTTCTTCAAATGGGAGGATAACGAAAAGATGCTTAAAGTATTTTCGGAGGTGCTTCACTCTCCAGGCTCCCCATGCCCATACCTGTGGTGTTATAAAATAAAAAACTGGAATACCATTATTATTTAAGTATCTTGCAATTGGAATATTGAATCCAGGAAAATCAACGGTAACAGCAAAGTCGAGCTGCTGTCTTCTCACAACCTTGGAAATTTCTCTACGGGCTTCTTTTATACAGGAGATTTTACTTATAACTTCACTAAAACCTAGTACGCTTATCCTCTCAGCTGGATAAATTATATTGACACCAACCTCAGTCATTTTTTCTCCGCCGATTCCTATAAATTGTATTTCAGGATTTATCTTTTTTAATGAATTAATTAGGTTGGAAGCATGAATGTCGCCTGAGGTCTCACCTGCAATGAATAATGCTTTCATCAGGGATATTCTTCACGCTCCAGTTTAAAATCTAATTTTTTTGCTCTGCTTACAATCTTATCTAGAATTTTATGTGCGAGGGCAAGTGAAGCCTTTGCTTCCTCTGGAGTAAACTCGATATCCTTTTTTCCAATGCATGCATCAATAAATGATTGATTTTGAAGTAGTAATGGTTCATCAGTTGGGACGTTTATATCTTCTTCTTTTATCTCAGGTTGTCCATTGTTTATTTCTCTGTAAAATACCCCTACTTTCCTGTTCAATGTATCCACAGAAACATACGAATATTTCTGCCAGAAACGAATTTTTCTTAATTTCATTAGAGATATTCGGGATGCAGTTATATTAGCTATAGCTCCATTCTCAAATTCAAGCCTTGCATTTGCAATATCGATATAGTTTGTGAGTACTGGAACGCCACCTGCTGATATATGTTTGACAGGACTCTTAACGTAATTAAGTATTATATCTAAATCGTGAACCATAAGATCCAGGACAACGGAAACATCAACTCCTCTACCATAAAATGGGGAAAGGCGGTGTGCTTCAATGAAGAGGGGGTTCTGGACCACCTTTTTTGAAGCCAGGATTGCTGGGTTAAAACGTTCTATATGTCCAACCTGGAGGATGAGATTATTACGTGAAGCAGCAGTTATTATCTCATCCGCCTCTTTTAAATCAAGTGATATAGGTTTCTCAACCAACACATGGTTTCCTTTGTTGAGGGCTTCAATTGTAATTTTTCGATGAGTATTTGTCGGAGTTGCAATTATAACAGCATCAGTCTTTGACAATAGTTCTTTTATATTGCCATGATATGTACAGTTATACTCCGTAGCAATCTTTTGACCCTTATCCTTATCTATATCACAGACACCAATTAACTCACATTCAGGGATTTCAGCGAGAATACGTGCATGATGTTTACCCATATGTCCTACACCAATTACACCACTTTTTATCATGAATACCTCACATTATTAGATTACACCAGTTTTTTCAGCCGCTTCTATGGCTTTTTTTTCATTGATTTTAATATGTTCCAGGATGGTATAGCGATCTGGTCTTGTCTTTGGAGCAAAAATTAGAGCTTTTACCACCTCTTCTTTTGAAATATTCAATTCTTTTGCTTTCGTTGGTATACCCCAGTGTCCGAATATTGAAACAAAACGTTCCCAATCATCTCCTCTAAGGTATGTAGCAATAATAAGCCCAAGGCTTGTCTGTTCACCGTGGAGGGCAGGATTTTTGGAAATGACATCAAGAGCATGACTGAATTTATGCTCTGCGCCACTTGCGGGTTTGCTTGATCCTGCTATACCCATTGAAATGCCACTTAAGGTGAGACTTCCAACCAGCTTGTTTAAAAATTCTAAAGATAGGATATCATTGGAATCCGAAATTAAAACAGATTCTGCTGCCCTGCTTGATAGTAAACATGCAAATTCATCAAAATTATCCCCTTTGATTTCACGGGCTAATTCCCAGTCCTTGACTGCGGATATGTTTGATAGGAGATCCCCAATTCCTGCTCTAATCATTCTTATTGGAGCATCTTTTATTATTGAAAGGTCAGCTATAACTCCTATGGGTGTCTTTGTTATTATGCTCCTCTTTTCCTTTTTGTATGATATCACCGATACAGGAGAACATATTCCATCATTGGCAACAGTCGTTGGTATCGAAATAAAGTTTATTCCTTCCAGGTTTGATGCGTATTTTCCAACATCAATAACCTTTCCACCTCCGACACCGATTACAACGTTGTAATTTGAGTCTTTTATGGAAGCTCTAACCCTCTCTGCAGTTTCGATGGTAGAGTCTGGAATCCTCATTACATCAACACTTTTACCCAGACCCGTAAGTATATCAACCACCCTCCTGCCTGCAGCCTTGAATGTTGTGTCCCCTGAAAGTAGCAACACATTCTTAAATAATAGATTATTTTGTGAGAGGATGTCTCCTATCTTCTCAATGCATTCACTTTCAATATGTAAAAATAATGGTATATCAACTACCCTGGATATAAGCGACATTTTTCTCCTATTACTGTAAGTTTCTACCATACATTTGTCAATGCCCCTCGAATCCTCAAATTCTGTGTTCATTGCTGTTTTCTTCCCTTGCACTTATCTAAAAGACTCATATTATGGATTCGAAGTGAATGATAAAATACCAGTACGATATTGTATCAAATGTGGTAGGAACTTAGAAAAGAAAGAAATTGAGGGTAAGAAGCGTTACTGTTGTCCAGATTGCGGATGGGTCCACTATAAAAACCCACTTCCCTCGGTGGCTTGTGTGGTGAGAAAGGACGATTGTGTGCTTCTTATAAAAAGAGGTGTGGCACCTGATATTGGTAAGTGGGCTCTTCCTTCTGGATTCCTCGAGGATGACGAGAGTCCTGTGGAAGGTTGTATTAGAGAACTCGAAGAGGAAACAGGACTACACGGAAGAGTAAAGAGGCTTTTAGATGTGGATAATGAGGAGAGTTCCATTTATGGTAATGTCCTTGTGATTGGTTATGAGATAGAAATAATTGGAGGAGAACTGAGAGCTGGGAGTGATACCCTTGAGGTTAAATTTTTCCCAGTAAATAATTTACCTCTTATTCCATTTGAAAGCCACTTGAGGATTCTAAAAAGAGCTATCGAAACATTCACAACTTGAACTCTTGAATACTTGAACCCTTGAAACCTGTAATCTTGTGGCAAGACAATAAATGAAAGGAGGTTTTGATGCAGGAAATAGGTAATGAAGCAAAAGATTCGAGGAGTTTAATAAAGGAGAATCTAAAGGAAGTTAGGAATATTATAATGGTAATGAGTGGAAAGGGAGGTGTTGGGAAGAGTACTATAGCCAGTAATCTTGCTCTTAGTTTAGCCAAAAAAGGTTACAAAGTTGGTCTTTTAGATATAGATATACACGGACCAAATCTACCCTTGATGCTTGGAGTAGATAAAGAACATATGGAAGTATCTAAAGATAACAGGATTGAACCTGTTATAATTAATGATAATCTAAAGCTTGCTTCAATGGGATTCCTTCTCCCGGATAAAAAAGAAGCAATAATTTGGAGGGGTCCACTCAAGATGAAGGTTATTGAGCAATTCCTGAAAGATATCCAGTGGGGTGCTCTTGATTGGTTGATTGTTGACGCTCCTCCAGGAACAGGGGATGAGCCATTATCTATGGCTCAGTTAGTTCCGGTTACAAGTGCAATAATTGTTACAACTCCCCAGGAGATTTCAATCCTTGACGTTAGAAAGTCAGTAACTTTTGCACAAAAACTCAATTTAAAGATACTAGGAATTGTAGAAAATATGAGTGGACTTATCTGCCCTAAATGTGGAGAAAAAATCGCTCTTTTTAAAGAAGGAGGTGGGGAAAGGGTAGCGAGTGAAATGGGTATTCCTTTTCTTGGCAGCATTCCTATAGAGCCTAAGGTTGTAGAAGCAACAGATACAGGAATGCCATATATAACAGAATATCCGGATTCAAGTGTGGCAAAGGCATATAAACGGATTATCGATAATGTGTTTAATATTCTCAAACTCTCATGAAAACCTATCTTGAATGTATACCTTGTTTTTTTAAACAGGGGCTTACAGCTGCCAGGATCGCTGGACTAGGTCCTGATGAGCAGAAGAAGATTCTTAACGAGATAGCAAGGATTATTCCAGATATTCCATTGGAAGCTTCCCCTCCTGAAATAGCTCTGGAGATTTATAAAGTTATAAGGGAGAGTTCAGGAGTAAAGGACCCATTTAAGCACATAAAGAACGAATATATAAGTTATTCACTTACTCTATATCCAAAATTAAAAAAGATTGTTGAGGATTCTAAAGATCCTCTACTTTCAGCTATTCGAGTCGCAATAGCTGGTAATATCATAGACTTTGGAGTAGGCAATGATTTTGATGTTGAAGAGACACTAAAAGAAACAATGGAGGTTCGTTTTGCAATTCTTGATTACGAACCGTTTAAGAAATCCCTTAATGATGCAAAGACAATCCTTTACATCGGAGATAATGCGGGTGAGACTGTATTTGACAGGGTTCTGATAGAAGAGATGGAAGGGGATGTAGTCTATGTTGTTCGGGAGGAACCTATAATAAATGATGTTACAAAAGAGGATGCAGAGCGTTCTGGAATTGGTGAGGTTGCGAGGATAATTTCCTCTGGTTCACCCGCACCAGGGACAATCCTTTCTCTTTGTAATAAACAATTTCTAAGATTTCTTAAAAAAGCTGATTTGGTAATATCAAAAGGGCAGGGGAATTATGAAACTCTTTCAGAGGTAGAAAGAGAAATATACTTTCTTATAAAAGCAAAGTGCCCTGTGATTGCACAGGACATTGGAGTAAAAGAGCAAGCAATTGTGCTTAAAAGGCATATCAATGAAGGTAACAAATAAGGTAAGAATCACTCTGTTAATGCTTTCTCTATTATTTATAGGGGCGGGATGGCCTCTTAAAGAGAAGTTGGGGCTGACATCCACTTTTGGGGAATGGAGAGAAGGTCATGTTCATGCGGGTATTGATCTACCTACAGAAGAAACAGGTAAAGAGGTATATTCGGTTTCAGATGGCTGGGTTATGAGAATGAGAACCTCTCCATGGGGATATGGTAAAGCTATATACATTAAGGATTCTCTGGAAAGGGTATTCGTCTATGCTCACCTTTCAAGTTTCTCAAAATCTATTAAAAAAAGAGTTAGAGAAGAACAGCTAAAAAAATTAACTTATGAAGTTGATATATGGTTCAAAAAAGGAGAAATACCGGTTAAGAAGGGAGAGATAATAGGGATATCAGGGCGTTCAGGGTGTTATACACCACACCTACATTTTGAGATGAGGGATACGGAGAATAATCCTGTAGATCCACTCATCAGGGGATTTTCTATCCCTGATAACATTCCACCAGAGATTTATGCAATACGGTTTGTTCCCCTTGACGATACATCAACAATATGTGGTTCTCACCTGGGTGCAATCTTTCATACAGGACGGGATACACCAAGTGTATGTATAAAAGGTCGTGTTGGATTAGAGATAGAGACCTATGATAAAGTGAATTGGCATTCAGGGTTACTGAGCCCCAAGGAGATAGAACTATATATAGGTGGAAAACTCGTTAGGAAGGAATATTATGATCGATTCTCTTACACACACGCTGGTGATTCCAGATTTGAGTTTGACTTTACCAATAGGGTAAGGACTGGTAGGAAGTTCCGTAGACTATTTACCGTTTTGGGTAATGACCTTCCCTTTTACGAGGGAAGGGATGGCATATTAACAACAAAGGACCATGGTCTTGTATCTATAATAGTAAAAGATGCAGCATCTAACGAATCAAAGATATCTATCTTTTTAGGAGATTCAAACGCACGCAACTATTGCCATTTTAAAAGAGGATATGAAAATTTTCTAAATTTTACAATATTTACAAATGGGATATTATTGAGGAAGGATAATTCCTTAGGCTGGATTGAAGCGAGTAAAATAGGCAAGATAGTTAAATCAGGAGATTCAATCTTAGTCTGGAATATTGATGTTAAAAGACATCCTTTATATAAATCACCGGATTCAAGATGCATTATATATCCATCTAATGATGCGATTCTTAATACCTCTCTTATTTCTGTTAAGGTGTCAAGGGGGAAACCTATTAAATGGGTCTGGGAACCTCCTATTCCGTTAAATGGTAGAATTACTATGGAGATTAAGGCACCTTTTGAACCTAATTCTTATTCAATCTACGAATTACTTGAATCGGAGTGGAAATACTGCGAAACATATTTGGAAGGTAACAAACTTATAACAACTATTGACAACTTTGGAACATTTACTTGCCTTGTGGATACAGTTCCACCGAGCATTTTCCTCAAGAAGAGTTATTTAAATTCAAACACTCCAATCATTGTTCATGTTAGCGATTCTCTTTCAGGTATAGATTTTTTCTCTATTAAAACCTTAATTGATGAAAAACCTACGGTTTTTAGATACGATCCAGAGATGGATAGATTAATACATGAGTATCCAGAAGAAATCTCGGGAGATAAACATACCCTTCGCATCTTTCTAAAGGATAAACAGGGAAATGAAGCATCTGGCGAATGGGAATTCTATAAGGGGTATTAAGCCTTAGGTATTAGGTAAATATTTATAATAAATTATTTAAAAAAATTAAATTTCCTATTTTTTATCCTTTGCTACTTTGCGAGAGATTTAATATCCTTCCCTTGACTCTTTATCTCATCTAAATAGTATATTTGCAAAATTGGAGGAAATATGGAGAATGATTTTAAAGAGATAGATCCAAATACTCTGGATGAGAATGTTTTTGAACTTATTGGTGAAAAATGGATGTTAATAACAGCCGGGACAATTGATTCTTTTAATACTATGACCGCAAGCTGGGGTGGATTGGGTGTGCTCTGGAATAAAAGAATATGTTTTTGTTTTATAAGGCCTTCACGTTATACATATAATTTTATGGAAAAGTCAGACTTTTTTTCTCTTTCGTTCTTTAATGAAGAATATAGAGATGTTTTACAATTCTGTGGCACAAACTCGGGTAGAGATGTTGATAAGGTAAGCATGACAGGTATTACACCATTAGAAGGATTTACTGGAACTGTTTATTTCGCTGAAGCCAAATTGGTGTTAGAATGTAAGAAGATATATTACCAAGATTTAGACCATACACATTTTATTGAATCAGATATAATGGAGCATTATCCAGAGGAAAACTACCATAGAATTTATATAGGGGAAATTATAAAATGTCTTATAGCATGAATAAAGTAAATTAACTTGAAAGGAGATTATAAAGAATGGCCTGGATTAATACGATTGATGAAAAAGAAGCAAAGGGTGAGTTAAAGGATATTTATGAGAGAATAAAAGAAAAACGTGGAAAGATTTCAAATATAATGAAAGTTCATAGTTTAAATCCAAAAACAATGAAGTCTCATTTAGACCTCTATTTAAATCTTATGTTTGGAGATTCTAACCTTTCGAGAGAACTTAGAGAACTGATTGCTGTCGTCGTTTCTGCTGCTAATAACTGCGAATATTGTATGGTGCATCATAGTGAGGCATTAAATCATTTTTTAAAAGATAAAAAACAACTTGAAAAAGCAATCAAGAATTTTGCATCGACTAAATTTCCTTCAAAAATTAAGAAAATGCTTGAATATGCCTACAAACTGACAAAAGCACCCGATAAGATTACCCGTGAGGACATTGAAATTCTTCGTAAATCAGACTTTTCTGATAAAGATATACTGGATATAAATCTGATCACAAGTTACTTCAATTTTGTAAACCGTATTGCTTCGGGGCTTGGAGTAAATTTTACATCCAAAGAGTTACAAGGCTATAAATTTTAAACAAACCCACACCCAAGGCTTGCACTTAAGTTGTGGGATGAGATGAAGAAAGAAAAGTAAAGGAGTGAAGATGACAAAGGTTATAGTATATTCGACACCACATTGTCCATATTGCACAATGGTTAAGAATTTCTTAAAAGAAAAAGGAGT
>SOIB01000054.1 GCA_004377355.1 Candidatus Stahliibacteriota bacterium | reverse complement strand
TATCTTCAATGGAAAGCATACCACCATTTTCAACGCTACTTTCTGATTCTGACTGAAAATAAATTCGGAAGAAGGCTTTATCAGTTACTTGATAGGAGATGGGTGCATTAAAAACCCACTTCCAGCGATTATCACCCCATTTAATTGCTTGAATTCTTGGGAAAACTGTAATTCTTTTAATCGTCAGGAAAAAAATTCCTATGTTAAGAACCTTAGCAGGTGTGTCATATAATGTGCGAATTGAATAGTCAGCTGAAACCCCTTCTGTGCCACCAACATTGCTCTCAATTCCAAAGCCCAAAATTTTATTGGTAAATTCCAATTCATCGTAACGTTCATAACCTCTACTTCCATTAATATTAAATCGCCATTTATTATGAGTGACAAAATTGGTCCAGAATTCAATGTACCCATTTGTCAATCTATCATCAATTTCTTTGGCAACTAAAAAGGCAGTTCCTGCTTCAATCCACTGAAAGATTCCTTTATCCTCTACAATATTTTTCCAGCCGTAACCATTAATAGCTTCTCTATTGGTACGATAGGTATGGATAAAACCCTGGTCGACCCAGAAATTTTGACAAATTCGTCTTGTAAAAAGCCCCCCACCATACGAGCCTGTCTCACCCTCAACTCCAATATAACCTGCCCACCTATCACCTGATAAACCTGTATTATTAGTAAGAGCAAACTGGGAAGTAAAACGAAATGGACCATAAACCGGAAGATTTAAATCAATACCAGCAGCCTGGCTCACGCTGTCCTTATGCTGTTTGTGTGTAACTATAGCACCAAGAGTAGTTGTACCAAAAAGTTCTTGTTTGAGCCGAAGTACAGAAAAATTCTCTTCGGTATCCTTTGTCTTGACATCAAGAGCAAGGAGTTCAGTAGATTTAATCTTGCCATAGAGTTTGGCTCCAACAAGAATTTCCTTTATACGTCGTGAATAGAATAGTCGGAAGGGTGTATTAAGAATAGCACCTCCCTCAAGGAAGAAAGGTCGTTTTTCAGGAAAGTATAGTTCCTCACCCTCCTCATAGGATAGGTTGAATGCATATGGATCTGCTTCTATCTGGGCGAAGTCGGGTAATAGTGTTGCATTGAAAATGAGATTTGATGATATATCATATTCGAAGTCTATACCACCATCGACTTTAAGTGAATCATTTTCATAGCGACCTGCAGCATAAGACATAATTTCAAATCTTTTAGGTGTTGACTTTATAGAGAGTCCTGTTAGGGTTCCATATTTTGAAATCTGACACCAAAATGGCACTTTAGCCCAGCTTGTGTTTTCCCAGTGTGGGCGTTCAGTACGCCAAAAATTAATACCCCAGGTGAGGCTATCAGCTATTGGATAACTTAGTTCAGAGAATGGAATTACCATTTCCATCTCCCATCCATTAGATGCAAGGTGAGATTTGGTCTTCCAATGACCATCCCAGGTTTTATCCACATTGCGACCATCATCAATAATTCTGCCATCAAGTTTTGCACCTAACAGGTTACTTGCAAAAAAATAAGCATTACGACGATCACAATAAGTGTCAATTATTAACTCAAGAGCATCATCCATCCATACATCTCCATCACGTTCATTGACAGTTGCTTGAATTGATTCCAATTCATCTTCTATCATATAAATCCCAAAATAGATTCTTTCATCATCATAGCAGACATACACATAAGTTTGCTGGGTTACCGGTGCACCCGGATTGGGATCTACCATATAAAAATCAGTTGCAGGTGTGCATAGTTGCCAACAGGCGTCATCCAATTTACCATCGATAGCAGGTGGTGTGGCGATCCTAATAGCACGGACTACTGGTTCCTGGATTTCTGCAAGTGCAATTTGTGGGATTACTATAATTAAAATGATAACTAAATATCTAAATAGACTTTCCTGAATTTTATACACTACAAGCTCCTCCTCCTAATTATGGGATATTATGGTGTATTTTGCATATGTCAAGCGATTGGATAGACAGGAGACCGAAGTCGGATGTTAGTGATTTAGGGGGTATGTTCTGGGTTCTGAGCAATCCTGTTGGACGGTTGGTGGGTTAGCGTGTTGGACAGTTAGTGAGTTAGTTAGGATTTAGGATAATCAATGCTCGTTCGAGATTGCTTCACATAAGTATAGCAAGTAGCGTAATTCGCAATGACATTCCTCTCGCAAAGAGCGCAAAGACAATGTGAAACAGTTGGCAAACTCGTAAGTCGTTCTTTTAGATGGAAGTTGTATATTGATAGTTGTTGACTCATACAAATTTTTCATTT
>SOIB01000183.1 GCA_004377355.1 Candidatus Stahliibacteriota bacterium | reverse complement strand
TTAAGTGTAACTTCCCTACCTCTTGCTTCTCTAACAGTTGCCATCTCTGGAACAGTTGGGAATATTGAACCAGGTTCATCCAGCATTATAGTTCCCTCCTGAAGGACAACCCCTTTATCCCTGAACTGAGCACTCCCGATAATCTTTTTCCCCTTCCATGTTAATTCAGCTATAGAAGTAGCTGAAAAACAAAGATGCCTTTTTATATTTCTTACAGTTCGACTCTTTCCACGCTGTATTTCAGTAGGAATATTAAGAATATCAAATGCATTTTTAAAAGCTTGAGCTATTTTTTTATACGACTCAATTATGTTGCCACCTATTATTGGATTATCACTATGAAATATAAAAGAATATGTAAAATCATTTGAATGTATAACCGCTCTTCCACCTGTCCGCCTTCTAACCCATTTTACCCCTTTCCCCTCTAAATCATAAAGCCATGGCGCAACCTTCTGGTGATATCCAATAGATATAGATAAAGGTTCAAAATTAAAGAAGCGAAGAAACACTGTTTCCTTATCTTTAAGTACACCCATCAAGGATTCATCATAAGCCATATTATAATATGGGTCTTTGAATCCCGTATCAATCAAATACCACATTATATCGAAGCTCTGTATTGGGGTATAACATTGTTTATGAGTATATTAGTAAATGAGTAGATGAGTTATATGACTGGAGATTGATAATGGTTAACATATTTCTCAATATAATTTATTCCTAATTAACTAATCAACTAATTTACTATTAACTATACTATAGTGGCTTTATGATATGGAACCAATCTCCAAAGAGAAAAATTATCCTACCAATCAATAGAGAAATTCTTGCCATTATTGTATATCCGAAAGCAGCACCTAAAGCAATCATGATAAAGCCAATCCCAAGCCTTGAGAATTTACTCATCAAACCAGTTTCCCTTCGGGAGAAATAAAAATAGGTTAGTGTGGAAACCGTCCCAATAATAACAAGAAAATTGTTTACATTTGTCATCCAGTTACCTGTAGCTAATGGGAGAATTGTTGCCCGGAGCTGTGGTAGTAATAAACCCTGTGTTTGACCGATTGCAATTATACCTGCACCAATTCCAACGACAAAAGCAATTGACCATCGGCTGATCCATGAATATCTTTCAGGCAGCCAACGTGAGAGCATCAAGACCCCAAAGAAAAGAGGAATAATTAACATCCATGCACCTGGCTCTCTTGCAACAATTGGATTAATGACCATCTGCTTTATAGTAAAGTGCCAGACATATATCAACCAGTATGCAGCAGAAAAACCAACATAGAGATGCTCTGCAAATTTATATACAGGATTATCTCCGTATAAGAAGGAAAAAATACAGAGTGTAAGACCACCTGCAATCCAGACAGAAATTATCTGGAGCATTATTCCTTCCTCCCTTCTATTCTAAACCTTCTTTCCTTTCTTCTGGTCATAAAATACCCAATATTGCCTATTATTATAAACACTATAATAGCAATGTGTGCCCATGACTGAGCCGCCATACCGGTTAATCCAAAGCCCGGTCTCCCAATCAGTGTTTCGTATTCCGCTGCTCCTTTAAGGCCCCCAATAAGACCCTCGATTTGTCCGGAATGCAGGTACGGATATGTTTCAGCCGCCATTACACCTGTCACACCAAGTATGATTCGTTGTTTGTAACGTGAACCAACATACTGTATCCAGTATTCACCCCACCTTCCTGCCTCAAGACCCACAATCAATGCAATATCATTGTAGTTATGAATATCTCTCATCATTGGATAAGTATCAAGAAGAACATCATTCACGTCCGTTCTAAAGAAATTCCTTATCTCCCTACCCATATCAATCATAACTGCTCTATCTCCTGGTCTATATCCAAGGTTTATATAGTCTTCTCCGTAAACCTTTCCAAACTCACCAGCCACTTCCTCCAATCCCTCTGTCCCAATGGGAAGTCCAAGTGGCCAGAAGACCATCATTATCACCTTAATTTCCTTTCCAAAAGCATGTCTTAAGATTGCCTTTAACATCGGCTGCAATTCAGGCATAGATGCAGGATCATAGTCTATAGATATTAGAATCACATCGGTGGAATTGAGGGATTCAATGCTTTCATATGCTGATTTTACTGCTGGACTAATCTGCACTTTCTCCTTTATTCCAAGAAGTATTGGTATAATAACTGCTAACCCTATAATGGTATATATAATTTCTCTATTGATAGTAGTAATCCAGTCAGATAAATCCTTTTTACCCTCATTCATGATAAATAAGTCCTTTCAATCCCAAGTATAAGTCTAAGAGACATAGCAACCGCCCCTAAGGCCACCCCGATAAGTATACCTCGCATCGCCCCTATCTGAAGAACATCAAAAATCCAGTTAGCTATTACAGGAAGTTTGGGCCAGAGCTTATATCCTGCAGGGACTCTTCCAATCATAACGATTACCGCTGCAATAAGTAAAAGGGTAGCTTCAATATTTCTTGCCCTGAAAGCCCTGTAAGAAGCTGAAGCGACAAAAAAGGCAAGAAGTGCAAACATAGTGGCTTGAAGTGGAATCAGGATTGTTTCATAACCGTAAAAGAAAACTGTTCCCGGTTGAAATATATTTGGTGTTTGTATAAGAGATATTATACCTATCGTAAGACAATAGAAAAATCCTGCAAAGAAAACAATTGAATACCACCAACCTTTCTTTCTCTTACGTATATGTTTTATATGCAGACGAACAAGAGAATCGACACCAATAACCAAGGTAAAAGCAAATATTATGGCATACCAGATAAGTGTCTCAGTTTCAAGTTGACCAAATGGTCTATGCGGAACAAAGAATGATACAATAATAATAAATCCTGTTATAAATGTTATTAGAAGTGGAACCCTCTTCTTCATTCAGCTGTCCTCGCAAGAAATTCTAAGATTCTATCGAATATCTCCATATATACTGGATTACCCGCAACATTCTTTATCGCTGCAAATGTTCCAAAGATGACACCTACCCCAATCAGAACTAGTAGAACAGACTTCGCAAGATCCGAACCCTTAATTGAACCCAACAATCTCGGTTCCTTTGAAATATATGCAGAAGCTGCAAACATCTCTTCACCCAATAGAACATAGTCACAGGCTGCAACAAAGAATGGTAACTGTGTGGTCGCATTGGTTCCAGCTATTTGTATTGCACCAATAGAATATCCTGTTTCAGCCAGTATCAGTGATTCTGCATAAAAATATCCCTGCAGGAATATAGCACCAGGTCTTTCTCTAAGCATTATTCCATCTACACCTGCAGCAAATCCAAACTGCTCAGAGGTAAGATAGAATACATCATCTTTATTGAAGGCATCAGGACGACCTGCTTCTGAAAATGCGTTCTTAAGTGTCTCCTGAGCGGTTGTCATCACAATTGGGTCAAAGTGTGGATTGATAATTCGGGTTTCATACTCTGCCACCTTCCTACCCACCTTTGCGAGAATTGTAATTGAGGCGAGGGTCCCTGCATCTGTAATATATTCTATGCCGGGGACATAAAGGACTGGTTTACCCATCTCTGTTGCCCTTCCTACTGCCTCATCCATTGCTTCAAGCGGAGGTAGTTTTCGTATGAATAAACCTTCCGGGTTTTTCTTTGCCAACTGAATGTATACAAGGATGACCACCCAAAACAAAGCAATGAATAAGAGTACAGAGGTCCGGGATTTATTAAACCACTCTGGAGATGAACTTGCGAATTCTTTTATTTCTGCAACGTAGACTGTGTCCGGAGTTAGAGCTGTAGCTTTATATAAATATAAAACCCCATCCGTAACAGTTGCATCATCAAGTTCACCCTTAAAAATTGGAATGAGCCCTACTTCTTCAAAGAGCGTATCTCCTTTTGTAAGGCGATATAATTCAATCTGCTCAGTACCTTCTGGAATATTATAAACGTTAATAGTTATGGAGCCACCAGCGTCATCAGGAGTATCTTTAGCGGAGATTGTAAAGGAAAGAATTAGAAGGAAAATCATTTACATTATACCAAGCCAATCTTGGAGGAGGAATTGCATCCTTCCAATAAGAAGGGAAATACGGGCCATAACAGTGTAACCAAACGCTGCGCCAAATGCTATCATAATAAATATGATTCCAACCTGAGATGCACCCCCTAAACCATGCTCTCTCTTAGCTGAAAAATAGAAATATATTAAGGTTGTTACAAGACCTGCAAATATTAGTAATGCATTGAAGGAACTGAAAAGGGATGTGAATTTATCAGGTGTAAGGAAGGAAGCTTCCGCCTGTCTTAGAATCATAGTTTGTAATTGTAGGGGTATCTGAACGCCAGCATATCCAGCTACATATACTGCAAGTGGATATTTAATAAGCCAGTTGTACTTCTCTGAAAAGATACCAAACGTCATCATACCGATCAGGATTGGGAATATGAGACTCCACTGATGAGGTGGAAAGAATAAAGGTTCATATATCCTGGGAAGTATATAGTTATACCAGAGTATAACCACGGAATATCCAATAGAAAGTCCCATAAATATGTGTTCTGCAAGCCGGTAGAAGGGATTCTCTTTGTAAAGAAAAGAATATATCATTAGTGTCAATAGAGCAGCTATCCAGACCCAAATGCTTGTTGAAATACTCATTCCTTCCTTCTCTCTATACCAACTTTCCTCTCGCCACGTCTTACGATAAAATAACCGATATTACCGAGTATGACCAGAACAACAATCAATAAATGACCGAATGATTGAGCGTCCATACCTACAGTTGCAGGTCTTCTACCTGTTGGATATCCATACCTTTCCATCAATTCCTCATATTCTGCTGCACCTTTTAAACCTCCCATCATACCGACAAACTGTCCCGACTGAAGGAAAGTATAATAGCTAGGAGCGGAAACCGCAGTGCAACCTATCCCTACATCCACTCCATACCTTTGCTGTCCGTACATAAGCCAGTATTCTGGACTACGAGTCCCTGAAATATCAACAATTATTGAGATATCCTCATAATTTTTTACACCCTCCATCATTGGAAGAGAATCATATGGAACACCATAATAGTCAGTCCCAAAAGTAGTCTCTATATCAATTCCTATAGCAAGAATCACAGCTGTAACTCCGGGAATATAACCTAAGAATACATAATCCTCACCTATCTTTTTATCAGGAAACTCTACTGCTATATTATCCATTGCCATCTTTGCCATACCAATATAAGCAGGCCACAGTCCACCATGTAAAACAACTGGAGTCCCTTTTGTAAGGCAATGTCTAAGTACACTCATTGTCATTGGCATAAGCTCAGGCATTGTTCCAGGGTCAAAATCAGTTACCACCCAAACTACACCATTATCTACTCCCAGGGTGTCAATGCGATTAAAAAGGTCGATAACAGGTTTGGAAGGCTTTACTGGCAATCTAAGAGGAAAGAGAAGGGGGATTATCACAACCAGACCTATACCCAAAAATATCCATTTCCTGTCTAAATTGAGGAAACGCTGCCAGAATTTCATTATGTTCCTCCCATGTACGTGCGTTCAACGCCCAGTATTATCTTCATTGCAGTTGCTACCGCACCAAGTCCAACACCAATCCTTATACCCCTCATAGCTGCCATACTAGGCACAGTCATTATCCATTCAATAAGGTCAGGCATCCCTCTCCATAGATAATCTCCGAGAGGAACCCTTCCTATCATAACGATTACTGCAGTCACAAGCAGCAATGTCGCCTGGACATTCCTCGCCCTGAATGCACGGAATGCTGCAGATGCGATGAAGAAAGCAAGCAGGGAGAACATTGTTGCCTGCAAAGGAGCATACAAATAATTATACAATGAATCAAAGAAATCTCCTCTTCTGGTGGCAAAACCTCCGACTGCCATAAGTAAAGCTGATGCAATTGCTATAATACTGAATATATATCCTGTTTTCCTACGCTTTACTTTTCTTATATGATGAGAAAAGAAACTTCTATACGCAAAGATAAACATAAATGCATAGATGGTAATAAACCACTGCTGAACAACAATGTCATAGAATCTCTCTGAGTATGGATGTGGAATGAAGTATTGTATCAACATCGCAAAACCTATACAGAATGCTATTAATATGGGAAGTGTTCTTCTAATAAACATCTAACTTCACCTCACAGTAAACCATGATATTATAAAGGTAATGCCAAATATTGAAAGAACGGAACCTAATAACAGGGAAATGAGTAGCCCCATCTTACCCCAGTCTTGCGCCTTTATCGAAGAAATCAAACGAGGGTCCCCTGAAAGATACGCAGATGCAGCATACAGTTCTTCACCCATAATGCAATAGTCACAGGCTGCAACAAAGAAGGGTAGTTGCGGCACCCTGTCTGTTCCTGCTATCTGGATTGCACCTATTGCATTACCGGTCTCTGCAAGAAGCAAAGATTCTGCAAAGAAGGCTCCAAAGAATAGATTTGTTGCAGGTCTCTCTCTTTCCATTATACCATTCACACCTGCAGCAAAGGCAAATTGATTGGGCGAAAGGAAGAATACGTCATCCTCATTATACTTATCCGGTTTTCCCGCCTCTGTAAAACCTTCTTTTACACACTGCTGTGCAACATTCATCACAATTGGATACCTGTTTGGTACAATAAGCTTTGAGTCATATTGTGCTACTTTCTTAGCAACAGGCTTCAATATATTCATTGAAGCAATAGTCGATACTTCACTCATTGGCCAAATACCGGGAACATATAGTATAGGTTTACCCATTTCTGTAGCCCTACCAACAGCCTCATCCAGTGCATCCAGACCAGGAATCCTCCGAAGAAAAATCTCCTTTCCAGTCCTTGCAGCCTGGACAAAGTAGATTAGAAGAGCAAGATATATTAAGGTAATTACAACAACATTAATTAAATCTTTTCTAAACCATTGTGGATAAGCATAAACTTTCTGAGATGGTTCACTAAAGAGAGAAACTAACCTTTCAGGGCTGGTTGATCTTATTCTGTATTGATAAGGAACATTGTTTCTAACGTCAATTTGATCTATATATTCTGTTTTATTTACAGGAGCGTAACCTGCTAGGTGCAAGCTCTCATCCTCCGCTTCTCTGAATATCTGATATCCTTGTATCTTGGAGATATCTTGAGGTATTTCCCACTTCAAAGTAATACTTACACCCCTATCATCAGGTGTATCAAAAGCTATCAGGTTAGTGGGTGGTTTTAAAGAAAGAGAATCAATTGTGCTAGCTATCATAGTAATTTGAGAAAAAATAAACAGCAGCCCTATCAACATATCAATTCTTTACAGCAGAAAATCCCGTTTGTCAAGGACCTTTTCACCTTTGGGAAATACCAATACTCTTTCAACCCCAAAAAAATCGCCACGGAGCCACAAAGTACACGGAGTATACACAGAGAGGGAACTATTCTAATATTTTATTTATAGAACATAGAAGGATTTAAAATCACATAGATTAAATTTAAAAGATTATATTTCATTTATTAAAACCTATTTTAATCTTTACTCTACATCACCTAACTTCTCTGTGTCTCTGTGGCTTATTCTTTACATTAGAATATTTAATTTATATTTTTCTCTGTGATCTCTGTGTCTCTGTGGCAAAAACTTAATTCTCCCTTGACTATTCCATATGGTATTTTAATATTTAAAATCAAAATAATTTATTTGAATGCGAAATACATAAATAAATAAGGAGGATTTATGGAAGACAAAATCAAAAACGTTCTCTCAAAGATGGAGTGGCTGGGTCATGATACATTCAAGATAACAGATGACATTGTTATTTATACAGACCCTTATCAATTAGAAGGTGAGCTCCAGAAGGCTGATCTCATTCTTATAACACATGACCATTTCGACCATCTCTCATTGGATGATATTGAAAAAATCAAAAAAGACGACACAGCGATTGTTGGACCTCCAGACTGCATGGCAAAATGTAGCGGGCTCATCCCGATTAATGTTGGAGAGGAAAAGGAAGTCAAAGGAATAAAAATTAAAGCCGTTCCTTCATATAATATTGATAAGAACTTTCATCCTAAAGAAAAAAATTGGGTGGGATATATATTCACTATAGACGATGTCAGGCTTTATCATGCTGGTGATACTGACAATATCCCTGAAATGGAAGATTTTACCGTGGATATTGCCCTTCTCCCGGTCTCTGGAATATATGTAATGAACGCTTCCGAAGCTATAGATGCTGCTTCTAAGATTAATCCAAAGTTAGCTATCCCCATGCATTATGGAGCGATTGTTGGCTCGAAGTCTGACGCAGAAAAATTTAAAAAAGCTTTGGAGGGGAAGATAGAGGTTCATATATTTGAATAAGTTTGATATAATTGTAATTGGTGGTGGACATGCTGGGTGTGAAGCATCACTGGTAACCAGAAGGAGGGGGTTTGACACTCTTCTCATAACCATGAATATTAATATGATAGGTCAGATGTCCTGCAACCCTTCTGTCGGAGGATTAGCCAAATCCCACCTCGTTTATGAAGTAGATGCTCTTGGGGGAGAAATTGGCTATAACACTGATAAAACTGGAATACAATTCAAGATGCTCAACACAAGTAAAGGACCTGCAATCTGGTCTCTTCGGGCACAATCCGATCGTATACAATATAGAGAAAGTATGAAAGAAGTCTTAATGGATGAGTTAGTAGTAAAAGAAGAAACTGTTACAGAACTAATACTCGAAGATAACAGAATAAAGGGAGTGAAGACCTCTAAAGGAAGCGAATACTACACAGATACAGTGATTCTAACTACTGGAACATTCCTGAGAGGTCTCATCCATATTGGTCTTGATTCGGAACCTTCAGGCAGGCTCGGAGAACCTCCATCAACCGAACTCTCTTCTTCTTTAAGAAAACTGGGACTTCATCTCGGAAGATTAAAAACAGGGACATCTGCAAGGGTAGATGAGAAGACCATAAATTATAATGTAATGAAAGTCCAACCAGGTGACAAACACCCAAAGAGGTTTTCTCATAGAACAAATGAATTTAACCCACCTAATGTCCCCTGTTATATAACTGAAACAAACGAAAAAACTCATCAAATTATAAGGGATAATCTCGATAGCTCTCCTTTGGTTTTAGGAAAGATAATTGGAACCGAACCGCGATATTGCCCATCGCTTGAGACGAAAATCCTGAAGTTCCCGGAGAGGAAACATCATCATGTATTTGTTGAACCTGATGGGCTCAATACTCCCGAAGTATATCTCAATGGCGTATCCTCCTCTCTACCTTTCGATGTACAACTTGAGTTCCTTCGAACGATTCCTGGTCTCGAAGAGGTAGAAATCATAAAGTGCGGTTATGCAGTTGAGTATGATTTCATAGACCCTACTCAATTAAAGCATTCTCTCGAGTTAAAAAAGATTGATGGTCTATTCCTGGCGGGACAGATAAACGGAACATCTGGATATGAGGAAGCAGCAGCCCAGGGTTTGATGGCAGGGATTAATGCTACGTTAAAATTGGAAGGCAAAGAATCTCTTATCTTTAGAAGAGATCAAGCTTATATAGGAGTTATGATAGATGACCTCGTCTTAAAGGGAACGGATGAGCCATATAGAATGTTTACATCGAGAGCGGAATACCGGCTTCTACTGCGTCAGGACAATGCAAGACTACGCCTTATGCAATATGGATATGAACTTGGCCTTATTGAGGAAGAAAGTTATAGTAACTTTCGAGAAAAGAAGAGAAAAATTAAGGAGGCAGAAGAGCACATTAAGAAGACAATGATTACAAAATCGGCTCTTCCTGAGATATCATCGCCAACTAGTGCATTTAACTTACTTAAAAGGAAGGAGTATAACATAAATGACATAGAGAAACTCCTCTCCTTAGAACTTGATGAGGAAATAGAGGAAGCAATATCAATAGATGCCCGTTATGATGGATATATACAAAGGACTTTGCGAAAGATAGAAGAACTAAAGAAAATGGAAGACAAGCGTATCCCTGCAAATATAAACTACCATGAATTAGCGAGCATAAGCACAGAAGCCAGGGAAAAACTTGATAAGGTTCGTCCTGAAACCCTGGGTCAGGCTTCACGTATATCGGGGGTTAAGCCAACAGATCTGCAATCGTTAATGGCATATCTCAGAAGGAATAACTAATGCTTTATATTATCTGGAATAAAAAAAACACAGAAAAGCAATATGGGAAGAGGGGAGCAAAAGGCTTGAAAAAAGCATTTAACGAAATAAAAGGTGCTAACGTTATTGACAGTACACCAGAAAATTTATCAGATATAGTCTTTAACTCTGAAAAAGAGGATAGTTTTCTCATAGTTGGTGGACATAAACTATTTCCTTTCTACGAGGTGGATAATCCAACAACTGATGGAGACCGTATTGTATGGACTGATAACTTTTATGGTTCTACTGATGATGACCCATTACTTCCAGAGAGGGCAATGGGTAGATTACCGGATGGTAGGGACCTTGATTTTCTTTTAATACAGATTGCAAAAGTCAGAGAAACACAGAATAAGTCTATTCCAAATGAAGCCACCTTTGGGCTCAGTACAGCGGTCTGGGAGGATACCTCAAGAAACATTTATAAAATTATATCTGATAATGAACTCCTCCTTTCACCCGCGGAGACAACAGACACAATTAAAATTGAAGAAAACACAGAGATACTCTATTTCAACCTTCATGGCTCAAACAGAACAAATAAATGGTATGGTCAGGGTGGCATTAGATATCCTGTAGCCTTAACTCCTCTTAATATCCCGGATCTGAGGGATGCAATTGTATTCACTGAGGCATGCTATGGAGCATATACAATAGATAAAGAAATATCTGAATCACTTGCTCTGACTTTCATACAAGCAGGAACAAGATGTTTTGTAGGCTCAACTACAGTAGCCTATGGTCCTCGTGTTCCCCCACCAACAGAGGCCGACCTTTTGGCAAGCCTTTTCTTTCATGAAATTCTAAAAGGAAATAAATTTGGATTTGCTTTACTTAATGCAAAACATGAGTTTTTTAAAATAATAATAGATAAACAGGGTTTCCTCGATGGTGATGATAAAAAAACCCTTCTCCAGTTTGTCTTATATGGAAACCCGGAAGATAGATTAAGCCACAGAGACACAGAGAACACAAAGAAAAAACACAGAGATGAGAAGAGAAAATAAAATTTTAATTAATATTAAAAAAATCTTTTATGAATAAAAATCTCTCTGTGACCTCTGAGCCTCTGTGGCAAAATTGGAGGTAAAATGGACAGAAAACAAATAATAGAAATCGCTACCGATGCAATTTCAAAGCATTATCCAGAAATGGAAGGTGTAGAACCTGAAATAGAAATGATGGATACAGGAATTGTCACTTCAACCTTCGCGAAGGTGGGAATCCCTCCAACAGAGGGTCAGAAAATCTGGGTTGCAACTTTCAGGAAAGAAGTAATTACTGAAGAAGGATTACCAATCAATAGAATTACAAGGGTTACACTTGATGAGTCTGGAAAAGTAATAAAGATTTCGGAATCAAAGTAAATGTTAGCGTTATTCTTCTTCCTATTTGGTTCTGCAATGGGGAGTTTCCTCAATGTAGTTATATATCGATTACCCATAGGAAAATCACTCATAAAACCTCCATCACATTGCCCTCTTTGTGGGAAAAACATCAGATGGTTTGATAATATTCCAATAATTAGTTATATAATCCTTAAAGGTGAATGTAGAGATTGTGACGCTCCAATTCCGATTAGATATTTTGTAGTAGAATCTATTACCGCTTTAATTTACCTTTATTCATACATTCGTTTTGGCATTTCATTAGAATTATTAACATTCCTCACATTTATAACCCTCCTTATCCCGATATTCTTTATTGACCTAACAGAAATGTCAATACCTGATACCTTAAGTATTTCTGGAATAATTATAGGTCTTATACTAGGAGTATTCCGAGGAATAATAAGGATTTCATTAATTGGAGCAGTTGTTGGTGCAATCTATGTGCTCATAGTAATCTATGCAGGAAAAGCTATATATAAAAAAAATGTTATGGGATTTGGAGATATCAAACTTTCCGCAATGATTGGGGCTTTCGTCGGTTGGGCTAATTTTCTCCTTACCATTCTTATAAGTTCTCTTTTGGGTTCTATTTATGGAATAATACAGATAAAGAGGGGTAAATCTTCAATGAAATCCATAATACCTTACGGTCCATTCCTTGCTATAGGAGGATTTATAACCTTTCTATTTGGAAAATGGATAATACTAAAATTCTTCCTGGCTTAACAAAGATTTTCTTCGGCTTAATCTATCGAAACCTTGAACAATGCGAGAAAACGATTGAACTGATAAAATCGCTTGCACCAATCGATATAGAAAGTAATGAGATACCCTTCGATTTTACAGATTATTATAATGAAGAGTTTGGTTCGTTGTTAAAAAGAAAATGGGTTTCAATTGACAAAAAAATCCCTGAGAATGAATTGGTGCACTTTAAGCAAACCTCTATTGAATGGGAAAAGGAGTTAGCAATAGATAACAAAAGAACAGTAAACTGTGATCCCGGTGGTATATCAGAAAGTAGGGTAGTTCTGGTCACTACAAAGAATTATTCTCACAGGATTTATATAGGTAATGGGATTTATGGTGAAGTAACTTTGATATATAAGGACAAGAATTTCAAACCTTTAGAATGGACTTATCCCGATTACCGGAGTAATACATTTATTCAGTTTGCTTTAAGGTGTAGAGAAAATCTAAGATCTCCATGATTTAAAATTATAACTAAATCCCAATCCCTTTTCTTTATTATCCCATTCAACTATTCAACCACTCCACTATTTAACTGTCATTTGACTCCTGACTAAAGACTATCGACTATAGACTAATGACTACTATTACTTTAACCCTTGACACCTCGAATCCTTTAACCCTTTCTAATATATATCTCTCTCTCCGAGACCCTATCACGAAGAAACTTATCATGCGTTACCATAATAATCGTCCCTTTAAAATCCTGTAATGCCTTCTCCAGTATTCCAACTGTCATGTAATCAAGATGAGTAGTAGGTTCATCAAGAACGAGTACATTAGGTTCGTCCATTATCAGTTTGACTAATTTTACCTTTCTCTTTTGCCCCTCACTCAATTCCCCAAGTCTTTTATAAAAGTTATCCCCCTTTACCTTAAGACAACCCATCAATGTCATGGCCATTTGCCATTGACTTTTTTGAAAAAGTTTGGAAACTTCTTTTTCATCATCCACTGAATCCCATTTCTGAGGTAGATATCCTATAGCAGTCTTTCCGCTCCATATCACCTCTCCTTCATCAGGGGTTAACTTACTTTGAATAATTTCCAATAGAGTTGTCTTGCCGGAACCATTTGGCCCCAGAATTGCAACCTTTTCTCCACATCCCACAGTAAAACCAAATTCTTTAAAAAGTAACTTACCACTCATTGACTTTTCTAATCTGTTAACAGTAAGACATGACCCAGAATGTATACTAACCTCCTCAAATCTAAACTCATACCATTTCTCAATGTATGGTTTGGTCTCCTTAAGCTCTTCAATCCTTTTTTGAATTCGCTCCTTTGATTGTATTGATCTTTTCATCAATTTTGCAGCTCTATGTGAAATGAAACCCTTATCCCCCGCACCAATTTTCTCTTTTTCTTTTCTTTTTCCCCATACCTTATAAGATCGCTCAATCTCTTTCAAATGCTTAATCTCTGATTCAATCTTTTTCTTCTTTCTTAATTTCTCCTTTAATTCATTCTGCTTTGTATTGAAAAATAACGAGAATCCTCCCTTATATTCCCTTATTTTTCTCTCTGCAATCTCAAGAATCTTATCCACTGACCCATCCAAAAACCAGCGGTCATGGCACACAATAAGAAAGGCAGAATTTGAGGAGTTAATTGCGTTTATGAGAAACTCAATCCCCTCGTCATCAAGATAGTTTGTTGGTTCGTCAAGAAGGAAAAGGTTATGATTATCTATAAAACCGGATGCAAGTTTCAAAAGTCTCCTCTCCCCACCTGAAAGATTGTCCACAGAACGCTCCAACGCTTCATCCGGGAATCCAAATTTATCTGTGGTTTTTTTTATAGTATGAATAAATTCATAACCACCCAATTCCCCAAATTCACCAATTAGCTTTGCATATTTTATTGGGTCCTGGATACCTTGTTTTTCGATATCAATAATTTCTTTATATAAATTATGGAGTTTGGGTCTGCCAGACATAAGGTAATCCAGGATTGAAAGTTCCCCAACTGCATAATCTTCCTGTTTTAGATAAAATATGTTTTCTGATAGCCTTCGAACTTCACCGCTCTCGGGCATTTTCAATCCCTTTATAATATCAAGTATAGTGCTCTTGCCAGAACCATTGAATCCCAACAACCCTATCCTATCACCCGAATAGATGGAAAATTCTACTTCTTCAAATAGATTATCCTTCATATCAGAATATGCAAATGAAACATCATTGATGTTTATAATCATTTTATTCATATTTATATCTCTCTCTATTTAAAATCATATAAAAATAGGCTTTGTCCCCAAGTTGTATGATTTATCTTTATTTAGAAATTTCATACATTTACCACTTAATTTCTGGAATAAATGCGAGATGATGTTATTCAGAAACCCTCATCAATACTTGAGCGGGCATGGATTTATGATTTCCTTTGGAAATCATAAAGAGCGAAAGTGAGAGCGGGAGCAGCGATTTCCTCGCCGGGGAAATCGACTGCGATTTCTGAATAATATTACCGAGCATAAAACAACTTTTTATTAAACTATCCATCATACAACTTTGGGACAACGTCTAAAAATAAAATTAATAAATTTCATTTGATAAATCCTCTAATTTAATATCAATCTTTGGGAAATATAAGAGGAGAAGGCTATAGGATTAACTATCCATCATCTTAGCCCTCCACATCTATGGAGAGAAATAAAGATGAAATCAAAAGATTTACTAATCATATATTTTATTTTATTAAAACTTTTAGATAAGTCAACATGGAATTGGTATTTTAACTTGCCTCAGAAACACCCCGGTACAGTCGGCTTTTCCTTGACCAACGAATCCTAATATTTTGATATCTCTTTGTGTCCTTTGCAGTCTTTGCGTCTTTCGCGAGATAAGAATTCAATATTTCTACTTGACAAAATAATAAAACATCATACATTCACCGCCATAAAAATCCTTAAAGGAGGATGTAAATGGCAAAGAAAAAACAAAAGAAAGCTAAAAAAGCAAAAACAACTAAGAAAAAGAAGTAGCCCTGCCCTTTACGGGGCTACAATATTTTTGCAAACGGGTTTCTAATAGAAAAACTCTCTTTAGAGTTGAGCGGTTAATTTTAATTTTCAAAATTCATAACTAAAAAGCAGACATTAAAAGAATATTTTAAATTTTAACAAATCCTATATATCCATAAACTTGACTTTAGTCCTTGCTCATTTATACTACTTTAAATGGTTTCTATTGATCATTCAAAAAGGTTCTCAGATTTATCAACACCGGAGGATATATGATTTTCATCCTATTATCTCTATTTCCACCTCTCCGTGAAGCAAAGGAATTTGGTTTCGGTGATATTCCAAGAATCACAAAACCTTCTATATCGGTAACTTACCAGAATTTATTCTCCATTTCTGAATTGCAATCTATGCAAGTAACCTGGAACAGAGAAAGATATGGTTTTATACTATCTCATTTTGGTACTGAACTATACCGTGAAATAGTTTTTGGTGGTAGATATAAATTGGACCTTGAAAATATATGGCTTATGGTAGAACCATCTCTTTTATATTTATCTCAGAATAATGAAGATAACATTGGCTTCAATGGAGATTTCATGATGGGACTCTTCGGGAAGGATTACGAGATATATCTTAATACAATCCACCTTATATCCTATATACGAGGTGAAACAATCCCTGTTGAAATGGAGTTATGCTTGCTTTTCGATAGCGAATGGAATTCTATTGGATTAAAATTCTCCTTTATTGAAGATTGGGGAATTGGACTGGGGTTTGGTTATATTTTAAAGTTTACAAATTTCGAAGCTGGACTTGGACTCATAACTAATCCTTTGATACCCACGGCTGGGATTTCAATAGATATTGGTAGTATTCGTTTCAGTGCAGGGTTCCAGAATCATCCAGATCTTGGACTATCAAGGACTTTTACAGTTTATTATATGAGATGATATTTCTCGCAAAGATCGCAAAGAAAAGTTTTTATATGATAATAAAGAAGGAAAAATGATTTCTCGCAAAGACGCAAAGATCGCAAAGAAAAGTTTTTATATGATAATAAAGATGGAAAGAAGGTTTCTCGCAAAGACGCAAAGGCGCAAAGGGAATAGTTAAGTTGTTGAATAGATCGGTCTTCCGTCTCATGTCTTCGGTCACTTATAGGAAGACCCTATTCCGATTATTTTAGTCTCTAAAGATGGAAATTGGAGGAACACTAATGGAAAAAACAATAGAAAAGAAGAGAATTTATACAGGAAAGCTACTAAAATTAAATGCTAATAAGGTTAGATTACCGTCAGGACGAACATCTTTTAGAGAATATGTAGCACATCCTGGAGCAGCTGCTGCTGTCCCATTTATTTCTGAAAATAAAATAATCCTCATTAGACAATACCGCTACGCAATATCAGGTAATTTACTTGAGATACCTGCAGGTGTAACTGAGTTAGGGGAAAGCCCAGAAGATACAATCACACGAGAACTAATTGAAGAGACAGGATATAAAGCAAACAAAATTGAATCCCTTGGATGGTTTTATCCCTCACCCGGTTACACCGATGAGAAGATTCACCTATTCAAGGCCAGCGAACTCCAGTTAATCCAAAAAGAACCTCAGGAGGAAATTGAATTGGTAGAAGTCTTATTCAAAGAAGCTCTTTTGTTGATAGAAAAGGGGGGGATTATTGATGGAAAAACTATTATTGCTCTTCTTATTTGCAACCACTCATCCATTTGAAATAGACCAGCAGATTATTAAAACACCTGAGCTCCTGGAGAGGATAAAACGCTTAGAAGAAAATCCCGTTAATATAAATATTGCTACAAAAGAAGAGCTTATGCTAATTCCTTATATTGATAACATACTTGCTGAAAGTATAATTAATTACAGGAAAGGAAAACAATTTACCGATGTAAGTGAGTTACTCTTAATAGACCGAATAACCCCATTTATCCTGGATAAAATAAGACCCTATATAACATCCAGGTTAGAGATACCAAAGATTTTACCATTAAAAGGATTAAAATTCCTCTCAAGGTTTGAGAGGAAAATAACTGATTCAGAGAACAAAATATACAACAGAATTAAGTTCCCTTACAAAAATCTATACTTTGCGGGACTTTTCGAAAAGGATTATGAGGATGAAAATTATTTTGATTACTATACTGCTTCTATCCACTCTCCTAGGAATTTCGTTATTGGTGATTATGACCTTGATATTGGAATGGGACTTATCTTTGGAAAGCCAGATTTCTTCTATGCAGGCTCGGGTATCATACCTGGTGAAAAGGGATTTAGCCCACATTTATCCACCTATGAGGAAAATTATCAGAGAGGTGCAGTTTTTGAGTGGAAGAATATAATGCTTTTTGGTTCATACATAAAGACCAATAACCAAGCGGAAAAACTCATAGGCGCAAGTTACAAATCAAAACCTTTAAGATTTACCGGGGCTTTTAGTTCGCTTAACAGCGAAAATTGGAATACATTGCTATCGCTCTATCTGGATAAGGAATTGGCTGGAAATCTCCTTCGGTTTGAAATTGCAAGCGGGGGAAATAAATTATCTCTGATTAAAAAGAATGCCGCTTACTCTGTCGGAATAGATAATAGTAGAGGACTAAAGGCAATCTATGCCAATGTCCCCTCTGAAATTCCAACAGATTGGATTTCTCCTTTTTCTAAAAATGAAGAACTCCTATATCTTCATTTTGAGAAGAAGATTATTCCTTCACTCTCTGGCGTGGTATATACAGAGTTATCCCGGGAAAATTCAGCATTATCTAACTTTGAGAAACTTCTTGGAATTCAGTTGCAATGGAATCCTTTAAGGGGATTAACAGTTTTTGGGCGATTGAAAACAGATGGAGATAAAGATGGTATAAGATTAGATTTAACCTATAAGAAAGCTCATTTTAATATAAGAAATCGTTTTGAAGCAGTAAATACACTTAATGGTTCCGGATACCTTGCATATACTGGTGTTAGATACTCCGCTAATTATATCATAGAAGCACGTTTTATACTATATGAAACAGATAACTGGGATTCAAGGATTTACGAATATGAAAATGACCTCCCGGGAACCTTTACCATAAAACAACTCAGCGGTGGAGGTAAGCGTATCTACCTGTTAATAGCAGAGAAGATATTCCCATTTAAAGCCTATTTAAAATGGGGAGTTGACTTTAAAGATGATATTGAACATAAAGTAGGATTGGCCATTTTATATGAGATATTATAATATAGCTGTTCCAATAGATAAATTCATAAATTTTACTTATGTTGCAAAAGAGGAAATGAATTTAAATGAAGGTAGCGTTGTTAGCGTTCCCTTCAAATCCAGGACTGTAACAGGAGTTGTAATAGAGGAAGCGAAAGCCTATAAGGGTGCAAAAGAAGTTGAGGAAAAGATCCTGGATCTTCCTATTAATTTATATGAATTAGTCCTCTGGGTATCTGATTATTATCTCTGTCCATTGGGCATTGTCTATTCATTTATTCTCCCACCATTTATGAAGAGAATAAAGGGGGTAGAGGAATACCAGATAATTGGGAAATTTCTTAATCTTTCTACACCTCAAGAAAAATCCTATCTACGGATAAAGAAAGCGGTAGAGGAAGATTTCCACGAAACATTCCTCCTATTCGGTGTAACAGGGAGCGGTAAAACTGAAGTCTACCTTCGTGTAATGGAGGATGTTCTAAAAAAGGGGAAGAGCGTGCTATATTTAGTCCCTGAAATTTCAATTATACCGCAGGTCCTGGAGAGAGTAAGGGGACGGTTTGGCATGGGGGAGGCATATCACTACAAACTCTCAAAGGGAATGAGGTATTCATACTGGATGAATATATATAATGGCGAGTTAAAGATAGGTATAGGTTCACGAATGAGTATCTTCAGTCCATTTCATGATCTTGGACTCATTATAGTCGATGAAGAGCATTCAGAATCATACAAACAGGAAGAGCCCAAACCAAGGTTCTCTGCAAGGGATGTTGCAGTTATGAGGGGAGCGATTGAGAGAATACCTGTAATACTGGGTAGTGCGACACCCTCCCTTGAATCCTTTTATAAAGCAAAAAGTGGAGAATATATTTTCCTCGAATTGCCTGAAAGAGTAAAAGGACAAGAAATGCCCGATGTAGAGATCGTAGATCCTGGTAGAAATATCTTCTCTGCCGAGATGGACAAAGCAATAAAAGAAACAATAAATAAGAAAGATATGCCAAGAGTAATACTTTTTCTTAACCGAAGAGGGTATGCCCCCTACGGAAAGTGTTATAAATGCGGTTGGGCTGCTCGATGTCCAAATTGTGATATCTCTTTAAACTTCCATAAAGCTACGAATAGTCTTCTATGTCATCACTGCGGTTACAAAATGGATAAAGTAATAAACTGCCCCAAATGTGGTAAAGAGGTAACCTATCTCGGTTGGGGAACACAGAGGATAGAAGAGGAAATCAAAACTAAATATAAAGAATACAATATACAGAGGATGGACACTGACTCCATTTCACGTAGACATGACCATGAGAGAATATACAATGACCTTAAACGTGGAGAAATCCAAATTCTCCTTGGAACTCAGATGGTAACAAAGGGACTTGATCTCCCTGATATTGGGTTGGTTGGAGTAATTTCAGCTGACACTGCAATCAACCTCCCGGACTTTAGAGCTTCTGAACGAACATTCCAACTCTTATCCCAGGTAGCAGGAAGAGCAGGGAGAGGTGGTAAGGGTAAAGTTATAATTCAGAGTAATAATCCAAATCATTATGCAATCAGGTTTGCAAAAGAACATAACTATGAAGGTTTTTATGATAAAGAGCGTGAGTTTAGATTGAGTGCAAAATATCCGCCATTTGTAAATTTAGCAAGAATTCTCATCCAATCAAAGGAAGAGGAAGAAGTTATAAAGGTGGCTCTGAAGATAAAAACCAAATTAAATGAGTCCAAAGAAAGAGAATTGTTTACTATCCTTGGACCTGTCCCCTGTCCTATTGGATGGATAGAAAGAAATTATCGTTACCATATGCTACTTAAATCGGAGGAAGAAAATCTCCTTCAAATGTTACTGAAAAAATTGTATTCTTTTAGGGTTGGTGGAGTGCGAATCTCCTTTGAAATAGACCCGGTGAATATGCTTTAGCCTCTCGCAAAGATCGCAAAGAAAAGTTTTTATATGATAATAAAGATAGAAAGAAGGTTTCTCGCAAAGAACGCAAAGGTTACAAAGAAAGGTTATTATATTATAATAAAGAAGGAAAAATGATTTCTCGCAAAGACGCAAAGAAATGATTTTGTTTGTAAAAAAAGAAAGATGATCTCTCGCAAAGACGCAAAGGTCGCAAAGCACGCTAAGAAAGGATATATTTTATGATAAGAAGATTTCTCTCAAAGACGCAAATGTCACAAATAAAAAACAATTTATATAGTTAGCTGGGCTGAAATGGGGGTGCCTAATCAACCGTTCAACTATTCAACTAATTTCCCGTCCCCTGTCCCCGGTCTTCGGTCATAAATATCCTTGACACCTTGAAACCTCGAAACCTTCTAACATTTAACTATCGACTCAAGACTACTGACTCAAGACTGGTAACTTATCATCATCTCTTACTCCTTGACTGAAGTATAAATAATTCTAATATATAACCATGATTTTTGACTTTACTAAATGTGAGTCTATTCATTTTAGCGGGTTAAGATTAAAAGAAAACGGAATTCCGGAAATAGTAGGACTTAAAAAACTGGGTTATTTTTCTTATCCTATAACTGTTTCTCTATATGGAATTTACGAGTTACAACTATATAAAAAGACCAGTGATGAATCTCACCGCGAATCTGCTATAAGATGTGCAAAGTGGCTTATAGAGAATGCAGATGTGTCCCGGGAAGAAGTCAGATGGTGGTATAATTTTAGAAACGACTTCTTAAACATTGAACCTCCCTGGCTGTGTGGATATGGTCAAGCTCTCTCTGCCTGGCTTTTATTCAGCCTGCGCGATTTTGAAGGTCAATGGGAAGAAATTGCATACAAAGCTCTTAATCCTTTATTTATACCTTTTGAGAATGGCGGACTTTCAAATAAGATAAATGGATATTGCTTCCTTGAGGAATATCCATCAGACCCTCCATCTGCAACACTTAATGGATTTATGTATATACTCCTTGTTCTTCATGCATTCTACGAGTCAGGTTATAACAAAGTTGAGTCATTTTTTTTCTCCAATATAGAAAGTCTTGCAATGAATCTCTATAGATACGACACTGGGTTCTGGAGTCTATATGACTTATGGAAGATAAAAAGACTCGCATCACTTGAATATCACTGGATACATTTATATCAGCTAGACCTACTCTATAAGATAACAGGTATAAAAGAGTTTTTAGAATGTTATAACAGGTGGACAGTTTACTGGAAAAGTTCAAACTGCCGCTTCTTCAGGTTGGTTAATAAGGTAAAGGAAAAAATTCGTATTTATACTGGTATTAAAATCTAGTATTTATTGCCTAAAGATTATTAGAAACCCTTGACCCCTCGACACCTAGAAACCTTGAACCCTTTTATTTCATTAACTTAACCATCAGTGCCTTCTGTGCGTGGAGTCTATTCTCTGCTTCGTCAAAGACAGC
>SOIB01000139.1 GCA_004377355.1 Candidatus Stahliibacteriota bacterium | reverse complement strand
AGTCATCAGTCTTGAGTCGAATGACAGTTAAATGGTGGAGTGGTTGAATAGTTGAATGGGATTAAATCGGTTAGTCAGTTGGTGAGTTGGACAGTTGGTCGGGTTTGAATTTATTTAATAGTTATTGGTTATTAGTTATCTGTGTTAATCTGCGTCCTATTTTTATTAAATATCAAAAGCCAAATCCATAATATACTATAGAAACATGAACATTATGGTAAAAACGACTAATAGAACGTGGATCCCCTTTTCTATATGTCTGCCTGATGGTGAGTCCAGCGTTAAAGTAGCTTGTATCAAAATATATCCCAGCTTCTGGAGATACTAAAAGTTGACGATCTTTCGAGAAAAAAGGTCCTCCTCTTGGTATTGCATCAGCAAAATAGACAGAACCTTCAAGATGAATATTGAATTTTAATCCTAATAGTGATCTTTCCATAAGAGCCAACCTTAATGACCCAACAGTTTTCCACATTAGTGGCTCTATAATTTCATATCTTTTATATCCAGGGAAATCTTCAGAATCAAGTACATCTATTTGATAACTCCCTACAGGGGTAAATCCACCAAGACTATAAAGTTCGTGATCTGGAGTTTCCTTAGAGTAGTAGCTTCCGAAAAACTTTGTAGTTA
The DNA here is from genome assembly GCA_004377355.1 of Candidatus Stahliibacteriota bacterium. Taxonomy (GTDB): domain Bacteria; phylum Hydrothermota; class UBA3072; order UBA3072; family UBA3072; genus E29-bin14. The sequence goes on along the minus strand of SOIB01000139.1, from coordinate 1,679 downwards.
AAGTCATCGTTACTCTGTTTTGTATCCTGTATCTTAAAGGAGCTCCGATTACCCTTACTCTAGCTCGATTCCACCAGGAGTTATTTTCTTTCCCAACCTTGGTATCAAAGTCTAATTTCCAGCCAGATTCAGGGAAAATAATCCGATCCAAATTATCAAACTTTAGCCCGAAAATTCCATTAAAGTGCCCTAACCATACTTTATCCTCATTAATATCTGGAATCTCTCTATTCATTCCCTTTTCGATAAGTTTAAATTCAAAACCTGGAATGAATGCCAAATTGTTTAAATATATTGGGAGATTCAGCTCTGAACCTATCTCTACGAATTCCTTATCAAATGCCATCGTAGCTTGATTACTTAAAAACCTTAACCTTGTCCAGTACGCATTTATATCAGGTATTAATGATATGGAACGAGTACGTTGAAGTCCCATTATAAATTTATGACCTTGAGGAAGGTCATGAGAATATTTTGCAGGAAAATTGTAGACATAGCTAAAGTATGGAGACCAAGTAAACCATCTTCTGTTTCTCAACTCACCAAACAGATTAATCCCCTCATAAGTTGCTAAAGTGATATAGGGAAATTCTAAAGTGTGAGTGGACTTTCTCTCTACCGCGATAATCAAAGAATCCCCTTTTAAACCCTCCACTGCTATTGTCTTTAGACAAAACTCCTTGTGTATATAGGAAGCTTTTTCGAGAACTTTACCTGGGCTAAAAGGCTTATTAAATTCCTTCTCCAGAGCTTTCTTCATTCTTATATCTCTACAACTTATCTTTACCCCATTAATATACGTTCCTTGTCGAGCATAAATGAGTAAGGTATCAGCACTCTCTATTGACGAGCAAAATTTTATGCTATCTAGGTGTGGAGAAACAAACCCCTGTTTAACAAAACTTATTTCTACTATTTCTTTAATTTCACTAAAATTGAGGGCTCTCTCCTTTTTCTTGACTACCTCTTTAACTACTTTTTCAACCAACGAATCACATAATGATATTGGACCTGCTTTCAGAATAACCTTTAATGAATCTAGATAGCTTTTCTTTTTCTTAAGGATAAAAGTTATTACCCAATCTTCATTTGCATTATCTATTTTTGCAATAATATCCTCAAACTCACCTAAATTATAAATCCTTTTCAGGACATCGCAGATATCTATCTTCTCTGCATAGCATCCTTCCTTCAATCTAATGGCTTTCTCTATTCTTTCTATCTCCTTTCTTTCCTTAAGGTGAGTTGTATCATCTTTTATTATGGACAATATCTTTATGGTTGATATTAGATGAGTCTGTTGAGGTTGCTCAGAGTGTCTCAGCCTGGCTTCCAAGGCAGCTATTTCTTTTTTAATATTGTTGATCTCTCTCCAAGTAGCACTATAGCCTGCACGGTACATATCCTTGAGCTTTTCAGGGGAAAAATCAAACCAGCCCTCAACATCTATGTCAATCTTACCGTGTGCAGCATCCCAGCTATTCCAGACATGGTAATCTCTAGATAGATTCGAGATCCTACTCATCACACTAATTCCAATTCCCAATGGTCCTGAAAGAGTAGGTATTTTTGTAACCATATCCCTTATGCCCCTCATTTTTGAAGGATAAACAGCAATGACATATTTAATTGTATCTTCACCAATAATATTCATCATATTATCTGGTGCTCTACTTGAA
>SOIB01000100.1 GCA_004377355.1 Candidatus Stahliibacteriota bacterium | reverse complement strand
CAATTTTTAAAATTTGTCAAGGAATTTTTTTCATTTGTTAATAATATTTGACTTTTTTCTTTAATAAAATTATATCATTGATGTCAAGAAATAAGTAGTGTGTGATTTATTATATCTTTAAAGGTATAGTTATTCTTCTACTCTCCTCCCTAATTGCAGATTAAAAGATGTCCTTGTCTCACCTCCCCTATCATCTCTTGCAATAATCTCTATATAGAATGTTGAATCCTTTTCTAACTCAGGAGCCTCCCACACAAGGCGATTTCCATCGAGTCTCATTCCAGATGGTGCTTTTACTAAAGAAAGACTAACATCATCACCATCCAAATCTCTCGTTTTTATCTCATAGTCCATACTTCGACCTCTGATATTTGGGAGTTCGGAAAGAAACTCTGGTGGAGTATTCTGAATTGTTATCCATCCTGTTCCTTTTGGAAGACCTCTATCTTGACCATCAAAAGGAATAACCTCTGCATAAACATTATCACCAGCCTTAAATTCGTTGTCCGAAAGAATATTTCCAATTCCTTTTTTCTCATCATTTACATACCAGGTAGTAAGTAACTCTACATCATCTCCATCAGGGTCAGAAACGCTTGCTTCAACACTTAAATCGGTTCCTTTCATTGGTTCATCTGGGTTAATCCAAACTGACTGTATACTTGGTTCTCCGTTACCTATAATTATGGGTCCAATCCGTCTCCGTTCCTTTCCTTCGATTAACACTATACAGAAAACAGTATCACCCCTCGAAAAGTATTTAGTTGGTAATTTTGGACGAGTTATATCCTGCATAACTTCATTTACAGTCCACTGGAAAGTAGGATTTTCTTCAGCAAGTGCAGTTATGGAAACTGTAATTGGTGTAATTGAAGTAGGCATTGAGGGTGAAATCTCTGATGAGACTACTCTTCCAGTCCTTTTATGAGAATCTGTGGCGGAGGGTCTCTCTCCGCCACAGCCTATTAGCAAAAGTAGAATAAGAAAGCCTATTCTTCTTTCCATCTAACAATTTCCTTATAGGATTTGAAGCCTTTAGTTTTTTGAATCTTTATTTTCCCGCCTACCTGGGTAATCTCCATCCCTGTACCACCTAAGGAATATGAATAACGTGGAGGTTGAGGCATTCCAGTCCCTTCGATAGTTCCTCCAATCACTGCAGTTCCTCCCGACCTGATATCAAATATATAAGAACGAGCCAATGAACCAGATCCTCCAATATCACAGGGAGAAAGGATTGTATCTGTCTCAATAGAAAAAGTGAAAAACTTGAGTGAATCAAGATAATAAATGGCCTGGGTTACAACCTTTTCATTCGTATGGGCTAATGTAAGCATCCATCCTGCATCCGTTGGATTACCCGGAACTCCTAAATCACCCTCTCCATACACAGGTATTGCTACCATGGTATCTTCAAAAGCTTGCGCAGGATATTTTAGAGCATAAAAACGGTCTTGTGATGGGCTAAATACATCAGAACGGTTTCCAGTTCCATATGCTATCCAATAATCCCCGTACGCAGGATCCTTCCATACAAGTGGTCTATAGAAGGCAGGATGCCAATTGTAAAGTTCTGATGAATCACTGGAAGCAGGAAGTGGAGGTACGAAGATGCGTTCTGCTTCCCACATCGAAGGATCAGTATTCCTTACATCCACGAACCAGAGTTGTCCTGATGCATCTGGAATGAATAAGAGATCAAAGCGATTTCCTATTTCTGGATCTATATTGATCATAGCCGGTGTTGCAGGGAATGGCATGTTCATCAGAGTAGCATCCCTGCTTATTGGCGGTATCAAATTAACATTTCCATTGATTCCGTCTTTTACTGCCTCCCACATATCAAAGGAAATAATCACATTACCATCTACCTCACCTCCAGAAAATACAGAATCAAGAAGGGTAATATCCATTGGTTCAGGCCACTGCCCCCCACCCATAAAGGCATAGAAACGATCTATGGTTCTATTAGGATGACCAATCCAGTTTATACCGACCTTATGGATCGCAGGGATGGACGTAGTGAATCCCAGTGTATCTTGAAGGAGAGTGCTCTGCGTTCCACTGAAGAGTAACACAATAGAATCCATTGGATGAGATGTTTCTCCAAGTGGATCTGTTACATCAAGCGTAGTAAATGACCTTCCTCCCTCCCCCTGACAGGCTATGAGAACGGTATGCCATTCATTCCATTGTTTTAAAGAATCATCATCACTTTCCGGGAACCAGACATCAGCAGCTACAGGGTCAGCATCGACGTAATATTCATGTCCATAAAGAAGGAACTTCAATTTTGTAACAAAATTCATCGGGATAATTCCAGTAATTTCTTCACCTCCCCTACCGCTTTCACCCTTTATTGAATCAGCAAAGACGTGAAGCATACCATCATTGGCTCCTGCGTAAAGTAGAGGGCTTCTGTCCTTCATTTTCAAATAGAACTGATCGAATCCCTGGTCTATATAGAAATAATTGGGCGCATGAATTCTTATTGGAGAAGAATGGAAAATATCACCTAATTCTCCTATATTGTCATCTGTAAGTCCGTCCCTGACAATTTCAATCACCGCAGCTACTTCATATGAAGGAACACCGAGATCAGCAGAGTCAAAATTAGATGTGTTAAAGGTTAACATATTACCATTTGATTTAATGCCATATATGTTCCTCGAGGTTGCTGATTTATCGACTTTCAAAGAATCTCCTGCGGACCAGATGATCATTTCAGGTGGTATGGAATCAAGATTAAATTCTCCGATATCCAGTTTTATCGCTTTTAAGTCTCCATCCCATATTGAAAGGCTGCCAGGATTGAAGGAAGCAAAAAAGAGCCTCGCCTGATACTCGGTTGAGAGGAATTCCTCTTCTACAGAAGTGACCTCTCCTGATGCATAGGAGAGATCCCCCTGTCCGGAGACTTCCATAAATATTCTTGCTAAGGCAGATGAAAGTGCACTTACATCCTCTGCAATGTAAGCATAGCCTGTAAGGAATTCGTCTTCTGGTTCTTTCATTCCGCAACTTGACCCCCCTACTGCTGTGGTATCCATATCTTCTACGGTAATCATAGAGTCAATAAATGCGGAGTCTTCGCTTTGTGTTCCACCATGAAAAGATACCCAGTTTAGTTCATTTGCACCATTATCTGAAATACCGGTTCCAAAGCCTACAGCATAAACCCTTATGGAATCTTCGTGCCAGGCTCTGTAAGCTGCAAGAACCACCTCCGCTGAACCCTTATCGGTCCAATTACCACACTCCATCCCCCTATTCGACTCCCCATCGGCTATAATGATAATGTTATGTTTCATACACCATAAATCTGGATTATCTTCTTTCCACTCCTTGATATAACGCACCCCCTCTGCAATCAATTGACCGTTAGGAGTGTAACCCCCATTAGATGTGAAGTTCATGTGATCCCAGATATCTGTAAAATGTGCTCCTATGGGGTCGGTATATAGTGGCCCATTACCCGCTGGTATCCACGTCGCTGGTTCTGGCCAGTCTCTGTGATATTTCTCACCTCGATTGCTGCCCCCACTACCATAGGACTCATCATAGACGTAACTGTAATCACCAGAGACGTCTTGGTCAGCTCCCCGATGAAATCCCTGTCCTAAATACACCGGCAGAAATTTTTCGTCATCCAGAGTTACAATTCCATCATTGTCTGCATCAAGGAGGGAATGAATAACAATTAGTGCGTCCTTTATTCGGGTTGATATATAAGGTTCATTGATAGGGGTTTTCACAAGGCCAATTCGCGTCTCCCCTATCGTAAGTCCGACATCTGTAGTGACATCGACATAGCATTCAATATCTTGAACAATATCCAGGCTTGAGACAGGGATTGTCACCAGCCTCTCTTCCGTCCAATTACCTGTCCATGAATGACTCCCTCCATCGTAGGTGTACCAGGTATCTTTACTCTTGATCTTAAGCGTCCAGCTCAAGTCTAATCTGTTAGTACCCCAATCTCTCCATTCAACTTCCAAAATCCAATTACCATCTGCTTTTAATCCATTGAAGTCATCCATCGCTCCAGGTCCATCCGGTGTAATTTCACTATCATACCATCCACTGAGCTGTGTTCTATTGTCGGACCAGCTATATTCATTGAGTCTGACTATCATTTCATAATGTTTTGTTTCTGAATCCATTGAGCCAGACCTATCCAGCAGAATAAGTGTAGAGGAGGGAACACTGCCCGTCCTGAATAGTCTTTCATCCTTTATATGTGCAAAAAGTAGACAAGGTAAGAGGAAAAGCATAAATATTTTAATTTTATTTTTCATCTTTCACCTCCTTGTTCTTCATCTTCAGTAAATTTTTCTATCAATTCATCAATTGGTGAGAGGTGAAGGATCACGGGTATGAGTCTTTCTCTGCCGTTCTCTTCTATTAAAAGGAAGCTGAAATAACTTTTTGCTGGATATTCAATTTCTTCTTTCCTTTCTTCTTCCAGTCTTGCTTCCTCTCTTTCTAACCCTTCCTTTTCCATTCTCTCCATCTCTTCCTTTGTAGGATGAATTCGTTCTGGGAAGAACTCTCTTAACTTTTCTCGAGAGGAGTTCTCAAGGGATGAAATTCCCAGTTTACTCTTCGTTTCGTTCTTCAATTCCTCCCATTCTTCCTCTAATTCCCCTTCCTTATATATGGCTGAGTATCGATCATACTTTTCTAATAGAATTGCCCTCTTCATAAATTTAAGGTTTCTTGGTGTGCCTTTTATTTTGAGACCTTTAGGCAATAAAACCATCTCTCCACCTTTGAATATACCAGCACCAAGGGGGATAGAGCTCTTCACTAAATTTTCCTTCCCACCATATTGATTAATTATTGAACGACCTTCCAGAGAATTTAGAACCATTTCGTAGGCATTAGCATCTCCGGAAATTGGGTACCATAAAAAACCACCTAACAAAGATATAAATAATAGTATCATCATAACCTCCTTTCTAATACATTGTATGACCCATCATCTCTTCACCACCCGGCACACTGAATGCAGCAGCAGCCTGTATCCTTCTCTGGGCTAAATATTCTCCGCCCTGCATTATCATTCCCCTTGTCCCATACTCTAATATCAATGCCCAACTGGTTAATATTGGATTAACAGTTCCACCCTCTCCTACTGTTCCAGACTCTCTTATAAGTGGTAAGGGAGTTACAATACCTATATCCGAAGAGTCAGGGGTCAAGTACATCTTATGTCCATAAGTCGTATCTCCTCCACCCACAAATGTATCATTGGAAACTAAGTTACTTAAATCCTTATACTCTGGTAGGAAGGATACCACAAACTCACTCGCTGTCTCTGCTGATTTTATTGTCCTCTTCCTCTTTACCAGATTCAATGTGGAAGCAATATCGCTTGTTGTCATTAATGCAGTTGCTGTGGTAAGAACTGTTAGTATTGCTATTATCCATAGCACTATTATCATTGAAATTCCCTGTTTTTTCTTATCCATTCTTACCTCCTAAGGCCTTAAATTTCTTATTGCTACTGTATTATTATAAGTAACTGTATCTTCACTATATGGATGAACCAATCTAAGTGTAAAATCAATTCTACTTATAGGATGAGACATACCTGGTAAAATCCAACTACCACCGGTAGTTACCTCATTAACAGGCGGTGCAACTACACTACCAGTAACATCTATGTATTTAAATCCAAGTGAATCAACAAACACCAAAGCCCAATCTCCATCTATAAGAAGAGTGTCTCCACTGACTGAAATCATATGAATATCTTCTGCGTCAACTACACCGGCTGTACTACCATCAAGGTCGTGTGTATATTGGATAGAATTCACATTCCCAGAAACAATCCCAAATGTATGAAGTGGAGATAGTCCTCTACCAGAGAATCCGATTTGTCTGAGTTCATTCACAATATAATGGCTCGCTTTTCTAGCTTTCATATTGAGTTCTGATATTTGACGCTGTCTTCTCATACTCTTTTGCTGATAAAAGAAAGTTTGATAAAACATTGTGAAAATAACTCCCATAATGGTGATGACCATAAGAAGTTCAATGAGAGAGAAACCTTTGTTTTTCATTTCAAACCTACCTATGTCGTGAAAGTAAAATAAATGTTGAATCAACATAGTCTCCAAAGTAGTCTTTCGAAATAAGAAGACATTTAATCCTCGAACCACTCGCTATTGGACTGTCCTCGGTGAACTGAAATTCCGTAAGTAAAATAGAGCTTTCGACGACCATCCCCTTAATTGTGTCCAAGTCTTTAAAGAGAGTATCACCTGCTGCATGTGTATTCCATATAGAATCAAAAACCAGGCGATTTGGATCTGCTAGGGTCTCCTGCATAATCCTCCCTCTAAAATCTTCAAAAGCCTTCTCACCATGCACTGATAACCTCGCCCTTTTCTCACTATGGATTATCCTTCTATTATTACTTGCAGAGAACGTAACAATCCCTGTCATAGCAATTGTAAATATAAGGATTGAAACAATGAGCTCCACAAGTGTAAAACCTTTATATTTATTCATTTTACCTTCACCTCCATTATTCCAAGTGGAGAAATATAAAATTCTATTGTTTTACCGATTTCACTATCGGTAATAGTGAACTCCCTTTCATTATCATCATCATCCACAGTTCCATCTGCATTTACGGTAAATGTTATTGTAGCACCTCCACTATGCTCCAGGTCTAATCCTTGCCGCAATCCCAGTGAGTCTTTGGTTGTTGCGGCAGCTGAAGCCTTCATACACCGCAAAAATTCATTCTGCCTGTCCACTTCAATTTTATAATCTTTACCATCTGTAGTTGCATATTTATTAGTTCTTTGATAAAAAGCTATAACTTCATTCTTTGACTCCTCTAGTCGTTGTCTTATAAATAATCCCCTGAAGTAGTAAATACCTACCCCGGCAAGAACTCCTATTACAACAATTACTACCAATAACTCGATAAGTGTGAACCCTTTATTTCTTATCATCTATACCTCCAATATTATTCTTGCAAAATTCATACCATAAGTTATATGATTGGTTTCCAATTACTTACTTTTAAACACCTATGTAATCCATTCATCATATATGTAATCCATTTTACACTTTTTAGAGAATTGCTTTTAAAAAATCCCAATTTTCTTAATTCTCAAAAGGATTAAGTACCGTTCATGAAATTTTTGAAATAGATTAGATCTTGCTCGTTTTTTATCTTACAAGTATGAGTTTTATTGCAGATATGTAATCATTAACACTTAATCGATAGAAATATACGCCGCAGCTTAAATCATTTCTATCACTGCCCTTTCCATCCCAGCTAATCCTGTAAAATCCAGGAGATTGATGTTTATCCACTAAGTTTACAACATCTCTACCTGCAATATCAAAGATTGAAAGTTTTACGTCTCCGTCTTCTGGAAAAGTTCATGCACTTGATTGAATTTTAATTTATTCATTGAACTCTGTTAATGGCTGAAACAGACTATTCAAGGGATTATT
>SOIB01000066.1 GCA_004377355.1 Candidatus Stahliibacteriota bacterium | reverse complement strand
TGAAGCGAGTCTAATCGCTCGTGGAGGCCCGAACCTTTAGCTGTTGCAAAAGCTTAGGATGAGCTGTGGGTAGAGGTGATATGCCAAACGAACTTGGAGATAGCTTGTTCTCCCCGAAATAGCTTTAGGGCTAGCGTCACGCGTTTAGTACCGGAGGTAGAGCACTGGATGGGCTAGGGGGCTTATCGCTTACCAAACCCAACCAAACTCCGAATGCCGGTACTCCAGAGCGTGGCAGTCGGACCGCGGGAGATGAGTTTCGTGGTCGAGAGGGAAAGAGCCCAGACCATCGGCTAAGGTCCTTAAGTTTGAGCTAAGTGGGAAACGATGTGGGACTGTCGAGACAGCCAGGAGGTTGGCTTAGAAGCAGCCATCCTTTAAAGAGTGCGTAACAGCTCACTGGTCAAGTGGTCTTGCGCGGAAAATGTAACGGGGCTAAGTCTGGCACCGAAGCCATGGGTCTCCGCCTTTTGGCGGGGGCAGTAGGGGAGCGTTCTGTCTGCTAGGAAGGTCGACCGGAAGGACGGCTGGAGCGGGCAGAAGTGAGAATGCAGGCATGAGTAGCGTAAAACACGTGAGAACCGTGTTCGCCGTAAGTCTAAGGTTTCCGACGGCAGGTCAATCCGCGTCGGGTTAGTCGGTCCTTAGCCGAGGCCGCAAGGCGTAGGCGATGGACATCCGGTCAACATTCCGGAACCACCCTGGTTGAGCGATGGAAGGACGCAGTTTGGTAAGCCAGCCTGCGATTGGTTGTGCAGGTGTAAGTGTGTAGGCGTTGAAGCCGGCAGGTAAATCCACCGGCTGAGCTGAGGCACGAATGCGAGCCCCTGAGGCAGAAGTGGTTTAGCCAAGCTGCCAAGAAAAGTTTCTAAGCTGTGATACCTGGGTGACCGTACCGCAAACCGACACTGGTAGACGGGTAGAGTATACCAAGGCGAACGGGAGAACCTTCGTTAAGGAACTAGGCAAATTAGCCCCGTAACTTCGGGAGAAGGGGTGCCTCCAGACGTGATACCGCTGGCCGGTTCAGCGTCAGGAGGTCGCAGTGAAATGGCTCTGGTGACTGGTTATCAAAACCACAGGTCTCTGCGAAGCCGAAAGGCGACGTATAGGGGCTGACGCCTGCCCAGTGCCGGAAGGTTAAGGGGAGGGGTTATTCTCGCTTCGGCGAGAAGAAGCTCTGAACCGAAGCCCCGGTGAACGGCGGCTGTAACTATAACAGTCCTAAGGTAGCGAAATTCCTTGTCGGGTAAGTTCCGACCTGCACGAATGGTGTAACGACTTGGGCATTGTCTCAACGAGGATCCCGGCGAAATTGGAGTTGCGGTGAAGATACCGCATACCCGCGGAAGGACGAAAAGACCCCGGAACCTTTACTGTAGCTTGGCATTGGGTTTTGGTATAGTTTGTGTAGCATAGGTGGGAGGCGTTGAGATCAGGGCGCCAGCCTTGGTGGAGCCATCAGTGAAATACCACCCTTTCTATGTCGAGATTCTAACCCTGCCTGTGAAAGGTGGGAGACATTGTCTGGCAGGCAGTTTTACTGGGGCGGTAGCCTCCTAAAATGTAACGGAGGCGTCCAAAGGTTCCCTCAACGCGGTCGGCAATCGCGTGAAGAGTATAAGGGCACAAGGGAGCCTGACTGTGAGGCCGACAGGCCGAGCAGAGCCGAAAGGCGGGCCTAATGAACCTGCGGTACCGTGTGGAAGGGCCGCAGACCAACGGATAAAAGGTACTCCGGGGATAACAGGCTCATCCCGCCCGAGAGTTCATATCGACGGCGGGGATTGGCACCTCGATGTCGGCTCGTCACATCCTGGGGCTGAAGCAGGTCCCAAGGGTTGGGCTGTTCGCCCATTAAAGTGGCACGCGAGCTGGGTTCAGAACGTCGTGAGACAGTTCGGACTTCATCCTCCGTGGGCGTCTGGAGACTTGAGGAAAGCTGTCCTTAGTACGAGAGGACCAGGATGGACGGACCTCTGGTGTACCTGTTGTCACGCCAGTGGCACAGCAGGGTAGCTATGTCCGGAAGGGATAACCGCTGAAAGCATCTAAGTGGGAAGCCCATTCCAAGATAAGGTCTCCCGTTTCCTGTCTTTGGACGGGAAACTAAGTTTCCTTCGAGATTAGAAGGTTGATAGGCGACAGGTGTACGCACAGTAATGTGTTTAGCCGAGTCGTACTAATATAACGAGAGGCTTGTCCAAATATAATAAAACATCTATTCAATTGTCAAAGAGAAAATAAAAACTGACTTTTTAGTCAGTTTTTATTATAAGCTTGAGTCAATAGTCTTTAGTCATAGGTCATAAAAAATGGTATGAAAATGTTCTTCGGACTTGTTATACGAAAAGACAAGCTCAATTTTCCCAGCTTGACGCACAGGCTCTATTTAGACATTGAGATATATTTGCGTTTGAGGGGGATGAGGATTGACTTCTTGACAGTAGATTGCAATACATTTTTCAATTTTCAATAAATTAGAGATTTCTCTACATCCTCAGTGTCTCTGTGGCTGAATATGACCGATGATTAGAGGCGGAAGACCGAGGTTAAGATTAGGGATTGGAAGAAATTTGATAAGAGAAGCATGGGGAACTCAGTCATGAGTCGAGGGTCGAGAGTCTTCCGTTAGTTCGAAGTGTGGAGTACTGAGTTTATTTAGTTTTTTTAGTTTATCGAGTTTTTATATAAAGTCCGAGGTCCGAAGTCCTACGTCCAAAGTCAATAGAAATTAGGTCTTGGGTTCTTAAGTATTGGTGTAACATTGACTAAAGACTATAGACTAATGACTTATATTATCCTCGAACCCTCCAGTGTTACTAATTAACTATTTGACTATTCAACTATTTAACTATTTTTTAGAATATCTTTGTGTCTTTGCGAGAGACTAATGACTTAGGACTAGTGACTTTCTTCCAATAACTCTTCTATGACTTCTTTTGATAGGTAGTGTGAAAATCCACGTCGTACGAGATACGCCATTATCTTATTCTTATCTTGAAATTTTTTATGAGCCTTAGATGCAGCCTTAAGTGCATTTTCTCTTTCGTCGATATCTCTTAATGCCAATTCGATATCTAAATCTGAAATTCCTTTATTTTTTAATTCTTGGCGTAATACGAAATTTCCTTTTGGATTTCTCATACTTCTGTCTTTTACCCACATAAGAGCAAATTCATGATCATCTAAAAGTCCGGCATTATCAAAATCACTTATTACTTTATAAACCACATCTTTATTGACTTGCTTCCGGTAAAGGTAATCACTTACTTCTTTTTTTGAACGTATTCTGTAAGATAAGTAATTTCGAGCTTTCTCTTTTGCTTCTGTGAGAATTTCATGGTTTTTTATCTGGGAAATTTCTGATTGCGTAATATCTTTACCTTCATAGAGATGGTATTTTATTAGAGTATCTTTATACAAACCTAGAGAAAACTTACCATCTATATAGATATTAACTCTGTTCTTTTTCTTCTTCTGCTCCTCTATCCTTGTTATCTTGCTCATCTGATATATTAAGTTTTTCTCTTATTTTTCTCTCGAGGTCATCACTTATCTCGGGATTCTCTTTGAGGAATTCTTTTGCATTTTCACGTCCCTGACCAAGACTCACATCTCCGTAATTATACCAGGCGCCTGACCTTTCAACAAATCCTAGGGATTGACCTAGATCAATTAATTCCCCTTCCTTTGATATTCCAACTCCATACATTATATCAAATTCAGCCTCTTTAAAAGGAGGTGCAAGCTTATTCTTGACAATTTTTATCTTTGCTCTCATACCAACAGATTCTGTTTCCCTTTTAATTGCACCTATATTTCTTATCTCCATCCTGATAGTTGTATGGAATTTCAATGCAAGACCTCCAGGAGTTGTCAGGGGATTGCCAAACTGAATACCTATCTTATATCGAACCTGATTGACGAAAATTGCAGAGGTAGAGGATTTACTCATAACACCGGATAATTTCCTTAGTGCTTGTGACATGAGGCGTGCACGGAGTGCAATATGAGAATCCCCCATTTCTCCTTCTATTTCAGCCTTTGGAACAAGCGCTGCAACTGAGTCTACTATGATAAGGTCGACTGCACCACTTCTTACTAACATCTCTGCTATTTCGAGAGCCTCTTCCCCTGTATCGGGTTGAGATATAAGAAGATCCTCTATATTCACACCAAGTTGCTCTGCGTATTTAGGGTCGAGAGCATGTTCAACATCGATAAATGCTACTGTTCCGCCTTTTTTTTGTGCTTCTACTGCAATATGAAGGGCAATAGTGGTCTTTCCAGAAGCTTCTTGTCCGAAAATTTCAATTGCCCTGCCCCTGGGTATTCCTCCAATACCAAGAGCATGGTCAAGAGAAATTGAACCTGTTGGAATTGTGGGAACATCTGCTCTTTTCTTACTTCCCAGTTTCATAACCGCCCAATCCCCATATTGTTTTTGAATCTGTTTCATTACGGAGTCGAGCGCTTTCTTTTTTTCATTATCCATAAAAACCTCCTAAAACTAGTATTAATAAAGCAACCAAGAGGCATATTCCGTATATCCGGAGCATTAACTTCCAATCTAGTTCAACCCTGCCTTTTCTCCACATAAATATGCTTTCAGCGGTTCCGAGAATTCCTCCCAATCCCCCAACCGATATAGCGTATAGTAGAAATCGGCTTTCCATGCCGGAGAATGGTAGAATGTAAGATAATATGTTGGATGATAAGAAAAGAGAACATATACTACCAGTGAAGAATCCTGTCCATACATTTAAAGTGATATCTATGTTGTTTAATAGATAATAGAAAACGAAGACAAAACCAGCAGGAATAAGCACCCACCAATCAACCTGCTTTAGTGTTTCCATGCTTATAAAGGCGAAGGAGAACGCTCCAGTGATAAAGAGAAATCCTAATGAACTCATTTTTCCGTTAAAATAAGCAATTATGAAAATTAAAAGTATTAACGAAAACACAAGTTCCTTCCATCTCCATTTAGTCTTTGTTTTCTTTTGTTTTATTTCATCCTTTACTGTAGAAAAATATGAGTATATAAGTAAGATAATAAGACCCGCAATCCACAGTGGGAACATAACTCTAACAAAATCTGATAGTAGTATACCTGGGCTACCTCCTCCATAAAATATTGTAATATAAACATTTCTCATATTACCAAAAGGTAGAATAATTCCACCAAGTAAAGTTGAAGTGAGTAGCAATACACTTATCCTGGATTTATTTCTGAACCTTAGAAGCCATTTATCAAAGGATGAGAAAAGAACAAAGGAAAGGAAAAGCGGAGATAGTATATAAGATAAGATTACCAATAAGATAGTTGCAAATCTCTCATTGTTATTACTCAAAATTTTATCTCCAAAATAGTCAATTATTCGAGACCTTTTTATAGAAGCAGTAACAAAAAGAAGTATTAGTATTGAGAAGAAATATGCAAATGGTGGGTTCATATTCAATCTGTGTCTTCTGGAAAACTGTACAAAATTTTGTATATTGGCCCGGAAGGTGTTAGTATACTCTCAAACAATGTTATCTTTCTTGCAAGAAACGGAGGGTAGAAAAAGTCGATATTCGGAAATTTAAGTAATCCTTTCTTTACTCTTCCTATAGTCACATGAGGGGTAAAATCCTTTTCTTCCTTTTTAAACCCAAATTGAATAATCCTTTTTTCAATATTTTTATATAATTCCTTCAATTGGTTTTTACCTTCATCTACTCCAACCCATAAAACTTTAATCCTATTTTTTGAGGGGAAAGCCCCAAGCCCGGAAAGGGATATCTTGAAGGGTTGAAAATCCTTGCTAACATCATTCAAAACATTCTCTATTGGATCGGGTGAGTCTATTTCCCCAATGAATTTAAGAGTTATATGAAGATTTTCCTTCGTAACCCATTTTAAGATAGCTTCTGTGTTAATATTATTTATAATCTCCTTGATAGATATTTTTGCTTCTACAGGTATTTCAATAGCAGTAAATATTCTCATGCTAATCCTTATTTAGATTATCCTTTAAAATTTTCAGCAGATCAGTTGCAGCCTGCATCTTTATCCGTTTACGTGATGGCTTGTAGTACTCTATATTAGTAGTTATTTTTCCCTTAATGTCAACTCCAAAGATTACCATTCCTACAGGTTTTCTCTCGCTTCCACCGCCAGGACCAGCAATCCCGGTAGTGGAGATTCCAATGTCAGTTTTCATTAACTCTCTTATACTATTAGCCATACTTTTTGCAACCTCCTCAGAAACTGCTCCAAACTTTTTTAAAGTCTCCTCAGGAACCCTCAATAATTCTTTTTTAATTCTATTAGAATAAGCGATTATACCTCCTTGGAAATAGGCTGAACTTCCCGGGATAGAAGTAATCAAATTGCTTACTAATCCTCCAGTGCATGATTCAGCAATTGATAGAGTTAACCCTTTTTCTCTTAAAAGAGTTCCTATATCTTTTGCTAATCTTTCTCCTTCACTTTTTATCGAAGTATCCATAAATATCTCACAATCCAGAGGAATCCATTTGCAATTAAACCTGCAATTATATCATCGAGAACAATTCCTGTTTTAACTCTCTCTAATCGTTTGATAAAGGGTAGTTTGAAAATGTCGAAAATCCTGAAGACTATTAATCCTATTACAAGAGTAGGGATAGTTTTTGTATGGAAAGCAAAAGTTAGGGCTGTTCCAGCAAGTTCGTCAAGAGTAAACCAGGAAAAATCTTTTTTTAGGTCGTATGAGAGAATAATTGCCAGAATAATGATACCTACAGCTATTCCTGAATATAATACCGAATTCCAATCCAAAAAATAATAAAAAAGGAATCCTGCGATAATCGAGGTGTAAGTTCCTCCACCCTTTATTTTACCTATAAAGAAAAAACTACCTAAGAATTTCCTCCAGAAAGGAATGTTATTTTTATTCATTTTTCTTATAAAAGTTCCCCACAATATTCTTTTGTTCTGGTGAGAGAAAATTGTTAAGATCGACAAATATAACAACTCTTTCATGAAATTCTCCAAATCCCATGATGTATGGAATCTTAAAGATATTACTATTTTTCTCTTTTATCTCAATCTCGAATATACCATTTATTTTGGAAATTCCAAATGCACAATAATCAAAATTAGAAGGTAATAGTAAAAATTCCTTAGAAGGTGGATGGATTTTAAGGATATTCCAGAGTGTTATATATGGCAACATACTATCTCTATATGACATAAAGCCACTAATCCAATCGGGTGCTCCTTTTAGGGGTTCTATATTCTCTGGTTTTCCAAGTCTCTTAATTTGATTTATTGGAATGCCAAAAAATATTTCAGCTAATGAGAATACAATACTCTTATTCATTGTAGTGTTCAATTCCTTTTATCATTTCTTCGCTTAATTTGAAAAGATTCTGTGCAACTTTTTCCGTTACATCCATCGTTTTGATTTGCTTTTCTGTTATTATCGAGATATCTTCTGTGTTGGCTATCTGCTTTTCTGTTGTTTCGGTTACGAGGATAACTGCCTCTTTTATTTCGTTTATTGAATCTGATACATCACTTATGATTCCCGGGGTCTGATCCACTAGATTCATTGTCATTGCGATTGATTCAGAGACATCGGCAAGTGTCGTTTTAGTCTTTTCCACTTTTTCCTTAATCTCTAGAGATATGTTTTCATTCTCTTCGGTGTTAACTCTGAATAATAGGACTGCATTATTCATCTCTTTTATATTCTCTGTCATTTTTTCCAGGTATTTTGCAGAGTCATTGGACAGTTTTCTAATCTCTTCAGCTATTACATTAAAGCCTTCACTCCCCTCTCCTACTCTTGCTGCTTCAACAGATGCATTAAGTGCAAGAAGATTTGTATCATTGGATATTGCTCCCATCATTGAGGAGAATCCTTTAACTTCCTTAAAACTTTTAATCAGAAATTCAAGATTCTTGGTAGACTCTTTTACTTTTAGAGCACCTCTCTGTATCATATTGACTGCTTCTTCGCTTATCTCTTCCCCTGTGTTTGCTAAATTAACAGATTTATTTGTAATGTTATTTAGAATTTGCGTCTGGGATGCAAATTCTTTTGATGTTAAAGATAGATTTTCAATATATCGCTTTATTAATTCGACATAAGCTCTGATATTATGTGATTTTGAGTTTATCCCCTCTAATGAATTACAGATATCCTCATTATAGGTGCTTAGCTTTTTAGTACCAGTAGAAATATTTTCTGCTAGCTTTTTAACTTCTGATGCGGATTCCTTTATATGACTAACAATATTGGATATTAACATGAGAATACTCTGGAATTTATCTTTAAGTACTTGTAGCTCATCACCTGATACAACTGATACATTTATGGATAGATTGTAGTTACCAGAAAGGATTTTATCAAATCCTTCAGCAAGTGAATATATAGGCTCCTTTATAAATCTGATTAGAGCGTAAATAGGGAATATATATAGCAGAAAGTAAATGTAACCTACCCAGGATTTACTCAAGATGTAACCATTATAGAACGAGAAAAGTAGCATAGGAACGATGATTACTAAGAATTTTTCCGTTAAAGATAATCCTTTGAATTTTACCCCTTCAAAGGTTTTATAAAGTGGAGTAAAAATTAAATAACCTAAGCAGTAAACATAACAAAATTCAATAATTCCAACAGGAATAATATGCCAGACTCCTTTAAGTAACTCACCTATGGTTACAATCTTCTGGGAATGATTTAAAAGCAAAAATATAATTGGTGCGAAAAAAATGAAATTAAGACCTGTATGAAAAGCTGTATATATTGGTGTCTTATATAAAGAATCCGAATCATTTAAATTTAGAAATTTTTTTAGGCGTAGTGAATGTATTATATAATATGCAATCTCAAGAAAAATAATTGTTAAAATTATGGTAAAATAGAATTTTTGATTATGATGAAAGCCTGTAAAAAAACGAAAGGCGATGAGTAGTATTGGAATCCCGAATATTATCTTTGGTAAAATAGTTATTATTAAATATCTATAAATTAACTTATTTTTTTCTTCATAATTAATACTCATTTTAAATCCTTAAGTGAATGAATATGTTTTCCTTTTATCAAACCTTCTAACCTCAGTATACCTACTACCTTATTATTATAATCATATGCACCAGAGAGTATCATTGGAGGAAATATATCAGGGAGAGATAATATTTCCTCCTTATTTATTTCTACAATTTCTATTACTTCATCGACTTGTAGACCAATAATTTGATTGGAGATCTTAACAATTAATACCGGTGTTTTTCTTCCTCCCTTTGTTTTTAGACCTATAAGGTTAGAGAAATTAATAACTGGAACCATGTTACCCATTATTTCAGTTATACCAGATACAAACTCACCAAGATTAGGTGCTTCAGTTAAAGTTATATCTCTTTTTATTTCATCTACATAATCAAGGAGGATGCCATAGAATTCCTCTCCTTCTCGAATAATAATCATCTCTTGCTGTGGAATAATTGGGATATCTTCTTTCTTCCTGTTCGCTTCCCCCTTTTCCTTACTCTCACTTTTTTGAACGTGATGGGAATTGTTCTTTTTGGACATTTATAATTTCAACTCTTTGTATTTGTTAACTCTTGTATTTATTGACCATCCAGAGCTTCCACTGCTTTTTTAGCCCATATATTGTATTGATTTATATCGATTAATCTCTTCCATATTTGAGTAGCCATGTTATTTAAGCCTCGTTTTTTATAAGCCATACCCAGATAGTAATACGCCTCATAAAGATTTGGTCCTTGAGTTATTGCTTCATTAAGTAATTCTATTGCATCATTAAACATTTCTCTCTCATAGTAGATCAATCCAAGATAAAATAATGCATATAATACTGCCTGTTTATTCTTGGCATTTTCAGAAATATTTGATAAACTTTTAAGTGCTTCAGCGTATTGTCCTTTCTTGTATTTTAAAAACCCCATATTTGTATGAGCCATCTCATTCTCCCCATCTACTCTCAGTGCATCCTGAAAGGTTGAGTTAGCTTTATCATATTGTTCCATTTTTATATAAGCCCATCCAATAAGATTGAATATCTGTACATTTCTTTGGTCCATTTGCTTTGCACGTAATAGTTCCTTAATAGCTTC
This sequence comes from Candidatus Stahliibacteriota bacterium, assembly GCA_004377355.1. GTDB lineage: Bacteria > Hydrothermota > UBA3072 > UBA3072 > UBA3072 > E29-bin14. The sequence continues at coordinate 41,913 of SOIB01000066.1, read as the reverse complement.
TTTATATTTTCCAGATACGATGTAATTCCACCCTCTATCCAAAAGTGTTTCCACATTTACACGAGCGGATTGAATTCCACTTATAAAACCTGTCATATCTCCTTGACCTTCATCTTTTTCGTTATCACTACCACCTTGTTCTAATAAAGATTTGGTTTTCTCTTCAAGCTCTGTTATTTCTCTTTTTACTTGAATGATAGTCTTAAGTATTTTTTCAAGTTCTTCTTTTATATCTTCCTCTTTATATGACTTGTCTTCTATCTCATTTAGTCGCTGTTTTATTTTTTCAAACATTGTTTACTATCTCCGTAAGTTTACCTGTTATCTTGGATAGTGGTAGAATATGATCTACAAATCCTGTTTCAAGAGCTGCTTTTGGCATTCCATGAACTACAGAGGTTTCTCTATCTTGAGCTATAATTATACCTCCTTTACGTTTTATTTTCCTTACACCAATTGCTCCATCCTTCCCCATCCCAGAAAGGACAACTCCAATTATATTACCATCAAAGGCATCTGAAGCAGAGTTCATTGTTATGTCTGCTGATGGACGGATGCCATGAAAGGGAGGTTTTTTGTTTAGTTTGATCTCGTTGCTATTATTTAGCTCAAGGTGAAAATCTCCAGGTGCAATTAAGACCTCTCCGTCTTTCAAAATATCTCCATCTTTTGCTTCTTTTACTTTAATCTTACAATTTTGATTTAATCTTTTTGCGAATGCGCCAGTGAATCCCTTTGGCATATGTTGAACGACAATTATTGAAGAAGGAAAATTTCTGGGGAGTTGTGATAAGAGAAGATAGATGGCTTGTGGACCTCCTATGGAAGCAGCAATTATAATTAATGTTTTCATCTTCAATTTATGTATTGGTTTCTTTATCAAACCTGCTTCTTTCTTTGTATATGGTATATTTGCCTTTTTTGCTATTTTTACTTTTTTTAAGATATCCTGTTTTACTTCTCTTATCTTTAAGGATATAGTTCCACCTGGTTTTTCAACAAAATCTATTGCACCCGCTTCCAGAGCTTTTATAGTTTTTTCGGCTCCCTCTTTTGTATAAGCTGAGACCATTATAATAGGAGTAGGATAATCCTTCATTATACGCCTTACTGTCTTAATTCCATTAATTCCAGGCATTTCAACATCCATTGTAATTACGTCTGGTCGGAGTAGTGCGGTTTTCTCTATTGCTTCATTTCCATTAGATGCTGTCTCAATTACATTTATTGCAGGATCTTCATTCAGGATATCAGTTAAAACTTTCCTCATGAATGCTGAATCATCAACAACTAGAACATCTATCAAATTGATTTCTCTCTTTTTATATAGGAATTTATTTTTGCTATTCCAGTTGCTATATCAAATTCAACTGAGCGACCATAGTTACCTCCTACGTCTTCTCCTATTATAGGGATACCATAACCTCCCAGGACTTCACGAGCCTTTTTAATGTTTCTGCCTCCAACTGATTTACTCTTATCCTTTATAAAATCACCAAACATCATTGCACCACCAAATAATTTTGCTTTTAATTTTTCTCTATTAGCGCCTAACTCCAATAATCTTGCAAGAAGTAAATCTAAACCTGTATCTGCATATTTAGATTTTTTCTCTTTATTAGGGCTTTCAGGTAGTAAGTAATGTAGCATCCCTCCAATTTTATTTTCTTCATCGTGAATAGTAACAGCGACACATGAACCTAATCCATGTGTTATTAGTACATTGCAATTATCCGAAACTGAATATTCTCCGGTTTTTACTATTATTTTATTACCTTTTATCATAAATCCTGTTTTTTAGATTAAGAGGGTTAAAGAGTTCTTTTGCCTGCCCAACCAGGGACTCTACCTTTCCGAGAATAAGGTAACCCCCGGGTTTAAGTGCCTTATGAAAACATAATAACGTTTGCTCCTGGAATTCTCTTGATAAATAAATTAAGACATTTCTACATATAATTAAATCAAACCCACTTTCAAAGCTAATGTCTTTAAGGTCTAACTGCTGAAATTTGACTCTTTCTTTGATTTTGTCTATTATTTTATAATTCTTCCCAACCTTCTTGAAATATTTCTTCTGAATATCCGGTTCTACTTCTTTCATGGAAAAAATGTCATAGATACCTTCTCTAGCCTTTTTAATGGATTCTGTGTCAATATCTGTGCCGACTATTGAACAATTCAAATTTTGTTCATGGCAAAGGATTGCAAGTGTAAAAGGTTCTGCACCACTGGCACAACCAGCACTCCATATTGAGGGATTATTTAAAGATGGAAGTATTTCATCTTTTATATATTCAAACACTGCTTTATTTCTAAAAAATCGGGTAAGATTTATTGTGAGAGCTTCTTCAAGGATTGTTACCTCGTCTTTGTTTGTTGCCAGATAATTCGTATAATCCTCATAATTGTCAATACCCAGACGCCTCATACGAGAGTGAATTCTTCTTCGTAGTGGCTTTATTTTATAATGGTCTAGATTAAAATCCGTTACCTTATTAATTATACTAACAATGCGTTTAAAATCCTGATCTTGATTTCTTTTCATGTTCTTTTGCTGTTTCAATAGTACTTTTTATTGTTTCGTTATCCGGATTTAGTTTGAGAGCTTTTTCCCATGTGTCTATAGCTTCCTTTCCTTTTCCCTTTTGGAACAGTATATTACCCTTTTTGAAATAGAGGTCCCAATCTTCAACGCCAGATGATATTAATGAATCAATTTTTCTTTCACACACATCAAATGTTTTATTACGGTAGTAAAACGAAATTAAAGCCTTTGATAAGATGATTGAACTGCTATCAACTTTTAATCCCTTTTTATACACTTCTTCTGCTTTCTTTTCATCATTCATAGCTTCATAAATTTTTCCTAAATTAAAGTAATACTCTCCAAACTTAGGATCCATATTAAGACCACCTTTAAGCTCCGATAGAGCTTCTTCTAAATTACCAAGCTTGGTTAAAACGTAAGAATAATAAAATTGAGTGAAAGAAGTTTTTTGCTCTATGTTTTCAATAATTTTCTTTGCTTCCTCCAGTTTGTTCTGTTTAATTAAAAGGATAGCCTTATTTAGTGAAATTACTGGGTTTTCTCCCTCTATAGCTTTTGCTTTCTCTATATATTTTATTGCGTTATTCAGGTCTCCTTCAAGTCCCATAATTACTGAAAGGTTATTTAGTACAGCAGCGTTTTCATCTCCAAATGGGATTGAATCAAAAATTTCTTTTGCCTCTTTGGTATCTCCCGATTCATATACTATTATACCCTTGTAGAATAGGGCTTCTTTGTCATCTGGTTCAAGTCCAAGGATATGGTTGAATTCTCTCAAAGCTTCTTCATACATTCCTATATGCAGAAAAGCGACTCCCAAATTTCTATGTTCGTGACTTTTTAATTTTGCTTTTTCTAAAGTTTCTTTATCCAGCTCAATTTTTTTAATAATTCCTTCATCTAATAATTTAGATATTATCTGGAGTACTCCAAATTCATCCAAAGGTAGTGATGTCAAAATTGTATAAAGTGACCTATTACCATCAATCTTTTCAAGCACCTTCATTTCGTTTTCATCAAGAGAAAGTTCAGAATCAGGAATTTGAGCTCTAATCAGAATACTCTCCTTATCCAGTAGGGAGGAGGCTTTTAACTCGTCCTGAAGGGCAGCGGATTCAAGAAGTAAATCATCTATTTTTATTGAAACTGGAACGCCTTTAATTTTTGATTCTATTCCGCTTTCAAACACAAACTGCCCACTATCCCATTCAGATAACTCAATTATCGTATCCCTTGTTTGTTTTTTTATATTTTTAACAATGGTTTCTTCATCTATAAGATCTAAGTCTAGCAACAATTCCCCAAGAGGGATTTCAGGTTGGGTTTCCTGGAATGAGAGGACCTTATTAAGGGTTTCATCGTCAATATATCCCTTTTCAACGAGTATTTTGCCCAATTTATTGGCTCTATTCATCCAGAGCACACCTTTTAGTATTCCTGATTCTACATATAGATGCACAAGATTTTCCTCTTTAATTATTGAAAGTTCACCAGTTTTATTACCGAGTGAGAGCATCTGCAATATATCAGCTATAGAAATATCATTTAGTGAACCTTTAATTGACATTTTAAAATTCTTTTAGAAACCGGAAACTATTGGCGTTTAAATCTATTTTAAGTTCCTCTGTTAGCTTATCAATATTGACACTCGATGTTTCCTTTTTAGCTTCTTTAATTTCAACCTCAGTGGGCTTTTTAAGAAGTTCCTCTTCCTGGTTTTCAAGTTCACTTATTCTTATGCTTAACCAATCTGTTTTATCTGGATTAAATAGCGCTTTTTCTATGTCTTTAATCTCTTCTTTTGAGAGGATTCCCATATTTAATAAATTCTTTATATTAACCACACCATATTGCCTCTGTAGTTCAATAAGTCGTTGTATATCCATAGTAAATGATACAAACTCACTTGTTAGCTTATCAATAGGCCCATCTATAACTTTTTTTATACAATCAGTGTTGAATCCCTTCATCTTCCAGACATACATCTTTGAACTGTATTCCTCACGAAGTTTGTGCTCTTTTGCGGATCTATCAATTGTTTCAGAAAAAGTTTCTCTGATATCATTTACAAAATTATCAAATTCTCCCATTGTTTTCTTTGACAATAATTGTTTTGTTTTTTCTCTCTCTTCTTTCCTTTTAACTACATAACCCAGGACCCTTGCCTTTTTTATTGCTCCAATTGCCTGACTAATTGTCTCGATATCTTCGTCTATAAGATTATTTATAATTTTTGGTGGCAGGTCTTTACAAAGTGTCTTTATTACTTTTTCTCTTGAGGTTTTATCAAATGGTTTAATTTTGACAGTTACACCGCGCTCAATTCTTGATATAATCCTTTCTGAGAGCTTAAGAGCGTAGGGTGGTCTGTCTGATGTGAATACAATCTGTTTCTTTTTCTCAATATAGTAACTCAGGATATCAAAAATAGTTTCTGGAATTGGGGATCTTAGAGGGAGAAGTTCTAAATCTGATAGTATAAATAAATCATAATCGAGATACTCATTTATAAGGGATGGTTCAAATTTTGTTGCTTCAATAGTTATGGATTTACCTTTATATTCTTCTTCCATTTTTTGGACAAGGAAGGATTTCCCTGAACCATAAGGTCCATGAATGTAGAGGGGATTGATTTCCTTTGACTTTAGAGATTTTTTTATTGCTTTTATTGCTTCAGCATTGAAGTTTCCAAATATTATTTCAGACACTATTTTTCTCCTAGACGATCTTTAATTCTTTTTAAAACCAATACTCCAATAGTTTTAAATGCTGGAATGACTCCTTTTCCTTGTGTTGCAATTGTGGGAAAGAAAGGACAATCATCAAAATTTAGTTGAGTGTCAAGTTTTTCAATTGGGGTTATGTGCTCTAAGTCACGCTTATTATATTCAAATACAATTGGTAAATCACCTATAACTATACTGCTTTCTTCAAGGTTTTCCATCATATTTTCCCAGCTCCATCTGTTATCATCGAATCTTTCTTCTTGAGAATCTGCAACAAATACAACTCCATCTGCACCACGTAAGACCAGTTTCCTCGTAGAGTCATAGATTACCTGCCCTGGAACCGTATAAATTTGGAGTCTTGCCTTAAAACCTTTGAAATTTCCTAATTCCAAAGGTAGGAAGTCAAAAAATAGGGTTCTATCCTCTTTAGTTGCAAGTGAAATCATATCTGATTTTCTATTATTCGGTATACGGGAATATAAATATTTTATACTGGTTGTCTTCCCAGAACGTCCGGGTCCGTAATATACTATTTTGCATATTACCTCACGAGATGCAAACTTAATTACCGCCATATTTACTCGTCACATCAATTAGTTTTTTTGCATTTTTTACTACATTTCCCTTGAAGAGGGATTCAGATACAGCTATTCCATCTGCTCCCATTTCAAAAAGTATAGAAGCATTCAGAGGAGTAATACCACCAATTACTATAATAGGTATTGATATAGCATCTTTAATTTCCGGTAAAATATCTTTTTGCAATAATATCTTTTGGGGTTTTGTGTTGGAATTATAGAAAGGACCAATCGCGATGTAATCAGCCCCTTCAGTTTGCGCTTTTATTGCCTCATCTTTACTTTTTACAGTTTTCCCAATGCAGCCTTTGTAAAATTTTCTAACAGCGTATAACGGTAAATCTTCATTTCCAAGATGAACTCCATCGCAGGATGCAGCTTCGGCGATGTCATAACGATCATTGATGAAAATATTTATATCCATTTCTTCTTTTAATTTTGTTAAGGTGAAAGCCGTTTTAAAAAAATCAATATCCGAAAGTCCTTTTTCCCGGAGTTGTATTGTCCGTATTCCTCCTTTTGCTGCTGCTCTAACACTTTCAACTACCCTATCTCCACAGTACCTTCTCTCTGTTACCCCAATTATACTAAAGTCAATATTCAAGATTTTCTATAAAATTTGTACTTATCTTTCCATTGATAAAATCAGGATGGGTGAGTATTTCTTTGTATAATGGTATAGTAGTTGGAACTCCACGAATGACAAATTCGTCTAATGCTCTGAGTAACCTTTTTCGACTTTGCTCTCTATCAATTCCATAGGAGACCAGTTTAAGGAGGAGTGAATCATAATTGGGGGGTATGGTGTATCCCTGGTATATATGACTATCTATTCGTATACCTGGACCCCCGGGGAAGTGTAGAGCGTTTATTGTACCAGGTTTGGGGATAAAACCCCTTGTATGGTCTTCAGCATTGATTCGGACCTCTATTGCATGTCCCTCTAAATGGATTTGGTCCTGCTTGTGTACAGATATACAGTTCCCTTGAGCAATTTTGATCTGTTCGGATACAATGTCAACGCCTGTTACTTCTTCAGTTACTGTATGTTCTACCTGGATCCTTGTATTCATTTCCATGAAATAGAAATCACCATCTTTAGTAACTAAAAACTCAAAGGTCCCGGCAGATGTGTAACCCAATTGCTGGGTCCCGGAAATTGCAGCTTTTCCCATTCTTTCCCTAAGTTTCTTATCGATAGCAGTTGAGGGAGCTTCTTCTACCAATTTCTGATGCCTTCTTTGTATTGAACATTCTCTTTCTCCTAAATGTACTACATTGCCGTGAGAATCTGATAATATTTGGATTTCTATATGGCGTGGATTTAGTAGGTATTTCTCTATATATAACCTATTATCTCCAAATGCAGCCTGAGCTTCCGATTTTGCCATTACAAATCCGGTTTTAAGTTCAAGTTCGTTTCCTGCAATTCGTAGTCCCCTTCCCCCTCCGCCACTTGCAGCTTTTATGATTACCGGGTACTTTATTTTCAGAGCGATTTTTAGTGCTTCATCAATATTTGCTACAACACCATTACTTCCCGGTGTTACCGGAACATTTGCTTTTTTCATTACTTTTCTTGCTTCTACTTTATCTCCCATTTTTTTAATAATCTCTGATGTTGGACCAATGAAAATAAAGTTATTATCTTCGCAGGCTTCAGCAAATGAGGGATTTTCAGCAAGAAATCCATATCCAGGATGGATTGCGTCTGCTCCGGTTATTTCTGCTGCTGCTATGATTCTTGGTATATTAAGATAACTTTCCTCTGGTGAGGAACCTCCAATACAGACAGATTCGTCTGCAAATCTAACATGAAGAGAATCACTATCTACTTCTGAGAAAATTGCTACAGTTTTGATATCTTGATCCTTTGCAGCCCGTATTACCCTCAGTGCTATTTCTCCTCTGTTGGCTATAAGGATCTTTTCCATTTCTTACCATCGGGCTGAAGATTGCTCAATGCCCCTCAATCTCATTTTAAATTCGTCAGGATTAGTTGAATTATCCAGGGCGGTTTGGAGATCTATAATACCGTCCTTATATAGTGACATAATATTTTGATCGAATGAGTGCATATTGTACTGTTGACCATCACTAACTGCTTCAGGTATCAACATTGTTTTTATTTCATCCAGCAGGTACTCCCTTATTGTTGGAGTAGATACGAGAATTTCCGTGGCGGGGATCCTTCCAGTGCCATCCTTTCTCGGAAGAAGTCTAAGTGAAATGATACCTTTTAATACGCTTGCCAGTAATATTCTAATGTGTAGATGCTGATAGGGAGGGAAGAAACTAATAATTCTGTTTACAGTCTCTGAAGCATTTAAAGTATGAAGGGTAGAGAATATAAGATGTCCTGTGTCAGCGGCTTTCAAAGCCACTTCCATTGTTTCGATATCTCTTATCTCTCCTATCATAATAATATCTGGATCCTGACGCAGGACGTACCTAAGTGATGAAGAAAAGCTCTTTGTGTCGGTTCCAATTTCTCTTTGAGAGATAGTTGATTGTCTGTCTGTGAAAAGAAATTCAATAGGGTCCTCTATGGTTATTATATGTTTTCTTTTATTCTTGTTAATGTGCTCTATCATTGATGCCAAAGCTGTTGATTTTCCTGACCCGGTGGTTCCTGTTATAAGGATAAGCCCCCTTACAGTGAGAGCCAGATCTTCAAGTATAGAAGGAAGATTGAGTTCTTCAGTGGTTTTTATATCTTTGGGTATCGGTCTAATTGCAATGGCAATAGTTCCTCTCTGAATATAGATGTTAACGCGGAATCTAGCGAGCCCTGGAATTCCTATACCAAAATCAGCTTCTTTTTCTTCAACAAATCGGTTTTGTTGTTCTTTGGTCATTAGAGAGGAAGCAGCACGACGGAGTTCCTCCTTGTTTAAAGGGTCCATTTTTAAAGGAGAAAGTTCCCCATTTATTCTTATTGTAGGAGGAATGGCAACCTTTAAATGAAGGTCCGATGCATCGGCTTCAATCATTTTATTTATTACTTCTCGTAAATCCATTCTTTAAGTTTTCCTTATAATGAATAATTCCTGATTATATTCCACGGGTTCTTCGTTGGTTACTAAAACATCAACAACTTCACCAGACACATCAGACTCAATCTCATTCATTATTTTCATAGCTTCAATTATACACACTACATCACCCTTCTTGATACGATCCCCGGTTTCAATATATGGAGGTGCATCAGGGGCTGGAGCTATATAGAAAGTTCCAACCATTGGTGAAGTAATAGTATGGATATTGTCCTCCTTTTCTTTCTTTTTCTCTTTCTTTTTTTCTTTTTTTACTTCTTCAATCTTTACTGACTTTCCAGATTCTCTATTGGTTTTTTTTGATATAGAAATTAATTCTTCATTTGTTTCTCTTAGGGAAGTTTTAGAAATCCTAATCTTTGTAAAAAATCTTGTTATCTCAATTTCACAAATATTGCTCATTTCCACGATATTAATCAACTGCTTAATAAAGCTTATTTTCATATTGTTCCCCCATTTTCCTTTTGTAAAATATATAAATGATATATCAATAAGTCAAGTGTGAAATTAGGATGGTAAGTTTAAGAGAAAAATCTAATTATTTAATAGGATGTTGGTAAGTATATCTTAAGCGATAACCATTTAAAAAAGGTAGTAAAGTGTATTTTTGAAAATTAAGTACCTAATATCAGTGAATAGTAAATTATGTGATTGATGTTTTCAATACCATTCCAGGTATTTTTAAGATAAATAGAAAATTTAGGAGAATAATTTATTAAAATATTTTATATTCAATTAAAGTCGCTGATTTTAAATCACCGACTTTTTTTATCAAGTGCCTGATTTGCAAGGAAATCAGCTATTTTGTTTTCTTCCCTTGGAATATGTTTAATACTCCAATCCCTAAAATTCATTAGCTTACTCAACAATTTTACATATAAGGGCTTTAATCCTTCATTTTTAATCTTATATACTTTGTTGAGTTGATTTACCAACAACTCGCTATCTGTGAAGAATTCAACTGAATATATTTTTCTTTTTTCACATTCAATAACTGCTCGTAGGAGTGCACTGTATTCAGCGATATTATTTGTCGTTTCACCTATATATTCAGATATTCTTTTAACCTCATTACCTTTATCATCTATTATTAAAATACCAATTCCTGCAGGACCTGGATTGCCACGACTAGATCCATCGGTATAGATTTTGATCACTCTATCCACTTATAAAGCAATATTCTACCACACGAGTGGCAGGTAATTATTTTATCACCCCTACGGACTTCAGCAAATAATTGAGGAGGTATGGTGGAATGGCATTCCGGGCAAATTTCATTTTCTATAATAGAAACTCCCCTTCCTCTGGATTCTTTTAATCTATCATATTTTTTAAGAAGTATTTCATCCTGCAGTCTTGCTGCAATTCTTTTTCTTTCATCCTCCTTAATTAATAAACCTTCCTTTGAATCAGCAAGCTTCTTATTGAGTGATTCCTTTATTTTTTCTATTTCTTCTTTTTTATTGTTGTAAATACAACTGGCTTCGTCTGTTTTCTTCTCCTGCTCTTCTTTTTCAAGGTAAACATCGATTAATTCGTCTTCTAACTCTATTATCTTTTTCTCTGTATGTTCAATCTCACTTTTTAATGTCAGAAATTCCTTATTAGTATGTACCTCCATTTTTCTCTTTCTGAAATTCTTAAGATTTAATCTCTGTTCTTCCACTTCACGTTCCAAATCCAACCTTCTCGTATCAATCTCTTCTGAAGATTTTTCCTCTTCTCCTAATTTTTCACTTAGTTCATTTAATTCTTCATCTAATCTAGTGATTTCTTCGGGAACTTCCTTCTCTAAATTTTGTATTTTAATTAACTCTTTATCCTTTTCATACAGCTCCATAAGTGTCTTCATTTTTTCCTGGATTTCCATATATCCTCCAGAATATAAAAAAAGTGCACTCTCGTGCACTTTTGGGCGAAAGAGGAGTTGAACCTCTGACCTCCGGTATGTGAGACCGGCGCTCTGACCATCTGAGCTATCCGCCCTATTATAATAAACTCCATTTTTTGTTATGGGCCCGGCAGGCTTCGAACCCGCGACCTACTGATTATGAGTCAGGCGCTCTAACCAACTGAGCTACGGGCCCTCAATAACTTATAAAGCATTAAATCTTGTTTGTGCCAACTTCGCGAATCTAGATTCTAATGAAATTATCCTAGTCTCAAACATTGCTTTTGTAATATAACAAAAATATAAATGATGTCAAGTTTTTTGGAGCGTGTTATGATTACTATAAAATCATTTTTAAACCTTATATTTTGGGAAGTTATTAATGTTTCTGAATTTTGAAGAAAGGAATTGAAAATAAGGGTTTTTTGGCTTGTCTGATTTATCTGTTTATATTTTATAAAAGGGGGGAGAATGAAAATATTGTAATAGTAAGTTAATTTTATAATTTACGTCCTTCCAACAAATTTAGGTGAAAAGCTTGCCTATGAAGAAATATTGTTGTAAAATAAGCAAAAATAAGGAGGTTAAAGTGTTTAAAAACTTATTCCGTATACTAATCATGGTTGGAATTTTTGGATTTATGGTTTATCCAGTAAGCGCTCAATACCAAGAGACTTGGGACACTGAAGCATATCTTTTTATTGGATGTGAAGATACTGATGGGGATGCAACAAAAGAAGTTGTTTTTCTTTCCGATAGGATACTTGTAATTGATGGAACTACAGGAAACTTAGAATGGGAATCTGAGAAGTGGAATTATATTGAGGATGGTGCAGACAGCTACGGTGGTTGGTATCACCCACTTTTGAGCCCCCGATTGATAGATGTTAATGAGGATGGCGTGTATGAAATACTCTTTAAGGGTGTAAAGGAATCAAGAATCCGCTATATCCTTCAGGAAAAAGGGGAAGTATCGCTCAAAATATATAATTTAGCAGGTCAATTAGTGAGGATTCTTGTCGAGGGCAAAAAGGAACCCGGCGAATATACAGTTATTTGGGATGGAAGAAATGAGAAAGGAGAAAAAGTTCCAAGCGGTTCGTATTTCTATAGGATTGTGGCAGGGGATTACAATTCATCCAAGAAGTTAATAATGGTGAGATAATTGTGTTGGGCAATATATCGGTGGGCTTTTCGCCTAGATTTAGATGTTTAAAAAATGAGAGAATTGATTTATTAGTAATTCTTATAAAGCTTATCCACAGCGTCTTGGTCCCTTTTTATTTCCCAATGGGGGCCCAGATGATACAGGAAACTGGATTGGTCAGTAACCGGACCGAGCACAGATACGCTTTAAAATCTTGTATGCTTTATGTGTAACTGAGGCTAAAGAGGTAATATGAATCTGGGTTGGAAGCCTAAAGGGGAAGAGGAAGTTCAGAACCTTTTTATTTCTACCTCTTTCTTCGGGGTAGCCACCCCAAAATTTAGTCCTTTTATCTTTGTTCCGGGAGTGAGTTCGATATATAAAACCAGCCCCTTAGGACTTAATTCATAGCCAGGAGGAAGAATGGAAGCAGTAACGGTATAGACTCCAGGTACAAGGTTGCTAATAAGATATGTACCGTTTTGCCAGGTGTAAGTATACTTCTCGAACTTCTTTATCTTTACTGTTACCCTTACGTTGGGCACGCCTCCTTCATCGGGATCCCATTTTAAATTATGATTTTTATCGTAGTAGACTCTACCCTGAATAGAGGAAAGTCCGTAGATAGGAAAATCTATTACCTGTACATCAAAGAAGCCACTTGTAAAACTTTTCTCAACCCTTTCCGTACCTAAAAAGGCGGGAACTCCTTTGATATCAAGTTTTATGGTATGTTCTCCCTTCGGGATCAGTCTGAATTTATACCTGCCCCTCTCATCAACCTTCGTCCTCCTCTCTTCATCAAGGATTACCTCAATATCCCTGACTGGAGGTTCTCCCTCCTGTCTTATCCTATCTCCATTTTCATCCTGCCAGACCAAACCCGTAACCCCACCGATGCCAAATTTCTCCAGAGTACCGCTTTTCGTTATTTCAAGTCGATATTGTTTTGAATTAGTCTCCGTATTCCCGGCTATACCGAATCTACCAATCCAATTCCCCCAACCAATCCAGGAAAGAGAGGTATTATAATAGAGACGATCTTCTCGATACTGGAATCTCCAGTTTGTCTTGAGATTCCTGAAGGGAGAAAGCATTCCGCCAAAGGAGATATCCCATCCATAAAGACTCATCCTTTCAAAGGAAAGATCCAGCCTGCTCCTACTTGAAAGATAGAACTGGCCTTCTAAACCGAAGGACTCCCTTTCCCTATTAATGCTACTCTTTTCATAATTGACTAGAAATTGATGCCGCTTGAAAGGCACATTCAGTCTGAGATAACGCCTATATCCCCAATCCCTGTATCCTCCCCCCATAAGATTATTGGTAAAATCAAATGAGATCCTTCCCGGCATATAAAAAGATAGCCCTCCCAAAAACAGATACTCCAGTTTTTCATCCAACATTCCTCTGAACCCCGCTCCTGAATGGATAGAAAGACCAGAGGGGAACCTATATGAAGAATTCATCCCCCAGTTCACCCTTCCCCTGCTGTAAACTATATTCTCTTTATCGGAAAATCCCGAACTAAAATAACGAAGAAATGAGCGTAAGAAGAGATTGGGCCTTTTGTAATAAAGATCTTCATATAAAGCTATCCCGGGGCGATCTCTATAACTGATCTTAATGTCGTTCAACAGACTAAGGTTTCCATGTTTAAACACAAATTGGTCTCCAAGGAGTGGTAGATAACTATCTTTATCCCATCTACCCATAAGGAAAAAATTATGACCGGAAATGCTGAGATCTAACTCAGAATAGAAGAGATTCCTATTATAGGTTGGGAATGGGCCTGGTATAATATCCTGCATTTTCCCTACTTGCAAATCCCACCCAAAACCCTTTGTTTTCGATCCAACCAGAAGTCCTCTTACTCTATTATTATCCCCAGCCAATAAATGATAATAGTTCTTATTAATCAATATTGAATCGTATCGGAAAGTAAATTCCTTAAGCCCTGCCATCCTTTGATATCTGTATAAACGGGAATAGATGGTCCATTGATCTTCTTCAAGTTCAATTCCCCAGCTTGTAACCGAAAAAGTCTCTTCCTGATACTGATATAGGTTATGGCTAAGTTGGGAAAAATATGTAAACGAAATAAGAAAAAGGGTCATTATCGATTAATATTTAATATCCTTGATCCCCAACAGTATTTTTTCTCCTCCATAATCTATCCGGGTTATTATACTGTCACCCGAATGGAGTTCTAGATCATCCAGATTGAATTTATAGTATCTCCTGGATTCAGGAAGCACAAGAGAGGTTTTAACAGAATCAGAATATATCTTCTCTTTTCCTCTGGAAATCCAGAGTTTGATCTCAGGCCTCACCCAGTGATTTCCCTCATTGTAGAATTCTATAATTACGTTGTTATCCTCTACTTTCATATCCTTGATAGTAGCCTGCCGCACCACTGTTCCGGCAATTTCGAGGTAGGTAGATATACCAATTCTACCCGCAAGTTGAAGAAGCGGTGTCCATTCTTCTCTCTCAGGCGGCTTTCCCTCAATGAAGATAACGCTCCAGAAACTGCCTTCTGTCTCTGGAGGAACATCAAATGTCACCCTTACTACTTCCTGCTCACCCGGTGGTAAGGTAAATTCCCGGGGATTTATGGAAATCCAATCAGAACATGAAGTAGTAAGGCTTCCAGGAGGAAAGTACGATACAACCCCCCATGGATCAAGTCTCCAATCCCCCTCATAAATAACAAACCGGGATTCATTGAATTCATCGGCATTCTTTACAATAATTTCTTTCATAACCACTCCCGGTAAAGTGGTTACTTCGATACGCATAGGAGAAACAAGGAGGGAAACAGCAAGGAGTAAATTTATCATCTACATATTAATGATTAGAAGGGAGGGCCAGTTTTATTAACCATTAAAGAGTCTGGATGGTATAGGTTATGGTGACGGTTGAACCGACAGTCGATACCTCATCGCCATCTATATTAACGCGGTAATCCTGATTTAGTGAGACCCAACCAGCTGTTTTGCCTGAACCATTTGCAATCTGATCGGGCGTAGCGGATGTATGGAATGGAGTCCATGACTCCGCACCAGCTACACTGAATTCTATATCTCCAAGCAGAATACCACAGGCAGGGTTTGGATCTCCGTCTCCAGAAACAATGACCTCCCAAAGTACTCCTACAGCCGCACCATAAACCATGTACTCAAGTTGCTGATAAGGACTCGAGGCTGGGGTGGTTGGATAATAGTACTGAGGGAAGACATCTGGTGGGAAATTGGGCACTGTAGTGAAATCCCACTCTGCATCATTGTTAACTGTTATACCAACACTGTTGGAAATCTTGAGGGTAAGAGTGGCTGTTTGAGATTGAGGAGAATCACCTTTTGAAGTCCCAATCGCAAATACTACAAACGGTATAAGAAGAATCAAATAAATAAATCTACGCATTTTATACCTCCTTTCTATTGTTTCATAACGGTAAACATCAACTTTGTGGAATATTCCCCTGCTTCATCTTTCCATTTCAGATCCAGCATCAAATCCACAGAGAAATACATTCCATCTTCACTCGTTGGGTTACCTTCCAATAAATGAACATCTCCCATTTTGAATGGGCTGTAATCCTTACCACCGACCCTCCACTTTAATCGGTTAATAGGAATTGTATTTCCTTCTAATGATATAAAATCTTCTTGTGTTGAACTTATCAGAACCCAATTAGTGTTCGCATATATCTTACCTTCAATTGCTCCGGGGATTTCAATAGGTCCTGTTGCAGGATTCACAAGTCCAATATACAGATCCTTCACTGTTATCTCTAAAGCCAGTGCTTCTCGGTTGGAGAAATTAATCTCTACCGGTGTTTGCCCACATATAAGTAAAGGAATCCATAATAACATCATATCACCTTAGCAATTATAAATAATAATGGACAATTTGTCAATGGTATTTAAAAAAAAATCCATTTTTCGTAGAATTTCCGAATTGCACTCAACCACTCCATCGATATCAAGATCACTCGCATATTGAAGAACAGGGTTCGTCTCATTAAAGGGGTTCTTCAAATGTGCTGGGAGATGGTGCTTTATTACATCAACATCTGATGGATAACTCTCGGGATGGTCAACTTGATATAACTCTACCTCAAATTGCACGGTATGAATATTACTCCTAACCCTAGCTTCCTTCGCCCTGTTTATAATTTTTATAATATTAGGGATTGCGATAGCAGCAAGGATTCCGATGATTACTATTATAATCATTAATTCAATCAAAGTAAACCCAATATTAATTTTATACTTCATAACGCAAATATACAACAATTTTTATGCCAAAAATTAATCGCCCACGAATCAATAAGTTAACTTTCTAAATTTAATGCATAATGCGACATATATTTGCATATTACAATTTATTTGTCCCATATAAAAAAAATTTGTAAACAAACGCTTCTCCTACCCATCCTTTTAATTTGTAAAAAACGAGAAGTTTCATGATTTTTTGATTCTGAAGTGCAATAACGGATTTTATGACCTTCTCGTGATATAAAATCTGATTCTACTGAACATACTAGAGTCCAATATTCTAATGAGAAATTCAAAGGTCGTCAAGCTTTATCATAGGTTTGTAAAAATATAGAACCTAAATTTGTGAAACGAGGATGCTATGTTAATATTAGACTATCATGAGATGGAAAGGCTTTGATTTTGATTTTTTCTAATACTTTAAGATAGAATCCACAGGATAGTCTTTTAGTTTATCCCTGCCTTTTAAGTCTGTTAATTCAATAAGAAAAAGAATACTAACAACCTCTCCTCCCAGTCTTGTAACAAGCTGTGCACTGGCTTTTGCAGTTCCACCCGTTGCAAGAAGATCGTCACATATTACCACCTTATCTCCTTTAGTGATTGCGTCTTTATGTATTTCCACTGTATTCTCACCATATTCAAGTTTATAAGATTCACTTACGGTTTCTGCAGGTAGTTTACCAGGTTTTCTGATCAGGTTAAGAGGGACTTTTAGTTTATAGGCAATTGGAGCAGCAAAGATAAAGCCACGTGCTTCAATTCCAATGATTTTATCTACTTTCTTTTCTTTTATGATTTCAGCCATGCGTTCTATTGACTCATTAAAGGCGTCTATATCTTTTAAGAGTGTTGTAATATCTCTGAAGAGGACGCCCTTTACTGGAAAATCGGGAATATCTCTAATTTTACTTTTGAGTTTTTTCATTTAAAACCTCACTTCAAATTTATCAAATTCATTTTTAAATTCCTCCTCTTTGACCTCAACTCCTGTTACTGTGGCGGCAGGAGGACCGATTTGAAGATCCATAACTAACTTCTTCAGTTGCCATTCTTCACCCTCTGCTACAATTTCTACCTTACCGTTGTATAAATTCTTGACCCAACCGGTTAGTTCTAACTCTCTTGCTATTTTTCTTGCAAAATACCTGAAAGCAACTCCCTGAACAATACCACTTACCCACATATGAATCCTTTTCATCTTTTTATGTATATATTACAGGAGTAGATTGATGTCAAGGGTGGGGTTGACATTAAGACTGAATATGTTATTCTATACCCACGAGGGGGGTAGGAGAGATTAAATTGTTATGAACCTTTGCAATGAGGAGGAGAAATAAGACGAATATTGATTGTTTTTGCATTATTGGTTTGTGTGCTACCACTATTCTCAAGTTCACTTGAAGCCGGAGCGGTTTTTTTAATGATATTCCCAGGTTCAAGAGCAACTTCGATGGGTGGAGCTTTTGGAGCTATAGAGGGTGATATATTCTCAACTTATTACAATAATGCATGCTTGGCATTTACTCAAAAGAAAATTATTGGTCTCCAACACTCAAATTGGTTACCAGGACTTTATCCAGGTATGTATTATGAATATCTTGCGTTTTTGATGCCAGTTGCAGGAGATATTAATTTTACAGCTACAATAATTTATCTAACCACCGGTAGAACCTTGGCCACAGTAGGTGGATTAGAAAGGGAATGGATTACTTATGATATTGCTATTAAATTAGCGGGAACAATGCCCGTTTCGGAAAAACTGGGTCTTTCTCTTGGTATGAAGTATATATATTCCTTTTTGGCTCCTGATGATGTAATTGAAGAATTAGGAAGAGAGATTGGTGGTGTTTTAAGTGGAGGTACAGGCCATGCATGGGCATTAGATGGTTCAGTTTTTTACAGATGGAATAATTTTATGAATATTAATGCCTTAGGAATGGATTGGCTTAGTGTATTACGTCTGGGACTGGCCTTTCAGAATATGGGAACAGAGATACGTTATATTGAAGGTGGCAATTCTGATCCTCTTCCCAGAACTATTCGATTAAGTTCTTCACTTGGAATTCTTGAGAATGAACGCCATCAACTGAGATTTAATATAGACTTAACAAAAATCATTGTAAATATTGATGATTACACTGACTTTAGCGGGATATGGGAAGATACCTGGAAGGCAGCTGGTATAGAATATATCTTTAATGAGCTTTTCTCTTTAAGGTCGGGGTATTTTATTGACCGAATAGGTAAAAGGGTAGGTCCAACATTTGGAGCAGGGTTCCAGTATAAGACCTTTTATTTTGACATTTCAGCAGATCAAGAAATATATGAATTTGAAACATCAAACTATAGACTCTCAGCACAGTATTCCTTCTGATGGAGTGATTCTTGTAAATAAGGACTCTGGAATAAGAACCACAGCCTTATTAAACAGAGTAAAGAAAATTCTCCATCTCAAAAAAGCTGGTCATGCAGGAACACTTGATCCATTTGCTGAAGGATTAGTTGTTGTATTATATGGAAACGCAACCAAAGTGATGGAATATATAGGGGATTTTAAAGAATACATTTGTACAGTTAGATTGGGTATTATAACAGATACGGATGATCCAGACGGAAATATTATTAAACAAACCGCTGTTCCAGATTTTCCAAAGGAAAAACTTGAGGAGGTTCTCCCTAAATTTAGGGGAAAAATTAAACAGAAGGTTCCTCTTTATAGTGCAATAAAGAAGGATGGAGAACGACTCTATAAGAAAGCAAGAGAGGGTATAGAGATTAAAGACTTACCAATCCGGGATGTATATATTAAGAAACTTAAATTATTGGATTTTTCTCCTCCATTCTTTGTTATGCGATGTATAGCAAATAGAGGTACTTATATGCGTGCTCTGGCTAGAGATATTGGAAACTCTCTAGGGTATGGAGCCCACTTGAGTAAATTAACAAGAGTTAAAGTCGATCCATATGATATTACCGACGCTTTAAAATTAAGTGATATTGAGGAAGGTAAATTGAAGGTTATAAAATTGAGGGATGCATTACCACATTTATCTGCAATAACCCTGGATGAGGAAGGTGTCTGGAATTTTGTTCATGGAGGAAAGGTTAGAGGATTCTATCCTGAAGGATTATATCAGGTAAAAAATCATCTGGGTAATTTAATCGGAATAGGAAAGGGTGAAACCTATGCAGTTCAGCCTGTTAAAGTCTTATACAGTACATAATTGGCGTGATTTATCACCTATTTCTGGACTTCTTGCTATGGGTAACTTTGATGGTGTACATTTAGGTCATAGGAGTTTAATACAGGAGGCAAAAAAGCAAGGAGAAGTAACTATTTTGACCTATTCCCCTCATCCAGCTATAGCCCTTGGTAGAGTAAAAAGTTCTTTTCTACTAACAACGGATACAGAAAAACAATCTCTACTTAATAGTCTTTCGGTAAAAAATATTATTTTTATTAATTTTAATTTAGAAGTTTCAAATATGCTTCCGGATACATTTGCAAAGGAAGTTATTAAGGAACGGTTAAATCCCGATAGGGTAATTATTGGCTATGACCATCATTTTGGAAAGGGAAGAAAGGGTACCCCCGATTATCTTCAGAGTTTAGGTGAAAGTCTGGGATTTGAAGTAATAGTATATCCAGAGGTGAGGGTTAATGGGGAAGCAGTGAAAAGTACTGTGATTAGAGAGTTGATTCATGAGGGAGAGATGGAAGTGGTGCCAAAACTGCTTGGATGTACATATTCTATTAGTGGAACGGTTAGTAAGGGGCATGGATTAGGAGAAGAATTAGGTTACCCTACTGCGAATATAAAATTGGATACTGAATATAAACTTCTTCCCCCTAATGGTGTTTATTCTTCTATTGTGAGAATTAAACAAGGGGATTTTCCTGCTATGCTTTATATTGGGAGTTCACCAACCCATGGAATAGAAGAGAGAAAGATAGAATTACATTTGATAGATTTTACAGGTGACCTTTATGAACAGAGAATAGAATGTGATGTATATTCTTTTATCAGAAAGGTGAAATGTTTCTCATCAAAAGAATTATTAAAAGAAAGCATAAAAAGAAATAAGGAAGAAGTGATGAAGACTCTTAAGGAGGTTTATAAATGAAAATTTCAAATATGAGTAAAAAGGATATTGTGAAGAAATTCGCCCGGCATGATAAGGATACAGGATCCCCTGAAGTTCAAGTATCACTGCTTACAAAAAGAATCAATCAGTTAACAGAGCATCTAAAAAAGGAGGAAAAGGACTTTCATTCCCGTAAAGGGTTAGAAGTTATGGTGTCAACAAGAAAGAAATTGTTGAATTATCTCAGGAGAAAAGACCCTGAAAGATTTAACAAGATTAAGAAAGAACTGGACCTCCGTTTCTAATTGGGTGTTATTATGGAATATATAGGCACTGTGAAAGTTGGTGATAAAGAATTAGTTTTTGAAGCCGGAAGACTTGCCAAACAAGCATCAGGGTCTGTAAAGGTGACATGCGGGGGAACAGTAGTTCTCGCAACAGCCTGCTCGAGTGATGAACAACCAGAAAATCTTGACTTTGCAGCATTTACTGTTGATTATCAGGAGAGAACATATTCTGCTGGAAAGATACCCGGAGGATTCTTTAAGCGGGAGGGCAGACCTTCGGAAAAAGAAATATTAATTTCGAGGTTAATCGATAGGCCCATTAGACCTTTAATACCTGATGATTATTCTTATGAGACACAAATTGTAGCGTTAGTGTTGTCTCATGATCAGGAAAATGATACTCACACTCTGGCTGTATGTGCTGCTTCTGCAGCGCTTAGCTTATCTGACATTCCTTTTAATGGTCCAATTGGTGCTGTAAGTATCGGATTGATTAATGATCAGTTTATAGTAAATCCAAAAGTAAGTGAGCTGGAAAATAGTAAAATGGAGATGATAGTTGCTGGAACGTCAAAAGCAATCACGATGATAGAAGGGAGAATGAATGAGGTTGATGAAGATATAGTATCTGCTGCAGTAGAAATATCGCAGAGAGAGATAATAGAGTTGGTACGATTCCAGGAGGATTTAAAGGCGAAGGTAGGTAAGGGTGAACGTACATATGTACCCCTGAAGATTCCAGATGAATTATATCAGGAGGTTTCTGGAAAAGTAACGGGTATGTTTGAAAAGTTGAGTACTATTCCAGGTAAGATAGAACGAAGTAAATATAGAGAAAGTATAATAGAAAACACTAAATCTGAATATCCAGAGGAACAGCACTATCTTGTGGGAAAAATTACAGATGAATATCTAAAAAAGGAGATGAGGGATAGGATATTAAATGAAGGAAGAAGGATAGATGGGCGAGTTCTTAATGAGATTCGTCCTGTTAGGTGTGAAGTAGGGGTCCTCCCGAGACCTCATGGTTCAGCCATTTTCCAGAGAGGAGAAACTGTGAGTCTTTGTGCAGTTACTCTGGGCTCAAAGAGGGATGAGCAGAAGTTAGACCGTCTGATTGGTGAAGAATATAAAAGATTTATGGTTCATTACAATTTCCTTCCTTTTTCTGTTGGAGAGGTTAAGTGGATGAGGGGTCCAGGCAGGAGGGAAATTGGGCATGGAATCCTGGCCGAACGGTCACTTCAGTATGTTATTCCTGGTGAAGATGAATTTCCATATACAATCAGATTAGTTTCAGACATTCTTGAATCCAATGGTTCTTCTTCTATGGCTACTGTTTGTGCATGCTCTCTTGCTATGATGGATTCAGGTATTCCTGTTAAGTCACATGTTGCGGGCCTCTCTATAGGTCTTGTCAAAGAAGGTGATAATTACCGTTTATTGACTGATATTATTGGTGCTGAAGACCATATGGGAGATATGGATTTTAAAGTGGCAGGAACACGTGAAGGGATAACTGGAATACAACTTGATACGAAGATTCAAGACCTCTCTCTTGATATAATTAAGGAAGTATTGAAGGTTGCTAAAGAAGGGAAGCTAGAGATACTGGAAAGCATGGAGAAAACTATACCACGCCCACGCGATGTATTGAGTGAATATGCTCCAAGGATAATCAAGATTGATATCCCCAGGGATAAAATAGGAGAGATAATTGGTCCGGCTGGTAAGACTATTAGAGAGATAATTAGTAAAACCAAAGCTGAAATTGAGATTGATGATGAGGAAGGTGTTGTAATAATTTCAGCAAGTGATAAAGAATCTGTACAGAGGGCGGAGGCAATGATTAGAGGCATTATTAAGGATGTCATACCTGGTGAAGTATATGAAGGCGAGGTAAAAAAGATATTACCATTTGGAGCTATTGTTAATATTGGTAGAGGCAAAGATGGTCTACTCCATATAAGTGAAATTGCTCATTATCATGTAAATAAGGTTGAAGATATTCTTTCAGTCGGAGATAAAGTAAGGGTTAAGGTTAAGAGAGTGGATAAAGATGGAAAAATAGACCTCTCTCGTAAAGCCCTCATTTCCCGGAGTGAAAACAAGAAAGAGTAAAATATATTTTAACTTTTCAAGGAACTTCAAGAAATTATGAGCTTAATATTAGCTCTAAAATCTTTATTCAAAAGTTCTTTAAATATAATCCCTTTCAAGGGATTCTTTTAATCCTATGAAATTTAATTACCCTGTACTCGGTATTGATGTAGGAGGTCAGAATATAAAAGCCGGCTGGGTAAAAGAGAGAACCGTGAAAGATTTCAGAAGGGTTCCTTTTAAGACTGAAAATATAAAAGAGGAACTTTTAAAATTAATTGCTTCATTTGATATAACAAAAGATGTTATTATTGGGGTTGGGTTCCCTGGTTTTGTTCAAAATGGCATTATTTATACACCCCCCAATCTGCCTACAATTAATGAGCTAAACCTTGAAGAATTACTGAAAAAGGAGACTGGTTCGCATGTATATGTTTTTAACGATGCTAATGCAGTTATTCTTGGTGAAGCTCTGTATGGAGCTGCTAAAAATTATAGAATTGTAGTTGGCTTTACTCTTGGAACTGGCATAGGGGGAGGATTCATTATAGATAAAGAGGTGTATACTGGAAGTAGAGGTTTTGCCTGTGAGATTGGGCATACGATAATCGATCATAGCGGTCCAATCTGTAAGTGTGGTAAACGAGGGTGTCTTGAAGCCTTTATTGGTGCTTATGCTTTAACCAATCGATATAAGACTCTTACAGATGACGATGTTACTGTGAAAGATATATTCAAAAGAGCAATCAGAGGTGAAGTATATTCAAAACGTGTGGTAGATGAATTTGGATTTTATCTCGGAATAGGTATAAATAATGTTGTTGAGATTTTTGATCCTGATATAATAGTTCTTGCAGGTGGTGTATCAAAATCTGGGGACCAAATAATTGAAGCTATAGAAGATAACAATCCCTATGATAGTCGGTGTATGGAAGGGGTAAGAATAGTAATAGCAAAATTAGGTGATAAGGCTGGTCCTGTAGGCGCTGCCAACTGGGCTTTAAAAAAACACAGGTTAAGGAATGGAAGAGAGTTTCTGGGAACATATTGAAGATTTAAGAAAGAGACTAATATATTCACTTTTATTCTTTTCAATCGGTAGTGGAGTCATATATCCTATTTCTGGCAAAATTATTCAAACACTATCAATCCCGGTAGGGAAAACATATTTCTTTGCTCCTCAGGAAGCTTTATTCATCCGGATTAAAGTCAGCATGATGGTTGGCTTTGTACTTGCCCTTCCTTTTATCATTCACCAGTTATATATTTTTATTGCGCCAGCATTAACAAGGGTTGAAAAAAAGTATATTGCACCTCTACTAATAGCTGTAATTGCTTTCTTCTATGGTGGAGTTACTGTCGCATACTTAATATTTCTACCATATATTTTAAAGATGCTTCTTAGTTTCCAAATGGAAACTATGATACCGTTAATATCAATAAGTAAATATATTGGATTCCTGATGTGGTTATTGGCAGGATTTGGAATAGCTTTTCTGATGCCTGTATTTTCTTTTCTCTTCTCAAAATTAGATATCCTATCACCTTCAATTTTAATTAAGAATTGGAGGGTTTCTATTGTTACAATACTCATATTTGCTGCAATTATTACTCCAACGATTGATTTAGTTACAATGATGATTGCGTCGATTCCATTGTTCTTTCTATATTTTGTTTCTATTGGTGCTTCCTTCCTTGCAAGAATAGGAAGATGAGCCAACCACTCATTGCAAAATGTAAATTGTAAAGTGAAAACTGTAAAAGAAAAACAATTAAATGAAAAAAAACATATTTTAAAAAGGTTACTATTATCAATTTTTTCGAATGGGGTGATTTAATTGTTTACTGGTATAGTTCTTTATTATATCTTAAAAGAGTTAGGAGAGGTTAAAGGACTGATAGTAAAGAGCATAATTAGATCCGGTAATAATATTTCAATAGATTTCAAGAGAAAATCTTTTAGTGCTTATCTTCATCCTAAATATACTCACATAGCCCTGGAGAAGATAAAAGGTGAGGGATTTTATCAATCACTATTTAGAGGTAAGGTGGTAGAAGATGTGTTTCAGAATGGACTTGACCGATTGTTAATAATTAAGATGAGTGAGGAGCTACAGATTGTATTTGAATTATTTGGTAGGCGGTCCGAATGTCTCTTACTTAAAGGTAATGATATCATCTGGAGTGTCAAAGGCAGAAAGAAGGATAAGTATAAGGTGCCAAAACCACCTAAAGGATTGAATATTTTAGAAGCCGATAATAATGAACTTCTTTCTGCAATTTTAAATGGAGAAAATATTTCAGGGCTCACAAAGAGCTTTGTCAATCGAATCAGAGATGAGAAGAAAGAATTATTAGAGCATTTTGTGGAAAGGAAGTTCGAGCCTACTGTATTGGATGACATACTTTCTCCCTTTTCCCTGGGTTACGGAAGAAAATTCTCCACCATGAATGATGCAGTGATACAATATTTTAGTTCTCTTGAGGAAAAAGACTTATTAGAAGAGAAAAGAAAAGAGATTTTAAAAGAGATTGGCAGAGAGATAAAAAGATTTGAAAGTGTAATAGAAGATTTTTCATCTGTAAAGGATCCAGATGATTATCGATTAAAAGGAGAAGCCCTGCTTACTCATATAAGGGAGATTAAGAAGGGTATGAAAGAGATAAAGCTAAATTATCTGGATAAAGAGCTTTCAATTCCTCTTGACGTGAAACTTTCACCAGAGGGAAATGCTGAAAATTACTTCAGATTATATAAAAAAGCAAAGAAAAAATTGGAGTTAGCTAAAAAGGGAAAAAATAAGATACAAAAAGACCTGGAACAACTTAGAAAAAAGAGGGATAGAATCTTACAGAGTGAAGATGTAGAAAAATTGTTAAGAGAATTTGATAAGGTGAAAGTGAAAAAAACCAGAGAAAAGCCTTCACATGGCTTCAGGGAATTTATTACAGGTAATGGATATAAGGTGTTGGTAGGTAAGAATAGAGAGTCCAATCATAAACTCACATTTTCCTATGCCCGTCCATACGATATATTCTTACATGTTAAAAATGCTCCTGGTTCACATATAATCCTTCGAGTTAAAGATAAAAATAAACCTCCTCCATTTGAGAACATTGAAGAAGCAGCAATTATAGCTGTTCGTTTCAGTAAAATGAAAAAAGCGGGTTTAGTACCAGTGAGTTATACAGAAAAAAAATACGTGAAGAGCACTAAAAGACTCACTCAGGGTAAAGTTATAATGGAGCGGGAGAAAGTTATATACGTAAGACTGTCTTGACATCCTTATCTTTAAATATAGTATTTAGATATGATACTTCTAAATAGCCTTATAATGGCGGTTCTTCTGGGATTCGTGGTTAGGTCCCTGATTGGCGTAATTAAGGATATGGATATCAAGAAGAGACAGGTTATGAATGGGCTAATCCTGCTGTTTGTCTTTCTTATAATCTATATTTCTCTTTTGACCTATACGCCAGAAGGAGATCCTTTAGAAAACTTTGGTGGAATAATTGGAGCATATATAGCTAAGAGTATTTATCAAACCTTTGGAATATCAGCCTATTTCCTTCCATTTATACTGATTATCGCATCTATATCGCTCTTCACAAACAGTGTAAGAAGGGTGTTTTACCACTTTGGTGGTCTGTTCATATGGTTATTTTTTATCATTCTTCTGGTTCAATCAATCCTTCCCGGGGTTTCTGAAATAAAAAGAGGTGAGATAGGAATAATTACTGGTAATTTCCTTTTGGGGAAACTGACTATAAGTGGTAGTATTGCACTTATTTCATTCGTTTTTCTCATAGTTCTTTATATTTATCTATATTCTGTTCTTAAATTTAGAGCTATACCATTAATAAGAATATTCTCCTGGGTGATTAGAAGAAAAAGACCGGAAAAAGTAAGGAGGATAGTAAAGGATACGATAACCCCGGATAAATTAGAAGAAAAAGAAGAAGATAAATCCCGGATGGAAGTATTTAGAATAAAAAGATTGCGACAAAAAGAAATACCGAAGAAGCCAGCATTTTCTTTTGCAATGAGCAGTGGTGAATTCCATGAAAGATTCCTGAATGTCCTCTATAACCCAGTTGAAATGGAATGGATGTCTGAGAATACGATAGAAAAATATAAGAAAATTATTGAGAGTAAACTTGAAAATTTTGATATAACAGGAACCATTGTAAATGTTTTAAAGGGACCCGTTATTACCAGATTTGAATATAAGCCTGATCCTGGAATAAAGTTATCAAAGATATCTAATCTGTCCAATGATCTTGCGCTGGCCTTAAAGGCTGAAAAAATAAGGGTTATTGCTCCAATACCAGGGAAAGGCGTTGTTGGTATAGAGGTTCCAAATGAAAATAGAGAGATAGTGTCAATAAAAGAACTCATTAACAATGAGAAATTCAAAAGAAATAATGATATTACATATGTTCCAATTGGTAAAAATATTACAGGAGGGTACGTATACTCTCCAATTTCAAAAATGCCACATCTTTTAATAGCTGGTTCAACTGGTTCTGGAAAATCCGTTTTTATTAATTCGATTATAACTGCACTTCTTTATAAAGTTAATCCCCAAGACCTTCGATTTATACTTATCGATCCGAAAAGAATAGAACTCTCTATATATAATGGTATCCCACATTTAATAAGAACTGTAATATCTGAGCAGTCTATCGCAATTAATTATCTAAATAGAACACTTGATTGTATGGAGAAAAGATACGAAGAGTTTGCCAGGATAGGTGTTCGTGATATAGAGGGCTATAACATTAAAGTGAAGGATAAAAAACCTTACATATTTCTCATAGTTGATGAACTTGCTGACCTTATGATGAGGAGTGGGAGAGAGGTTGAACACGCTGTAATAAGGCTTGCTCAGATGAGTCGTGCGGTTGGAATTCATCTAATACTTGCAACGCAAAGACCTTCGGTAGATGTTATTACAGGTCTCATCAAGGCTAATTTCCCTGCAAGGATTGCTTTTCAGGTTGCATCCAGGCATGATTCCAAAACCATAATGGATTTTGGTGGAGCAGAACAACTTTTAGGCAATGGGGATATGTTATTCACACCACCAGATGAGGGAGTGGCCAAACGTCTTCATGGTTCTTATATTACTACTGACGAGACAAAAGAGCTTGTCTATCTTATTGGTCTTAGACATCTCCGTGAATTACTTAAGAATGAGTTTAAGGATCCAGATTCAATTTGTGCATTAGTGAAAGAAGAGGATATCCTTGATGTAATTGCAGATCGCTTACTTCCTGGCGCAGGAGAACGAATTGAGGAATTCAGTAAATTACTTCGTTATAAACTTAATATTGAGGAAGGAAGATTCACTGAATTCGTTGATGGACTTGATTATTATCCCCTGACAGAAGAACTTGATGAGTTTCTGGAAGAGAAAGAGGAATTTGGAGAATTAGGTGAGGTTGATGCGTTGTTCGAAGAAGCTAGGAGAATTGTGGTGGACCGTCAATCCGCTTCAGTATCTCTTCTTCAAAGGAAATTGAAGATAGGATATGCGAGGGCTGGACGAATAATTGATCAGCTTGAAAGAGCTGGAATAGTAAGCAAATTCAGAGGATCTAAACCGAGGGATGTTCTTTTAAGGGTCGAGGACTTAGAATGTTGATATTCCTTTTAATATCATCATCTATTCTCTCTGCAGTTACAGAACGATTCTCTAATATAAAGACCTTAGAGTGTGCTTTTGTTGAAACTCTGGAAATTGAAACTTGGTCTATTTATTTTTCTGGTTTGGTATTCATAAGTAGAAATGGATCAAGAATTGAGGTAGAAGAGCCAGATAAACAAATTATTATATTTAAAGAAGATTCTGTTTTTATTTACATTGAGAAAGATAATCGGTTGGATAAGACAATTGCTCCGATGTCCCTCTCAAGGTTAATTTTTAGTCCACTTGATTACTATAATATTGATTCAACTATAGCGGGATGGACATATCTTTCTGCAAAAGAAGATATTTTTTCTTACCCACTTAGCGTATTTTTCAATGAGGAATATTTTCCAGAAAAAATTCGATTTACACAGGAGGGAGTTGAAGGTAGATTTAGATTCTTTAAATACAAAATAAATCCCGATCTCCCGGATGGAATATTCTCGATTGATTCGCTCCTATGATTCTTCTTATTTTCATTGCCGCTCAAAATTTCCACCATTTAGAATTGGTAAAGAAAGTTCCCGTTGATGCTGGACCAAAATCGATCTATTATTCCCCGGATGGTAAATATATTATTGCTAATTGTTTGTACGGTTATCATCTAAATATAATTGATCATGATGAAATGAAGGTTATAAGGAGGGTTCCGGCTGGGGGGGAGCCTGTTGAATGCGACTTTACTCAAAACGGGAGATATATATGGTTTTCATTATATGATAAAGATATGATTTGCGTATATGATTATGAATTAGATTCTATTATTAAAAAAATTAATGTGGGTGAAAAACCAAAGATTATAAAAGTATCTCCAGATGAGAAATGGGTATATGTGAGTAATTGGGGTTCTGCTTCAGTTTCAGTAATTGATGTTGCTCTTCTCTCCGTAATTAAGGAAATTGATGTTGGTAGGAAACCAAGGGGTATAGCATTCACTCCTGATGGAAAATTCGCCTATATTGCAAATATGGGGGAGAGTAGCTTGTCAAAAATAGATGTAAAAAATGGACATAAAAAGATTAAGTATCTACCCGCAGGTCTTACTCCTCGTCACCTTGTAGTTACAAAGAATGGAGCATATCTCTATCAGACCAATAATTTAGAGGAAGTAGTAAGAAAATTGGATCTCATGAAAGATAGATATGTAGGGATAGCAGACGTGGGAAAGAGAGCAAGAAGTTGTGTTCTTTCATGGTCAGAAAAATACCTTTTTGTCTGTAACTATATGGATAATGAAATTGGAGTGGTAGATACAGATAAGATGGTTCAGATATACAGTGTAAAGACGGGAGACGATGGGAATGGTCATCCTATCGGAATTACTATATCCAATGGAGGAGAATATCTTTGGGTATCAAATTACCGCGGAGGTGTAAATATCTATAGAATAATCTGGGGTGGTACTTGATGGATGGGAAATTAGAATTTTTAAAGGAGGTTTCCAATGGAGCAGGAAAAATACTCATGGGTTATTTTGGGAAACCCTTTGAAATTAAAGGCAAGGCAGGGAGTGAATTAGTAACAACCGCAGATATAAAATCTGAAGAATTTATCATTACAGCACTCAGAAGAAAATATCCTGATATCGGAGTGATTGCTGAGGAGTCCAATTCCAGAGAATGGGAAAAGAAGGAAGTGTTTATTGTAGACCCTCTTGATGGGACACACAATTTTGCTTATGGGATTCCTTTCTTCAGTATCTCTATCGCATATAAGATTAACAGGGAGATTATCCTTGGGATTGTTTATGACCCCATACATAAAGAACTTTTCTCGTGTATTAAAGGTAGTGGTGCATGGTTGAATGAAGAACAGATAAAAGTTTCAGATCGGGAGAACTTAAATGATTCAATTCTTGCAACAGGTTTCCCTTATATAAGGGAAGATATAAAAGATTCAAATATCCCGGAGTTTTCAAAATTTCTAATGAGAACCAGAGGGTTAAGACGTTTGGGTTCTGCTGCCCTTGATCTTGCTTATGTCGCTTGTGGTCGTCTTGATGGCTTCTGGGAAAAGCATCTTAAGCTATGGGATATCTCAGCTGGAGGTCTATTGGTTTTAGAGGCTGGTGGTAGAGTTTCAAATTTCTATAATAATGATTGGGATGATAGAAAAGATAATATCGTTGCATCAAATGGAAAAATACACAGGGAGATGATTAAGATTATAAAAGGGGTTCATCAAGGTTGATTAACAGGAGTTTTATTAGTAGCCTTATAGATATTTGCCACAGAGACACCCCGGTACAGTCGGTTCCTCCTTACGGGGCAGGCAGAGAACATTTTTGCGTTTTTTCTTTGTGATCTTTAGGAGCTCTGTGGTGAAATATCTGTTTATTTATTGTAAAAAAGGAGGCATTATGGCAATATCAAAAATATTAAAGGAATTATTCAAAGAGAATGGGATCAAATTTGATGTAGAAAAGCATAAGGAATTGTTTACTGCCCAGGAGGTTGCAGCTTCTGAACATATAACTGGTTATGAGTTTGCAAAAGTTGTAATGTTAAAATGTGATGGAGAGATGGTTATGGCGGTTATACCAGCCCCCCATGTAGTTTCAATGAAGAAGGTAGCGAAACTCGGATATAAAAAAGTCAATCTAGCTAATGAAGAAGAGTTTAAAGGACTATTCCCTGATTGCGATATAGGAGCGATGCCTCCTTTTGGAAATCTTTACAACATACCTTTCTATGTTGATGAGTCCTTTAAAAATGAGGATGCGATCGTTTTTAACTCAGGAACACATACAGAAACAGTAAAGATTAAAAGGGAGGATTATGACAGATTAGTAGGGAAAAAGATTTATGTGGATATCTCAGATTAACCGTTTGAGTGATTGTTAATAGTATAAACTTCCCTATATTAGAAATTGGAGGAAATTAATAAACAATGGGTAGACCATCATGGGATGAATATTTTATGAAGATTACTGAACTTGTTGCTAGTAGAGCAACGTGTCTCAGGAGAAAAGTTGGTGCTGTACTCGTTCGTAATAAAAGAATACTAACAACTGGCTATAATGGACCACCAAGTGGAATTACGCATTGTGAACAAAGGGGTGGATGCATTCGTGATGAACTCAAAATTCCTTCTGGAGAACGAATGGAGCTTTCCAGGGCAATTCATGCTGAGCAGAATGCAATAATTCAGGCGGCTAAAGTAGGTATCTCAATAGAAGAATCGACTCTATACGTAACTACTCACCCATGTTTTACATGTTCTAAAATGTTGATAAATGCTGGGGTAAAAAAGATCATTTATAAAGAGGGTTATCCTGATTCCTTCGCAATGGAAATACTGAAAGAGGCGGGTGTTCTGGTGGTGCAATTTAAGGAATTATCAGAGAATGAAAGAGATTGATAAAGAAGCTTTACCTATTGACACAGATAAGTTTTTTTCTTATATTATAAAAAAGGAGTTCTTATGAGTGATGAATTAAATAGACTTAAAGAACGCCTGGAAAAAGATCCGGATTCTCTTTTATTTGCTCAATATGCAGATCTATTAAGAAAGGAAGGACTTTTAGAGGAAGCAATAGAAATAGCAGAAAGAGGGATAGAGAAGCATCCTGAATATGCTACAGGATTCTTGGTTCTTGGAAGATGTTTTAAAGAGAAAAAGGGAATAGAGCAGGCTATAAAGCATCTGGATACAGCATCTAAATTAGATAGACAGAGCATCCTTGCTTTAAAGGAACTCAGCGAGTTATATATGGAGCAGAATGATAACATAAGTGCTAAAAGAGTATTAAATAGATTATTAGAATTAGACCCTTTGGATAGGGAAGCGAAAAGGATGCTCCGAGAGATAGAGGAAAAGGAAAGTAAAGAAGTAGGAGGATTAGGTGAAGAGGGATTGTCCTCATACTTCAAAAGAGAAGAATTCCCCAGTTTAGAGGAAGAACCAGAAGCAGAGGAGGAAGAGTTAGTAGTTGAAGAGGAGAAACTTGAAGGAGAACCAAAATCTAGTTTTGAGGAAATAGACATTGAAGGCTTGAAAGGAGAGGAATTAAAGGAGGAAGAACCTGAATTATCTGAAGTTCCTGGCGAGGAAGAAAAAGTTACAGAAGAAGTTTCTGAAGAGGAAATTGAGAGTATCTTTTCCCTTGATGAAGGGATAGGAGAAGAAGAGACTATGGAATTTGAGGAGATCCAAAAGCCAGAAGAAGAAGCTGTAGAGGAGATACTGGAAGAGGAAGAAGTAGAGGAGGAAGTGTCCACTGCTTATGAAGCAGAAGAAGTTAAAGAGGAATTCGGATTTGAAGAGTTCTTTGGAAAGCAAGAGGAGGAAATAAAAAGCGAAGAGAAACCTCCCGAAGCTACTGTGATAGAGGAAGAGAAAGTTGAAGAGGTAGCTCATAAGGAGGAGATGGAATTTACAGAGGTATTTGGAGATGAAAGTATTGACGAAGAGATTGAAGAATTTGAAGAAATAGGGGAAGAAAAAGAAGAGGTAGAAAAGTTAGAAGAAATTGAAGAAGCTGTTATTCCTATTGAAGAAGAAAAGGAGGAGGTAAAAGTTGAAGTAGCCAGGGAAAGGGAGGTTTCCGAGGAAAGAAGATTAACTCCAGAGCTAGCAGAGTTATATCAAAAAAGAGGATTTGTTGATAAAGCTTTAGAAATCTATGAAGAATTATATGAGAAAAATAAAGATGAGGAGATAAAGAAGAAAATTGATGAATTAAAGAGTGAAGCAAAGAAAAAGGATTTAAGTGAAAGTGGTAAAGAAGAAGGTGATGAAGGTATTTTTTCAAAGTTAGATAAAAAAGCACCTATAGAAACTGAAGGATTTAAGAAAGGAGAGATTCAGGATAAATCAAAGGAGGTGGAGGGGGAAGATGATGATAGTTTTCATGATTGGATTGATGGTTTGAGCGGGAAATAATTGTGCCCGATCGAATAAAAGAATTACAGAGTAAGTTTAAAAGTAATAATATCGACTGCTTCTTAGTAACTTCATTAAAGAATATATATTATTTGACAGGATTTACCGGTGATGCCGGTATTCTTTTTATCTCTCCCCGTAAGGTAAAACTGATAACAGATTACAGATTTCAAGGTGAAGTAGTAGATCGGGTTCATAATGTAGAGGTTTGTTTAACCAGGAAGAAATATTTTAAAGAGATTGCAACTCAAAGAGTTATAAAGAGAAAAGACCGTATAGGTTTCGAATCAAGACACGTTTCCTATAATCTCTACTGGGAGTTAAGAAAGAAGTTCGACTGGTTAAAATTCAAGAGTTTTGATTCTTTTATTGAAGATTTAAGAGTTAAGAAGACAAAGGAGGAGATTAAGAATATTAAAAAAGCCTGTGAGATAAGTGATAAAGCATTTTTAGAAGTATTAGATTATATAAAACCTGGGGTTCGAGAGATAGAGATTGCAGCCGAGTTGGAATACAGAATGAAGAAATTGGGAGGTGAAAAGGTAGCATTCGATACCATTGTTGCTTCAGGATTTCGTTCATCTATTCCACATGGAACTGCCTCAGATAAAAAGATTAAGAGAGGGGAATTTGTCGTGATGGATTTTAGCACTTATTATAGAGGTTATGCTTCTGATATGACAAGAACTGTATTCGTAGGCACTCCAACAGATAAAGATAAGGATCTCTATGATGTAGTTTATCAGGCGCAAAAGCTTGCTCGAGAAGCTACTAAAGAGGGAACCAAATTGAAAGACCTTGACAGAATTGCCAGGAATTACATAGAAAATAGTGGGTATGGGAAATATTTTACCCATTCATTAGGGCATGGTGTAGGTTTAGATGTTCACGAGGCGCCAGTTGTTTCAATTAAAAACCATAATGGAATTGTGGAAAACGGAATGGTCTTTACAATCGAACCTGGTATATATCTACCTGAATATCAAGGTATACGTATTGAAGATATAGTTGCGATTCGTAATAAAAGAGGTGATGTATTAACTAACTCTGAAAGGGAATTGATAGTCCTATAAGATGGGTTCAGTAAGTGACCTCAGGAAGGGTTTAATAATAGGATTCGACAAATCAATATACGAAGTGGTAGATTTCCTTCACGTAAATCCAGGTAAAGGACAGGCTTTTGTCCGAACTACTCTAAAAAACCTTGAAACTGGATCGACAATTAAACAAACATTTAAAAAAGGTGACAATTTTGAATTGTTAAAGTTGGAAGAAAGAGAAACACAGTACCTCTATAAGGATGATATAAATTATATTTTTATGGATATGGAAAATTTTGAGCAATATGCTATAGAAGAATCAAAGATAGGTTCAACTAAAGCTTATTTAAGAGAGGGTATGGAATATAAAGTGAGGATTACAGAAGGAAGAGTGTTTGGAATATCACTTCCCAATTTTGTAACTTTAACAGTTACGTCAACTGAACCGGGTGTAAAGGGCAACACAGCTCAGGGAGGTACAAAACCAGCTGTATTGGAGACAGGTACTACAGTGAAAGTACCGCTATTCATTGACGAGGGGGATGAGGTAGTTATAGATACAAGAACTGGAGATTACTCCGAAAGGAAATAAAGAGGAGGTCTTATGCCTGAGAGAGATATAGGGTACGAAAAGACACTGGGAGCAGAAGAAACATTATTCCGCGAGGGTGATGAGGGTGATCAAATGTATCTTATAAAATCTGGTAAAATAAGAATTGTCAAGGAAATGAGTAAAGGGGAAGAAAAGACCCTTGCTGTATTGGAAGCGGGGGCATTTTTTGGAGAAATGGCTGTTTTAGATAAAAGACCTCGTTCAGCCTCAGCAATAGCTGAAACTGACACTGAACTGATTATAGTGAATAGAGATGTTTTTCTTCGTAAAATTAATGAAAATCCCTTTATTAAATATGTTATATTAACACTTACCGAACGCCTTAGAAAGACTGATGATATGCTAAAGTATGTTTCAGTTCATAATGAACAAATGCGTTTTATCCATTATCTAAGTGATAAAGGAAGAAAGAACGACAAAGGAACAGGAGAGTACATTGATACAGGTATAGATATACATGGAAAGGAAATTACGAATATGATAGGTCTGGATTCTAATAAAATAAAAGAATTTCTGAATAGATTAACAAAGTATAATATTGTTGAACTTCAAGATACTATAATAATAAAATCAATGGAAAAACTCAATAAATATCAAGATTTTATCGCCTTACAGGAGGAATTCGAAAGATAGCATTCCTATTATAACCTTATTTTATAGTTTATTAATCAAATAATAAGGTAAAAGTTATTCATTTTCAGAGGGTTTAATTGGAATTAAAGAATATCGGGTACGAAAGGATACTGAAAGCAAGAGAAACCTTATTTCGTGAGGGGGATCTGGATGATGAAATGTATCTTATAAAATCTGGTAAAGTAAGAATTGTCAAGGAAATGGATAATGGTGAAGAAAAGACCCTGGCATTTCTGGGTGAAGGTTCATTTTTTGGAGAAATGGCTGTGCTGGATAAAAGGCCCCGTTCAGCCTCAGCAATCGCGGAGACTGATACTGAACTAATTATTGTAGATAGAGATGCTTTTCTCTCAAAAATTAACGAAAATCCTTTTATTAAATATACTATAAGTACACTTACACATCGTATTAGAAGGGTTAATGAAATGTGGATATATCATGGTATTCCGAACGATATAATACGATTCATTCGCTATCTAAAATATAGGGCAAAGAAGAATGATACAGGTACTGGAGTTAATATTGATACTGGAATATCTTCTGATGTTGAAGAAATATCTGTTATATTGGCTCTTGAGCCCTCTAAAGTAAAAGATTTTCTCAAAAAACTTAAAAAGGAAGATATTATTGAAGTTGATGAAGCGATTATAATAAACTCTATGGAAAAGCTCGATGAATTTGAAGAACTTGTTATAATTCAGGAGGAGTGCGAAAGGCTTAAGGAATTTGAAGACATAGCTTCTCTTAGCAAAAAGTTTGAACTATAGGATTAAGAGAATAGTTTTAATTCAACCTATCTTTTCAAAATCAGTGTAAGGAATTAGAGGATCTGGAATAATAATTTCCCCTTTATCTGTCTGATAGTTTTCCATAAGAGAAACCAGAAGTCTTGGTGTAGCAACACCAGATGCATTTAGTGTATGAATATGTATTGTTCCCCCCTTTTCTTTTATCCTGATCCCGGCTCTTCTGGCCTGAAAATCCTCAAAATTACTTATAGAGGAGACTTCAAGCCATTTATCTACCCCGGGTGCATACACTTCAATATCGTAGGTTTTTGCGGAAGCAAAAGATAGTTCGTTAATAGATAACTGAATTACACGATGTGGTAAATCAAGAAGTTCAATTACAACCAATGCTTCTTTTAATAAATGCTCAAGTGTATTATAGGATTCTTCAGGGTGAACAAAGTTCACAAGTTCAACTTTATTGAATTGGTGAATCCGTAGTAACCCCTTGGTTTCTTTTCCATAGGAACCAGCTTCCCTTCTAAAACAAGCACTATAAGCACAATATTTGATTGGAATTTCTTCTTTTTCCAGTATTTTATTGGCGAGAATGTTAGTTAAAGGGACCTCTGCAGTAGGATTTAAGAAAAGCCCATCCCTTTTTGTTATATACATATCATCTCTCATTTTCGGGAGCTGACCCGTTGTGAACATCGAATATTCATTAACCAGGAAAGGAGGAAAGATTTCTGTATATCCATGACGCTTTGTATGTAGATCTAACATAAAGTTAATTAAAGCCCTTTCAAGGATAGCACCCTTGCCCTTATATAGAGCAAAATGGCTACCTGCAACAGTAGAGGCTAGCTGAAAATCAAGAATTCCAAGAGATTTTCCGAGGTTAATATGATCAATTGGTGTGAAGGAGAATTTTTTAATTCCAGTGGGCTCCTTTATAACTGTGGGTTCAGAATTAACTGAAGGATGAACTCTGTTTGGTATCCAGGAAATGAAATCGTTTACCTTCTTTTGAATCTCTTTTAATTCCTTTTCTTTTTTTGTCACTCCTTTCTTCAAGTCCTCAAGTTCTGACAATAATGATGAAGCATCTTTTCCTTCTCTTTTTAGTTCTCCAACCTTTTGCCCCTTCTTATTCTTTTCTCTACGGAATTCATCAACTTCACCCTTCAAAGATTTTCTCTCCTTGTTTAATTTTCTAAATCCTTGAAAGTCTAAGGAGAGTCCTTTTTTCTCTGAGACTTCCTTTAGTTCTTCTATGTGCTCTTCTACAAATCTTATATTATACATCTAAATAATTTATTTCAGTTAACACTCTTTTTCTTATATCATTAATAGTTTCAGGTTCTTTTATTGCTCTTCCATTTTCTATTATTTTTTGAGTTAACGATTTTATTGGATTTCCACATTCACATTTACTGATAATATCTTTGTTGATAGTAATTTTTCTCATTCCACATCTTGTGCATTCAAAAACCATTTTCATTCCTGACGTTTTCCCTTTTTTTGTTATAGGTTTACCCTCTATTTCAACAATATCCAGGCTAAAGTTAATAGTGGTAGCATTGGAAAGGCAGGTGCCAATACCATATCCGTCAACCCATTGGTTGAGATTGACTATATTATATTCGTTCAACCCTCCACTTGCAAATATTCCAACATTTTTATAGTTATGAAGGTCGAGTTCTTCTCTTAATTCCCGGGCAATTTCCAGAAGACTACCTCTTCTTGAGGATGGAGTATCGATTCTGACAGCGTCAAGCTTTTTTCCCAGAGCCTTAGCAACTCTAAGGGTTTCTACTTTCTCGTCGCTGAATGTATCAACAAGAATAATTCTCGGGATTTCCTCTGTAATTGCTTTATCATATGCTTTTGCGCCCTTGACTGTATCACCCAGGATGATGATTACAGAATGTGGAATTGTTCCTTGTGGTTTTATATTCAATCTTTCTCCTGATAGAACAGCAGATACACCATCCACTCCTCCCAAATATGCATATCTATCTATTAATGGAGTTAGTGAGGGATGCATTCTCCTTGCGCCAAAGGACAGTATTTTCCTGTCTTTTGCAGCAACCTTGCATCGTGCTGCTTTTGTTGAAATACCAGATGCCTGACAGATATAGCCTAATAGGGGTGTTTCTAAAGTAGCAAAATCAAGATATTTTCCTTTTATTGTTAAAACCGGTTCTCTATGATAGAATATACTACCTTCTGGAAGTGCCCATATATCAATATTCAAATCCTTAAATAGAAATAAAGCTTCTTCTAATCCAGTGAATATTCCCCATTTATAATTTTCCGGTAGATTCTTAGTCCAGA
The DNA here is from genome assembly GCA_004377355.1 of Candidatus Stahliibacteriota bacterium. GTDB lineage: Bacteria > Hydrothermota > UBA3072 > UBA3072 > UBA3072 > E29-bin14. Next base: position 3,274 of record SOIB01000066.1, on the reverse strand, counting down.
TTTCTGCTGTAACTTCAGGATTCTTATTTTCTGATTTTAGTATCTCCTGGGCTCTTATAAAATAAACATCAGTTGTCTTTCCTGCCAAGATTTCTTTTAAAGAGGCTTGAATTTGCATTAATTATATCTCAAATGAAAGGGTATTATATAGAAACTGAAAACAGCGATTTTCAAAATCAATCTAAAATATCCATAAGCCTTTAGTTTATTTAATCGATGGATGATAAGAAGCGATTTTTTCATACTTTAAACCTATCAAAATTGTTATTTCTGTCAAGGGAAAGGAGTTATTGCCTATCCCTCCCCATTTTTCTCTCACAAAGAGCGCAAGGTACAATGGGAAAAGATTTTTTCTTTCTTGTAGGAAAGATATCATTGCTTCAAAGAGTTCGAGGTTGGGTAGTTTCTCCTGCTTCAGTCTTCTATATTCAATCTTCTGCCATCTAAAGAGACATCACTGCTACGACTATATTGTTCGGTATAGAGGTCACAGAGAAAGAATTGTAAATAATAACTACAAAGATTAGAGTAAGAAGAGAAGACACAGTGAAAAATTGAATAAAATTATTAGGGAAAGGATCAATTGTGCAATAGCTGATATGGAGCAGGTTGGAGATAACACTATATTTAGAGGTAGTGTAGCGGGGACAAAACGAATTTTCATTTGCAATAAAGGATTTAAAGAGTGGTATTTACTTTATAAAACTCGAGAATAGGGAGATTATAAGGATAGGTAGAGTTATAATTATGTAATTTTTTATAAAAAACTATAGAAAGTTTATGAAGTAAAAGTAGAATTTAAAGAATTATAAGCTGTGAAACAGATTGGGAACTTTTTATATTTATTAAAATTATTTTAATTAAATCTCTGGATAACTGATAGTTATAGTATAGGTTGTACCTTTGCCTTCTTTACTTTTTACTTCAATCTTTCCGTTATGGTCTTCTACTACCTTCTTTACGACTGTCATTCCAAGTCCTGACCCCGACTTACCATATGTGAAGAATGGATCGAATATTCTGTCAATTATATTCTCAGGTATTCCTTTTCCGTTATCTGAAACGGTAATTATGATACCGTTTTTTATCTCTTTTGCTTCTATATCAATCTTTCCTTCACCTTGAATAGCTTCACTGCTGTTCTTTAAGAGATTCAAGAAAACCCTTTTCATTTTTGATAGATCAAAGTACCCTTCTAACTCCTCAGGGACATTTACGTTTAGCTTTATTTTATCCCTATCAATACTCCCTGTGAATAATTCAACTATTTCATTAAAGAACCAGGAAAGGTTAATTTTCTGGATATTTATGCTTCTCTTATCTCTACCGAATTCGAGTATATCCTCAATAAAACTAAATATAAAAGTAAGTGAATTTTCTATGGATTTAACATATTCTTTAAGTTTTGAGTCTTTTAGGTCTTCCTTTAGCATCGAAGTATAACCCTTTATTGCAGTAAGGGGAGATTTCAAGTCATGGACAATAGTAGAACCTAATTTTCCCAGTGTGGCAAGTCTTTCCTCTTGAAGTTCCCTATCAACAATCTCCACATCCATTTTCCTGATTCTTCCTGAAAGTGTCTTAAGTAACCCAATAGCAAGCATGGGTTTTGTTTTAAGCAGGTTAAAAAAGCTATCCTTGTTGGTCTCAAAGAGTTCTATGTTTTCAGTAGCCACAACTGTTGCTGACCTTGGCTTTTTTTCAAGAGGAGACATTTCACCTATAATATCTCCAGATGTTAGTTCTGCTAACACCTGACCCTTTTTAATTACGACAACACTACCCGTTTTAAGTATATATACTTCATCCCCCCATTCTCCTTCTTTTATAAGAGGGGTTCCCTTTGGAAAATATACTAGTTTGAATAAAGGTTTTATTTCCTCAAATTCTTTTTCACTTATGCCCTGAAATAATTCCTTTAAGACCTCTTCCATACCGTTATATATTAGGTTAATCAAAGAAATGTCAAGGTGTAAATATAATAATTATTTAAGTTTTGATTTAAATTTGGGGATATATAGAATTAATTATCTTGAATTATGTAGGGTTTTAGATATAATATAATAGATGATACATATATACACCGGTGATGGAAAAGGTAAGACAACTGCTTCCACCGGTCTTATTATAAGAGCTATAGGTGCAGGATTTTCTCCAATTGTCATCAGGTTTATTAAAAAAGAAGAATCTTCTGAAGATACTCCCCTGAGGGATTTGGGAGTTCCGGTTGAATATTTTGGAACCGGCTTTATTCTTGATAAAATACCGGAGGACGCAAAACTCACTGCTAAGAAGGGGTTAGAACGGGTAAGAGAAATAATGGATAAAAGATTGTATAATATTTTAGTTTTAGATGAGATAAACCCTGCTGTGAGCAAGGGTCTTGTTTCAGAAGAGGAAATCCTTGAAATACTCGATTTAATACCTGATAAGATGGAAGTAATTCTTACTGGGAGGAGCGCAACAAAAAAAATGATTCAAAAAGCAGACATGGTAACAGATATGAAGGAAATAAAACATTATTATAGGAAAGGCATAAAAGCGAGAAAAGGGATTGAATACTGATGAAAGTCGAACTTGTTGATTATGATAAAATAGAAAAGATCGTTAAGGCTGCACGTGTATCCCATGGTTCAGAGTCAGATGGAATGGGTCCGAGTGACAAAAGTCTTTTAAGAAAACTGATCCAGTTGAGACACGAATCCGTTTTTGAACATTGTGCTTATACTTTTAAGATAGAAGGAGTATCAAGAGCATTGCTTCAGGAACTGGTTCGTCACAGAATTGCCAGTTACACAGTTCGTTCTACTAGATTTACTTTAAAAGATATAGTAAAAAATAAAGACATAGAGAAAGCGGAAGATTTATCTGATTTCAAAAAAATTGTAGAACGATATTGTGTGGTTCCTGACCTTCCAGAAGAAGCACTAAATGAATTTTATACATGTACAGCAGTTTGTCTTAAAAATGTATATAAGTTTATATCAGAGTATAAACTTCCCAACGACATAGTAAAATATCTCCTGCCTGAATCATTTAAAACAGAATTGATGATGAGTATAAATGTGAGGAGTTTTCGAAATTTCCTACAACTTCGAGCTTCAAAAAAGGCACTATGGGAAATAAGGGCTCTTGCCCTTGAAATGTATAAGGTAATACCTGAAAATCATCATATTTTATACGAAGACCTAAATCTGCCTCAATCAGAATGAACTATTAATATATAATTGACAATCTTTAAAAGATTAGAAAACACCAAATTATAAGTGAGCTG
>SOIB01000052.1 GCA_004377355.1 Candidatus Stahliibacteriota bacterium | reverse complement strand
TAATATCAATAGTCATGTAAACAGAAGAGGTAACTGGATAGCTCATGATTATGCCTACAATTTACTCACAAGTCCTAAAAGTTATTCTATCCTCTTTACTAACGGAGATAACGATACATTCCCTCTCTGGTTTCTCCAGGAAGTGAAGAACTTCAGGAAATTTGAGCCTGAAAAAAAGAAAGGAGTAAGGGTAGCATGCTTTTCTCTTATGAACTCTGAATGGTATCTAAAGCAGCTAAAGTGGGCAGGGGTTCCTATGGACTTTGATTCTCCTTTCAGGGGTACTCAATATGAAAGCAGATATCATCTTGAAAAGAGGATAGGTAAGACTGATAAAAATTTTGAGGAGTGGGTTATAGAGCATCTCTATCCTGTTAGAGGCAAGGATGGTAGGATTATCATCTTAAGTGAAATAACTCTTAGAAATATTATTGTATCGTCCCTGGGGAAGAAACCCACTCTTAATGATATTTTGATGCCAATTGATTCATTTGTAAGTAAGTATATAAATGATGATTTTAATCCCACTATAAATATCTATTTTGCTGCAACCGTCGCAGAGGAGCATAGAAGAGGATTTGATGATAACCTTATAATGGAAGGTTTTGCCTTCAGACTTATTGGTAAAAAGGAAAGAAATATGGTGGATAAAAGGAAATCCTGGGACCTTATTATGAATAAATTTTCATATCGCTCTATTGATGACCCAACTGTCTATAAGGATAGGACTACCTGGAGATTGCTGGGGAATTATGCTTCTCTATGTTTTGCATTAGGGAGAACAATGCGTAAGGATGTGGTTACCGCTGAGATTCTTGCAAGACCAGAGGCTTATATTCATAAACTAAGTGAAGAAGAAATAGAAATACTGAGAAAATCAGCAAATGTATACAAAAAAGGACTTATATTTTCCAAAGATACTAGAATCCTGACTACCTTACTTATTGAACTTCGTGGTATTTATACAATACTTGGGGAAGTTGAAAATTTAGTCGGGATAATAGATAGTCTTCTTGAAAAATTGGATACTAAACTTATTCACCTTTTTAAGGGTCAGGCATTATTTGATAAGTTGAGGTTAGGAAAATACATGAATGAGCATGAGAAAAAGGAATTGGAGACTGCTTCAGAGAGAGAGTTCGAGGAAGTTATAAAAACAGCAGAAGAAGGAGTTAGCGCTGCTTATCTTGGTTTGTTAGATCTATATTTTACAGTAGATAATAGCGAGAAATTAAATTCTTTGGTATTGGACCTTTTAAGGCAACCAGAAATCTATCGAGACCTATTCTCTTATAATTTAAGATATGATACCAGCAAAGCTATATATCTACTGGAAAAATGGAAGGAGGCAAATCCTTATGATAAAGAAGCTGCTTCTTTACTTGAGCGTCTTAGGGATTCTTATCGTTAGTAATTGTGATGGGCTTTCACTACCTCATTCAGCAGGCAGAAGAGATGATATTATCATTATTGTAGAGGAAGAATTCAATACTGATAGTCTGAGAAAAGTATTAGAGCGTGTAGAATATTATCCCTCCAGGGAGGAAGTTTATAGAGTTAGGGAATTTCCACCTGCTTTATTTAATCAATATCAATACTGGAGAAATTTAATTGTGATTGGAACTTATAAGGATGATTATATTGATGAGCTTCTTTCAGATGAAGCAAAGAGTTCTCTATCTACTGGTGGCGGTATCCTTTCAGAGGAAGATTTGTGGGTTAGATTTCAGTCAGTTGTAATAATAACCGGTAGAGATAGAGAAGAAACGCAGATGATGATTAATCAATATGCAGGTGTTATATATCTAATATTTCGAGATAGGGAAAGAGAGAGATACGAGAAAATTTTATATTTGGATGGTTTTGAAGAAATTAAAGCTAAAGAAATGGAAAGACTATTTGGCGCATCTTATAAGATTCCTTTTGGATACCATATTAGTGTGGAGGGCAACCAATTCATTACTTATATTAGAAAGAGTCCAGACCGTTTAGTAACACTTCTCTATAGCAATAAACCTATTCGAGACCCGATTAAATTTAGGGATAGTTTATTTACTCTTCACTTTGAAGGTGATAGTGTTTATATTCCTATGATAGTTATTGATACGGTAGAATTTAAGAATGAAACTTCTTTAAGAATACAAGGTGTGTGGCAGAATAATAAAAAAGTGATGGGTGGTCCTTTTATCTCCTATGTTTTTGAGAAAGACGGAATCTGGTATTTTCTTGATGGTCATGTTTTTGCTCCTGGAAAAAAGAAATGGGTTTATTTGGAGGAGGTTGATATTATACTTAGTACCTTCAAAAAGGTCTTTTAAATGGGTGATTTTAGCAAGAAAGTGGGTGATAAAGTCCACGAAGTTATTATTGGACAGAATGAAATAATGCAGTTGTTGCTTATATCCATTCTTTCTGAAGGGCATACTCTTATAATTGGAGTTCCTGGTCTTGCAAAAACACTTCTTGCAAGCACACTGGCTCGTGTGCTTGGCCTTTCATTCTCTCGTATTCAATTTACACCTGACCTTATGCCAACAGATATTACAGGAACAGAAATAATTCAGGAAAGTAATACAGGTGAAAGAGTATTTAAGTTCATAAAAGGTCCTGTTTTTGCTAATTTTGTACTCGCCGATGAAATAAATAGAGCTCCTCCAAAGACGCAGTCCGCCTTACTTGAAGCAATGCAGGAGAAGAAGGTCAGTTATGGAAAGAAAAGTTATTCTATAGAATCTCCTTTTTTTGTAGTGGCCACACAAAATCCGATTGAGCAGGAAGGTACTTATCCATTACCAGAGGCACAGCTGGACCGATTTATGTTGTCTGTTAACGTAGACTATCCTGATTATGAAGACGAACTTAATATTGTGGCAAGTCCACCCAGAAGTATTTCTCCTGATATTAAATCTGTTACAGATAGAAAAGAACTACTCGAAGTGCAGGATGAAGTTAAATCAATGCCAGCTTCTAAAAAAGTTGTGAATTATATTGTTGCTCTCTTGCGGAATACAAGAGTAGATGATACAAAAATAGATTTTATTAAAAAATATGTAGAATGGGGAGTAAGTCCGAGGGGTGGGCAGTACTTACTTTTGGGTGCAAAAGCAAGAGCATATCTTTACAGAAGGCCAACACCATCTATAGAGGATGTTAATTCAATTATCCATTCTGTTTTTGACCATAGAATTATTGTGAATTTCCTTGCAGAAGCTGATGGAATATCACCAGCTGAGATAACAGAAAGAGTTCTTAATGATACGAATTAATTTACCAAAAGGGCAAAGAAAGATATTAAAGTTCATTGGTGAGCAATCTGAGAAGTTAGGATATTCTGTTTATCTTGTGGGAGGTCCAGTGCGAGACCTTTTGTTAGGAAGGACCTCTCAGGATATTGATATTGTCTGTGTTGGAGATGCAATAAAACTTGCAAAAAAATTCAGAAGGAAGGTAAAAGGAAAACTTATATACCATCATGATTTTCCAAATGCTACAGTAAAATTTCGTGGAGGGAAGATAGATTTTGTCACTGCCCGAAGAGAGAAATATCCAAGAGGTAAGGTGGGATTACCCAAAGTAGAAAAGACAGATGATATTATTGTGGATCTAAAGCGTAGAGATTTTACTTTTAATGCAATAGCATGTGACCTAATACCAACAAATTTTTGTGACTTGATTGACCCATTTGGTGGATTAAAGGATTGTGAAAAAAGGTTGATTAGAATTCTACACCCAGATAGTTTTAAGGAAGATCCAACTAGAATCTTCAGAGCCATTAGATTTAAGATGAAATTAGAATTTAATTTAGAGCACGATACTGAGAAACATCTAAAGAGGGACCTAAAGTATTTAAAGGGGTTAACGCATGATAGATTGTGGAAAGAGATTAAGCTTTGCCTTAAGGATGGTTCATCTATTCTAAAATTCTTGAAGGATTATAGAGTTCTACGTGTTCTCAAATTGAACTATCCAGATGATAATTTTATAGAAAGGATTGATATTGGAGCCGTTCAGTTTGGTGTTGATTATGTGAATACATATATCCTTGCACTGACTGAAAAAAAACGCCCTAAATCATTGGGTTTTGACAACAGATTATCAAGACAGATAGAATATGTAAGAAAAATAGATAATAAACGTTTGATGAATGTTGAGGTAGTACACGAACTTTTTTATCTTGAGGACTATTCGCTTCTATATCTTTTTGGGAAATATCCAGCGAATTCGATAATAATTGAGAATTTCTTTGATAATAGAGGGGAACTAAAATGTGAATTAGATGGAATGACAATAAAGAAGATGGGAGTAAAAGAAGGTCCTCTTGTAGGAGAGATATTGAATAAAATAATTGAGCTTAGATGGACCGGGAAGATTACAGGCAAGGAGGATGAAGTAGAACTTGTCAGGAAGTATTTTTTAGGGGGGAAGAATGACGATTAAAAGACTCCGTGAACTTATAGAGAAACTTGGGAGGTATGTTTGACGTTGAAGGAAAAGAAATAATTTTACAAGAGTTACAAAAAGAGAGTTCAAATGAGGATTTCTGGAATAATAGAGAAAAGGCAGCGACGGTTATGAAGGAGATAGGAGAGATAAGTGAACTTCTTCGTGAGTGGAAAGGATATAAGGAGGAGATAGATTATCTCTTTGAACTTGAAGAGTTAGATGAGAACCCGAAGCTGATTGAGGAGGCTCGTGGTGGATTGGAGAATAAGATGAAATCATTTGAGTTAAAAGTTATATTATCAGGAGAGAATGATAAAAGGGACGCGGTACTGTCTATTCATCCTGGTGCGGGAGGAACAGAATCCTGTGACTGGGCTGAGATGCTATTTAGAATGTATACAAGATGGATTGAAGCTAAAGGTTATAAGTGTAAACTCATTGATTATCAAAGAGGTGATGAGGCTGGGTTAAAGGACGTCACATTGGAAGTCATCGGAAGATATGCCTACGGATATCTAAGAGCAGAACGAGGTATTCACAGGCTTGTTCGTATTTCTCCCTTTGATTCAGGTGCAAGAAGGCATACCTCATTTGCTTCAGTTTTTGTGTATCCTCTGGTGGATGATGATATTGAAATAGAAATAAGGGATGAAGATATAATCTTAGAGACATTTAAATCTTCCGGTCCGGGTGGACAGCACGTAAATAAATCTAATACAGCTGTACGCCTTATCCATAAACCAACAAATATAGTGATAACATGTCAGAGTGAGCGTTCTCAGATGCAAAATAGAAGGATTGCAGAGAGAATATTGAAATCGAAATTATACCAGAGAAAATTAGAGGAACTAGAGGAAGAAAAAAAAGAGATAGAGGAGAAAAAAAGTGATATAGGATGGGGGCATCAAATAAGATCCTATGTTCTACATCCCTATCAGAAGATAAAGGACCATAGAACTGGTCTTGAGATAGGGGATGTTAAAAGGGTTCTTGATGGGGATTTGGATCCCTTTATTAATTCATACCTACGTTCTGAGGTGAGTAAAAATGATGAATAAAGCAATAGTTACGGGAGGTGCGGGTTTTATAGGTTCTCATCTTGTGGATAGATTAATTTCAGAAAATTCCGATGTTATTATTATTGATAATCTCTCTACAGGTAAACGAGAGAACATAAATAGCAAGGCAGAATTCATTCATAAAGATATTCGGGATGAAGATATTAGTTCTATTATAAAAAGTTACACACCTGATTATATTTTTCATCTTGCAGCTCAGATTGATGTAAGAAAATCGCTTAAAGAGCCACTATGGGATGAGAATATAAATATTCAAGGCACACTGAACCTTCTTAATGCTGCATCTTTAGCTAAAGTCAAGAAATTTATATTTGCCTCTACGGGAGGAGCAATTTATGGAGAGGTAGAAAATGCTGCGGAAGAGCGGATACCAAGACCTTTATCTCCTTATGGTGTTGCAAAATTGACATGTGAGCATTATCTAAGGGTATATTCAGAGTGGAAAGGGTTATCATTTACAGCCTTACGATATGGTAATGTGTATGGACCACGCCAGGATCCACTAGGTGAAGCAGGAGTGGTTGGGATATTTTGCAAGCATTTAATCCTGGGTGAGGGGTTAGTTTTATATGGTTATGGGGAGATGATAAGGGATTATGTCTTTGTCTCTGATGTGGTTGAGGCGAATATAAAGGCAGTTGAGAGAGGAGACGGAGAAATATATAATATTGGCACAGGAAAAGCTACATCAGTGAAAGAACTTTTTAATATACTTAAAGATATATCGGGTGGTAATATTGAACCTGATTATAGAGAAGCAAGGGAAGGAGAAATTCACGAAATCTGGCTTAATATAACGAAGGCTTCAAAGGAGCTTGATTGGGAGCCCAAAGTATCCTTGAAAGAAGGTCTTTCACTTGCCTATAAGTGGTTCCAGAAACATCTTAGTCGATAATTAATGATTTTTCTATCCTCGATCTTTTATCTCTGATCTTCAATATTTAAAATGAATATTTTTATTTCTACTTTTGAAGCGGTTGCAATGCTTTTGCTTATAGGAGTTAGTGGGTTCTGGTTGTTAAGTAGAAAGATGGTTCCTGAGAATTTTTTCTCTCTTCTTTCTCCTCTTGCATTAGAAATTGCTCTTCCAAGCTTAGTTTTTGTAAACATTATTACTAATTTTGACCCATTATCAAAACCAGATTGGTGGAAATTACCATTATGGTGGCTTTTTTTCATTGCGGTTGCATTCATTATCACAGTAATAGGAATGATTGTTTCAAATAAGAATAGCAGAAGAGAATTTGGATTAGCTCTATTCTATCAAAATGGAATATTTTTCCCACTTGCCATAATAACTGGAGTTTATGGTGTTAATTCTGAATATACAGTTGATCTATTCTTTTTCATAATGTTTTATGCCACATTTTTCTTTAATACTTATTTCTTCTTTTTCAGAAAAGATAAAGTCAGGATTAAATGGAGAAAAATATTTCACCCTGTTTTTATAATGACTGTGTTAGCGATAATTATAAAACTTATTGGAGTAGAAACCTATATACCCTCTTTTATTGTGTCAGCTCTTCGAATGATAGGCAATATGACTATCCCATTATTAATGTTAATACTCGGAGGTAATATGTTGGTGGATTTCAGAAAGATGGGTAAGATTTGTATTTCTGAGATTTTGAAATTTATTTTATTTAAAAATATAATTATGCCAATAATAATTCTCCTGATTATTCTAAAGATAAGACCTTCTTTTAATATAGCCCTAATATTAATGCTCGAAGCTTCTGTTCCGCCAGTCACCGCGGTACCAATAGTGACAGAAAGGGAGGGAGGAAATAGAGCATTAGTAAATCAGTTTATGATTGTTAGTTTTTTATTTTCTCTTGTATCTATCCCGTTTATGTTATTCTTGTTCAGTAAATTATATTGATGTTTGGAACAGCATAAGGACGAATGACCGGGAACCGGAGACTGATGACAGGAGTATAATTAAGTGTTTGAAATAACTTTTTTATTTATTATTAGAGGATGTCCCAAGATTGTATGATATTTTACCCAAATATAACTGATTTA
>SOIB01000028.1 GCA_004377355.1 Candidatus Stahliibacteriota bacterium | reverse complement strand
AGCGGTTTCCTAAACCGCGTGCCCGGGTTCGAGTCCCGGCAGGGGTACCATTTTTCGAAGCTAAAAGAGCCCTCCGATGTTTATTATATTGGAGGGCTTGTCTCATTTTGCTAATCTTTTGCTAATCCCTAACAGGACGTCGGAAAAGCCTTAAGATAATATGCTATGGATTGGAATTTTCTAGAAAAATCTTGTATCAGAATAAAAAACACTTCTTAGATGAATAACGAAATCATAGTTAAGAATTTTTATTACCATTTTGCTCCTATAACATCTGACAATATCTCCTTTAATACTATTACTTCCATACTTTGCAACTTCCCAGGTGAATCTGGGTAAAGTGCATAACTTCTATATTTTTTGTTGTTAAAAGGCATATCGAAAGATTCAAATGTATCATCTTCTTTTATACGTAATCTTGTAATAAGTGGCTCAACGTCCTCAATAACATCGTTTTCGGCAAGCGGCATATCATAGCAAATGAACTTATATATGTTACGGAATGAATGATTTATTTTTTTCCTAAAAGTGCCTTTTAGTTCGATATATTTGGGATTAGCTCCCATTTCAACTACGAAATCAATCCCCTTTGTGGTGTTATAGTCCAAAATCTTAAATTTAAAAAGATCTGGGTAAAAAGCCAATAAGTTTATTAAAAGTATTAAGGTTTCGGATTCTGAATAACCGGTTTTCGTTAATGAAGGTACAGTTAATTTCTCTCCATTCGGTAATGTGATATCATTCTTTTTCTGACTAGATTTGTACCTTTCTTTGAGTTCTACAGAATCCCCTTTAATAGTTCTTTGTGTTTTTTCAAAGGATTCCCAATATTCTCTTTCTTTTAATGCACTCTCGATCGGTCTGCTATTTAAAATTTCAGTTACTTTATTCCTGACTTGGTTTAATATTTGTAGATCAGTATTTTTTACTGAACCTCTATTGGCTGTTAAATCAAATGCATCACAATCGATGAAGGCATGCATATACGTATAAGCGCCAACACCCCTGCCACCGATTATCCATTCATCGACTTTTTCTATCGGTACACCACCTTTACAAGCCCATAATCCGTACCTCTCTCCGTCTGTATGCTGTAAATTTCTAGCAATATTAATCTTTTCTCTTCTAGAAAGAAGAATGTCATATCTACGTTTTGTTTCGTAGCCCTCCACGAATATTATAAAATTGAAGCTTATATTATTCTCTATAAATACTCTGTCTCGATAAATACGCCTTGAATAATAGTCATAATATTGTTTGCTACTGTCAATTTGTTTAACGTACGCCTTCATAGACTTATCGTCTGTTCGCTCAAGAGGAAAATAGTGACCCATCTTAATTTCTTCAAACTGCACGTTATCTTTTTCAACAATCGTGGGAGGGGGATCGATTGTTTTTATGTCTCTAAAGTTATTTATGAAATAATCGATGTTTTGACCGTGTAAATAAAGATTCACCTGAGGTGCTTGTTTATCAAATAGATGCTTAATATTTCCGAACACAGTGTACCATTTTGAATAATCACGAAGATACAAATGATTGAGCATATAACGCTCTTGTTGGGTTTTAAAAAGATAAGGATTCTTTATTCGAAGGTAGAATCCAGTATCAAAATCGGGAGGTAGTTTAATGGAACAGTTATTCTCCTCAATTCTTTCGGAATAACGATAGATTTCATTAGTTTCCTCAATTTGTTTAATAGGATCTAGTAGGATGTATCCCCAACCAGCTTTGTCCTTCTCTGGTTTGGAGAATATTTCTATCCTCTCGGAATTAAAAAATATCTTTGTACCATGACCCTTGTATCCGATTTTATTCTTAGGCATCATCTTTGAGGTAACTTTTGTTGATTTTGCTAGACCAAAGAAAAACGGTACATTTTCCTCGGACAGACCTAAACCATTGTCCCAAATATCAATGAATAAATCGTCACCACCTAGTCGGGGTTCAACTAATATTCGACAGTATATCTCTTTCGCTTCTTCGTCATAAGAATTCTGAAAGGCTTCACGGAATATTTGTATAGGATTCTCGAAATCTTTAATAATTTGAAAAGTTTCGTAGACATGATTTACTTCTGCCGGTGTTTGTTGTAATGTTGGATTCATATATTCCTCCTGATTATTTGTATTCAGAAGTGAGTGAATATGGTTATTTTATATGTGAGTTTATTATACATTATTAGTATATTGATGGATACCATTAAGTCAATCAGGCTATAATGTTAATAGTTATTTGCTAATCCATTTGCTAATCCACTCGGTAGAATAAGGCAATATTTGGCAGTATGGAAGAGATTATTTGTTAGCCGATTTAGCTTCGAAATAGAACAGTAAATAAAGTCAAATCACTGCACAACAA
>SOIB01000155.1 GCA_004377355.1 Candidatus Stahliibacteriota bacterium | reverse complement strand
GTAAAAGGAGTTGCGAGCTTGGCTGGTCTACAGTGGCTGCTCGACCTAACACTTTGCCCAGCTATGAATTGCGGCAATTCTAGTTGAGTCAAGTGCATACCCCTATATTAAATTATACATTTAATGTTGGAGATATTAATGTAAAAGGAAACACAAATCCTGAAGAAATAGAATCAAGAGTAAAAAAAGGAATGAAGGATGCAGTAACAGAAGCATTAGAAGGAACAAGAAGAGAAATTGATCAGAATCAATTGATTGATGTTGGAGAATAAAATTTTGTTCTTTGAAAAATAGATTTGACTCACCATCAGATTACGATAAAATAATTATGATTCAAATCTCATGTGTGAAATGAAAAGATATATTTAGGAAGGCTATTTTGTCAAAAAGAAATCTTATATCTATTACAGTTATCCTTCTAATATGTATTATAGCTATACTTCTGATTTATGCTTCCAGTAAAAAGACAGAAAAACTTTCAACTTCTGAAATTCAGTACCAATCTCAATCATTTCCATCTAATATTACCAGAAAGGAAGATATTTCTACAAGAAACCAACAAATTTACGATTACCTCCAAAGTAGATGGGATTTTTATGAGAAACGTAATGGAATCTATATTCCCGAAGAACACGATGATATTGTATTATCCGAGACCGCTAATAAATTTGATATAACCAAAGATGAAGTATTCAAGATCTTTGATAAGATAGAAAAAATAAGGCTAGGAATAAAGCCCAAAGAAAAAATTTCTCTTGATGTAGAGAATATATCTGTTAATATTATTATACAGAAAATAAATTTGCTTCCTAATAACATTCTTGAAATCACCATTGAGAACAAAACGAAAAAGCCGATTACATTACCCATTATCAATCTAACATTCGATTTATACCAGGGAACTACTAATGTTGGCCATCAAATAGTATGGATAGAGAATCTGGGATACATGGAGATAAAAACTTATAAGAGTTTAAGTATCAGACATAATTTTGATACTATCCAAGCTACTGGCTACATGAATATTGACAAAATGAAAGCTATGAAGTTGAAGTCAATAATTCAAGCCTCTAATGATCCGGGTGAAACAGTTATTCCAATTTTTCGTTTTCCCAGAAGAGATTTAATCTATGGGAAAAGAAAGATTAAAGAACAAAAGAAAGTTCTTCCCCAGAGAATTAAGGGATCTATAGCGGGAAGAGGAATTTTGAGAAGTATTGAGCCTGAATATCCGGCCTGGGCAGAAGCTTCTGGGATGAAGGGCGAAGTGGAACTGAAGTTTTGGGTCACTCCCGCTGGGGAGGTAAGCGAAGTAGAAGTATGGAAGACATCCGGATGGTCAGGATTTGATATCTCTGCGGCTGACGTTTTAATGAGATGGAGGTTTGAACCAATTGAAGAAAGAGAAAGACAATGGGGAATTATCTCCTTTGTTTTTGAGTTTGAAAAAGTAAAATAAATTAAAAAGGCCAGCCCCATTAGAGAGACTGGCCCGGCCAATGGAAATTAGCAGTCCGCCAGACACGCTTTTTCCTATCAGCCATTTTTATTGATAACACAATTAGAAATTTTTGTCAAATGTGAACTTTTAGAGCAAAAGTTGACCTTTTATACATATCAAGAAGAAAAAGGTTACATATTGATTTTGAAACTGGCTCTGGGAGTATATTTTGAGAGACGAAAAATACAAAAATTTGGGGGTACCGATTTAAATGGATTGGGGACATTATACACTCGAACTGGGTTTTAGCCAAAGACATAAGCTTCTCCTTGATATCTTCGTCTCCTTTATATATAATCATAGTCAATGAAAAAGAGAAATCAAAGAATTTTCACACAGTCTGACGGTATATGAAATGGTGGGCAAGGTGATAACATGAAGACACACATTGAGGAGATAAAGCGAAAAATCCTCCCGATTTTGCAGCGTTATGGAGTTAAAAAAGTAGGATTATTTGGCTCATTCATTCGAGGGGAGATGAGAGAGGATAGCGATATCGATATATTAGTGGAGATTAAGAAGGATATTAGTTTACTTGACTTTGTGGGAATTAAGCTGGAGATCGAAGAAGCATTAGGGAGGAAAATGGATGCCATTGTTACCACCTCCTTGGGTCAGAGAATGAATCCGGCCAGGATAGCCGAAGCTATCAGAAGGGTGGGTCCGGAATCTACCATCCTGGCTACGGATTTTGGTCAGGCAGATAATCCTTCGCCAGTTGAAGGACTGAGGAGCTATGTCCGCTCTATGCTGAAAGAAGGCCTAAGGGAAAAGGAAATAAATCTTATGAGTCGGGTCAATCCGTGTGAGTTGCTAAAAGTGAAAAGGAGGCGTCCTGAGATGTTTTTTGCAAAAACAACT
>SOIB01000161.1 GCA_004377355.1 Candidatus Stahliibacteriota bacterium | reverse complement strand
ATTAGGGAAGGTGGTAGGACTGTAGGTGCGGGTGTGGTTACTGAAATAGTGGAGTAAATGGCTAAACATATTCGAATCGAGATGAAATCTTACGACCATAGAATACTGGATGATTCTGCCAGGAAGATTGTCGAGGTGGCAAAAAGGACAGGGGCAGAAGTAGTAGGTCCGGTTCCTTTGCCAAATAATAAAAGGATTTACACTGTTCTTCGTTCCCCTCATGTTGATAAGAAATCAAGAGAGCAGTTTGAAATTAGAATTCATAAGAGGTTGATAGACCTTAATAAACCATCTCAACAAACCATGGAGGCTTTAACTAAACTGGATTTACCTGCTGGTATTCAGGTTGAGATTAAATATTAGATGTAAAGATGCTTATAGGAAGAAAGCTTGGAATGTCAAGAATATTTAAAGATACAGGGGAAAGAGTTCCTATTTCTGTGATAAAGGCGTCTCCAGTTTTTGTCCTTGATAAAAGAACAGAAGAAAAAGATGGATATAATGCATATGTGCTGGGCTTTGAAGAGAAGAAAGAAAAACGGGTTAAAAAACCCGTTTTTGGTTTGAGTAAAAAGATTGGAGCTCCTCCTGTAAGTGTAATTCGGGAATTCAGGGTAGACGACCTTTCAGAGTTTGAGATCGGAAGTAAGGTTCCCGTTAGTATTCTAAAAGAGGGAGAGTTGGTAAACGTGACTGGGTGGAGTAAAGGACGTGGTTTTCAGGGAGTCGTAAAAAGATGGGGTTTTAAGGGAGGACCCGCTTCACATGGATCACGTTTTCACAGGCAGCCTGGATCAGCTGGAGCAGGAACTTTCCCTGGTAGAGTTATTAAAGGTAAGAAATTTCCTGGTAGGATGGGAAACGAAAGGATAACAATAAAGAACGTGAGGGTGGTTAAGGTAGATGAGGAGAAAGGTCTTATAGCCTTGAAGGGTGGTATTCCAGGTGCAAGAGGTAATATAGTTCTCATAAGAAAAAGGGAGAGTAAATAATGGCTGTGAAAGTTAGATATTACAACATTAATGGCGAGAAGCAGAGTGATGTAAAACTTTCCGGTCCTCTCTTTGAGTCTGAATTTGACGAATCTTCTCTTTATCATGCAGTTAGAGGATATTTAGCACATGCCAGGCAGAATAATGCGTTTGTAAAAGATAAAAGCGAAGTAAGGGGTAGTGGACGTAAACCCTGGAGGCAGAAGGGGACTGGAAGAGCCCGTGTTGGTACACGTCAATCTCCTCTTTGGGTTGGTGGTGGTATTACTTTTGGACCTAGAAGAAAAGAATTAAATTTTAAAGTTAATAAAAAAGTAAGAAGAAAGGCACTTTATACAGCAGTTAGTAATCGAGTAAAAGAGGATAGATTTATAGTTATTGATAAGGGGGAGTTTGATCATCCCTCTACAAAATCATTTGCATCTACTCTTAAATCTATTGGGTTATATAAAAAGGGTATTCTTCTGCTATATAACGGAAATGATGATAATTTCTATAAATCCTGTAGGAACATACAAAATCTGGATATATTAGAAGCAAATAAGGCGAATGCCTACGAAGTTCTGAAGAAAGGCTGGCTTATTGTTACAAAGGATGCACTTCCTACTCTTTTGGAGGTATTTGGATGAAGGATTCACGAGATATTATTATAAGACCTATTATAACTGAAAGAGGAACTGAAGAGATGGGGGAAGGTAAGTATATATTTGAGGTATCAATAGATGCAAATAAGCCTGTTGTTAAGAGGGCAGTGGAAGACCTTTTTAAGGTTAAAGTAGTTAAAGTGAATACAATTGTAGTGAGAGGAAAACGTAGA
This sequence comes from Candidatus Stahliibacteriota bacterium, assembly GCA_004377355.1. GTDB lineage: Bacteria > Hydrothermota > UBA3072 > UBA3072 > UBA3072 > E29-bin14. Next base: position 20,465 of record SOIB01000161.1, on the reverse strand, counting down.
GGCTTTGGAAGGTTTTCTGGAATGAGGAAAGACTGGAAAAAAGCAATAATTACCCTTCGAGAGGGTGACTCTATTCCTCTATTTGAAGGGGTATAAATGAAAGAAAAAGGCTCTCGACCAGTAACCCCATCTAGAAGATATTACCGTCCACCAAATTTTTCCAGCATTACGCGTAGAAAGAGTGAGAAATCACTTACAAAATATCTTCCCGGTACTGGAGGTAGAAATTCAGAGGGTAGAATTACATCTGCACATCGAGGGGGTAGGGTCAGACGTAAATACAGAACGATAGATTTCAAACGAAATAAACATTTAATAGAAGCAAAAATAAATTCTATAGAGTATGATCCTAATAGAAGCGCATGGATAGCTCTAGTATTTTATAAAGATGGTGAAAAGCGTTATATTCTAGCTCCACATGGCTTGAAAGTTGGTGATTTAATTGAATCAGGTCCAAATGCACCACTCATCACAGGCAATGCTCTTCCCCTTTCTAATATCCCTCTTGGAACAATGATACATAATATTGAGCTTGAACCTGGTAGAGGTGGAGTCTTAGTTCGTTCAGCAGGAGCTGCAGCCCAATTGCTTGCAAAAGAGGGTAAATATGCGCATATAAGAATGCCCTCTGGAGAAGTAAGGCTAATATTATCCAGTGCATATGCCACACTGGGTCGGGTAAGTAATATCGCACATGATGTTATTATGGATGGAAAAGCAGGAAGAAGTAGATTAAAGGGAAGGCGACCCAGAGTAAGGGGTGTTGCAAAAAATCCTGTTGACCATCCCATGGGTGGGGGTGAAGGTAGATCATCTGGAGGGAGACATCCAACTTCAAAGACAGGAGTTTTGGCAAAGGGTTATAAAACAAGGAATCCAAAGAAACAATCATCAAAATATATTATAAAGAGAAGAAAGATAAGAAGGAGAGGATAATATTTATGGCACAAAACCCTTTTATAAATGAAAAATTGCTTAAAAAGATTAGAAATAGAAAAGAAGATGAACCCCCTATTAGAACATATAGTCGAGTTTCAGTGATAAACGAAGAGTTTGTCGGTTTAACAATAGAGGTTCACAATGGAAAGAATTTTATCTCTGTATATATAAGGGAAGATATGATTGGACATCGCCTTGGAGAATTTGCACCTACACGTAAGTTTCATGGGCATGGAGGCTCAAAAGAGAAAGTTCTACCTGCAAGAAAAAAGAAAAAAGGCTGGTAAGTGAAAATGATAGGTAAGGCAATCCAGAAGAATGTTCATCTTTCACCAAAGAAAGGAAGAAGAATAATACCCGAGGTCAAAGGCAAATCTGTGAAAGAAGCAGAGATGATTCTTGATTTCTATCCTAATAAAGTAGCTATGATTATGAAGAAGTGCATACATGCTGCAGCAAGCAACTATATTGACAGGGCAGGAGATATTGAATTGAAAGAGGATGACCTTTATGTGAAGTCAGTAAGGATTGATGCAGGCCAGAGGCTTAAGCGATACCGGGCAATGTCACTTGGTAGGGCAGGCATAATACGAAAGCAAAGGGCGCATATAACTGTAATTGTAGATAAAATAGAAAGGTAGATAGTATGGGACAGAAAACACATCCAATAGGTTTTAGAGTTGGAATTACAAAAGACTGGAAGTCTAGATGGTTCGTGGGAAAGAAATTTGCTAAAACATTACAAGAAGATATTAAAACAAGGGAATATTTAATGGAACGCCTAAAGGAAGCATGGGTATCTGGTATAGAAATAGAGAGAACTACAGAAACAATGAGGGTTATTATTTCGACTGCAAGACCCGGTATGGTAATTGGAAGAGGTGGGGAAGAAGCAAAGATGTTAAGGGAGGAGATAAAGCAACTCCTGGGTAGAGATATTTATTTAGATATAAAGGAAGTTAAAACACCAGAACTCGATGCTTCTCTCATTGCATATGCTATTGCAAGGCAGATTGAGAAAAGAGTTTCGCAAAGGAGAGCGATGAAAAGGGCTCTTGAAAATGCTATGCGTATGGGTGCAAAAGGAGTTAAAATTCAATGTGCTGGTAGGTTGGGAGGGGCGGAGATTGCAAGGAGAGAATGGCATATAGAAGGCAGTGTTCCTCTCCATACAATTGATGCAGACATAGATTATGCTCAGGTTACAAGTGTTACAAAATCAGGTGTGATTGGTATAAAGGTTTGGATCAATGGAGGAGGATTTTAAATATGTTGATGCCCAAGCGAGTTAAACATAGGAAAGTCCAGAGGGGAAAAGTTAAAGGGAAAGCCACTGCTGGTACGACACTTAATTTTGGTGATTATGGATTAAGAGCACTTGAGTCAGGATGGATAACAGCAAGACAAATTGAAGCGATGAGGGTAACAACAGTTCATTATTTAAAAAGAATGGGTAAGATATGGATACGTATATTTCCTGACAAACCCGTTTCGAAAAAGCCTGCAGAAACTCGAATGGGTAAAGGAAAGGGAGAGACAGGAGAATGGGTTGCACCCATAAAGAAAGGAAGAATACTTCTTGAATTAGAAGGTGTACCTCCTGAGGCTGCGCGGGAAGCATTAAGAAGGGCTGCAACAAAGTTGCCAATTAAGACAAGGTTCATAGAGCGGGAAGGAGTACTATAATGAAAGTAAAAGAGATACGAGAGATGACAACAGTTGAACTGAATTCTTTATTGCACGATCTAAAGGAGGAGTTATTTTCTCTACGTTTTCAAAAAGCCCGAGGGAATTTAACAAACACCGCAAGGTTTAAACAGATAAGAAAGGAAATTGCAAGGGTAAAAACTGTTTTTAATGAGATGGAGAAAAAAGGTGGAGATCAGGAAGAAGGGTAAAGTTGTTTCTGATAAACCTGATAAAACGATAATAGTGGAAGTAAAGCGCAGGGTTCAGCATCCTTTATACAAAAAGTTTATTGTAAAGAAAAAGAAATTTTATGCTCATGATGAACGCAACGAAGCGTCTATTGGGGATATTGTTCAGATAGTTTCAAGTAGACCACTATCAAAGTTGAAGCGTTGGAGGCTAGATAAGATTCTTGAAAAACGGAGTTAGATTGGATGATACAGGAATCTACCAGACTTAAAATAGCAGATAATACCGGTGGTAAGGAAGCTTACTGTGTGAAAGTATTGGGAGGGACTCGCAGAAGATATGCTGGTCTTGGAGATGTAATAATAGTTACAATAAAAAAAGTAACTCCTGGAGCTGCTATAAAAAAGGGCACCCTTCATAAAGCAGTAATAATAAGGACAAAGAAGGAAACAAAAAGAGATGATGGAACTGCTGTTCGTTTCGATGATAATGCATGTGTGCTCCTTGACACAAATGAGGAACCAATTGGAACAAGAATCTTTGGACCAGTTGGTCGTGAACTCAGAGATAAAAATTTTATGAGGTTAATTTCATTAGCGTCGGAGGTACAGTAGTGAGAATAAAAAAGGGTGACACAGTTTTAGTAATTACAGGCAACTATAAAGATAAAAAGGGAAAAGTCAGAGCGGTTTTTTCCCAAAAGGGTAGATTGCTTGTTGAAGGTGTAAATATAAGGAGGGTGCATACAAGACCAAGAAGGAGGGGAGAACCTGGTGGAATTCTGGAAAAAGAAGCTCCCATTCATCACTCTAATGTAATGATTATTTGTCCTTCATGTGGAATCCCTACCAGGCTTGGTATAATGAAGCTTTCTGATGGTAGAAGAGTTCGATATTGTAAGAAATGTGATGAGATAATTGAATAGAGGTAACAGTGGGTGAAAAACCAAGACTCCGAAAGTATTACGAAGAGGTTATAGTTAAAGACCTACGAGAGAAATACGGTAATCCAATGGCTGTTCCTAAACTGGGAAAAGTTGTAATAAATGCTGGACTGGGGAGTGATGCTTCTAATAGAGATATTCTTGAGTCAGCAATTGAAGGATTAAAGATTATTGCAGGACAAAGACCTATAGTGACTCGTGCAAAAAAATCTGTTTCAGGTTTTCATCTTCGGGCTGGTAATCCTGTAGGATTGAAGGTTACTTTAAGAGGGAATAGGATGTATGAATTCTTTGATAGACTAATAAATGTTGCGATACCAAGAATACGTGATTTCAGGGGACTTGACCCTGATTCCTTTGATGGGCGAGGTAATTACACAATTGGAGTTTCAGAGCAATTTATTTTTCCTGAAATAGAGTATGACCAGATAAAAGAGGTGTTTGGAATGGATATTACAATGGTAACTACTGCAGAGACAGACGAAGACGCAAGGGATTTACTTGCGAGATTTGGGATGCCATTTAGGAAGAAGAGAGGTTAATTTATGGCGCGAAAAGCTTTAATTATTAAAGCAAAAAGGAAACCTAAATATTCGACACGAAAGTTAAATAGATGTTCAAGGTGTGGTAGGATTCGTAGTTACATGCGTGATTTTGGATTGTGCAGAATATGTTTCCGTGAACTAGCACTAAGGGGAGAAATCCCTGGAATAAGGAAGGCATCTTGGTAGGAGGTTTAATTGTTAACTGACCCTATTGCTGATATGCTTACACGCATAAGAAATGCAATGAAAGCGGTGCACAGGCATGTTGAAATACCTGCATCTCAAATTAAGAAAGAAATAACAAAGGTACTCTTTGAAGAAGGTTATATTGGTAACTACAAGATTACAGAAGATAAGAAGCAAGGTAAGATATTGATTACCCTAAAGTATATCAATAATGAATCTCCCATTCATGATATAAAAAGGGTTTCAAAACCATCAAGAAGGATATATGTGAACCACGAGGAGATCCCATTGGTTAAGAGGGGATTTGGGATAGCAGTGCTATCAACATCGAAGGGTATAATGAGTGATGGAGAAGCAAGAAAGCAACATGTTGGAGGGGAGCTCCTGTTAGAAATCTGGTAGGAGGATTTATGTCTAGAATAGGCAAGAAACCAGTTCTCATTCCAGATAAAGTTACTGTTACAATTGAGGGAAACATTGTGAGTGTAAAGGGTCCAAAGGGAGAGCTAGAGCAAAAGATTCCAAGAGGGATTGAGGTTAAGCTTGAAGATAATCAAATGGTATTTACTCCAGTTTTAAATTTAAAAAATATTAATGCTTACTGGGGGCTTGCACGGTCACTGGTAAATAATATGGTAATTGGTGTCACGGAGGGTTTCAAAAAGGTCCTTGAAGTAAGAGGTAGAGAGTATAAAATTCGCTTGCAAGGGAAGAATCTCGTATTAGATCTTGGATATTCTCACAATATAGAGGTTACACCAAAAGAAGGCATTGAATTTGTAGTTGATGAAAATAGGATAATTGTGAAAGGTCATGATAAGGTGGTTGTAGGACAACAGGCTGCCGAGATTAGAAAATTACGTCCGCCTGAGGTGTACAAGGGAAAGGGTATTAGATACGAAGGTGAGTATGTGATTCAAAAAGAGGGGAAGAAGGGACTATAAATGGATAAAGATAAGGTTATAAAATATCGTAGAACTAGAAGGAAACTAAGGGTTAGACGAAAAATCTTTGGTACACCGGATAGACCACGTCTTAATGTATATCGTTCTAATAAGCATATATATGCACAAGTTATCGATGATTTGAATGGCCATACATTAGCACAGGTCAGCACTCTGGATAAAGACTTACGCAATAAAATAGATAATAAAGCTCTTGGGGAAAAGTCAAAGGAAGTTGGACTCTCTATTGCCAAGAAGTGTATAAGTAAAGGTATTACAAAAGCAGTATTAGATAAGAATAGATTTGCCTATCATGGTTGCATAAAAAATTTGGCAGAAGGTGCTAGAGAAGGAGGTCTAAAATTTTAAGCGGACTTGATAAAAGGAGATTATCTGTCGACCCACGAGAGTTTGAGCTTGAAGAAAAAGTAGTTTATATAGGTCGTATATCAAAGGTGGTGAAAGGTGGTAAGAGATTCAGGTTTACTGCCTGGGTCGTCATAGGTGATGGAGAAAGTGTTATAGGATATGGTCATGGTAAAGCCAATGAAGTGCCCAGTGCAATCAGAAAGGCAGTTCAGGATGCAAGAAGGAGATTAATGAAAGTCCCGAGGGTTGGAACAACTGTACCTCATCAAATTATTTCAAAATACAAGGCTAGTAAGGTTCTTATTCAACCTGCTGCTCCTGGAACAGGGATTATCGCCAATGATAAGTTACGGGCGATATTCGAACTAGGTGGAATTAAAGACGTTCTTACGAAGTGCCTTGGTTCAAATAATGCTTTCAATAATGTTATTGCGACGTATAATGGTTTACTAAAAATGAGGACCCCGGAGGAATTTGCAGAATTACGAGGAAAATCAGTGGAGAAAATTCTAAAAAATAGAAGAAAACTAAGGAAAGTATCCAATGCTAAGGATTAAACAAATAAGAAGTAAGATTGGAAGTTCTAAAAGACAAAAAGATACACTTAAGGCATTAGGACTTAAATGTATTAATGATACTGTTGTGCAGCCTGATACTAAAGTAATACAAGGCATGATTAATAGAGTTTCTGGACTCGTTCTGGTGGAGAAGATAGATGGGGATTGAGCTTTTTAATCTGAAACCTCCAAAGGGAAGCAGGAAAAATAGAAAGCGTGTGGGTCGTGGCCCAGGTTCCAGGAGAGGTACATATTCTGGACGTGGGATTAAAGGTCAAAATTCAAGAAGTGGGGGGGGAGTCCGTCTTGGATTTGAAGGAGGACAAACACCTCTGATAAAGAGGATCCCCAAAAAGGGTTTTAGAAGGAAAAGCCATATTGTGTATTCAATCATAAATGTTCGTGAATTGAACAGATTCAAGGATAAGGAAGAAATAACGATAGAGAAATTAATAGAGGAAAGTGTTATAAAGGGAAATAATCCTGTTAAGATACTTGGAGATGGTGAGCTTGGTAAAAAACTCGTAGTTCATGCAAATAAATTTTCAAAGATTGCAAAAGAAAAAATTGAGAAAGCAGGTGGTGAGGTAATAGAACATGTTTGATGCTTTTAGGAATCTCTGGAAGATAGCAGATATGAGAAGAAGAATACTCATTACTGTCGGAATGCTTGCAGTTTTTCGTTTTGGAAGCCATATACCTGTACCTGGAGTAAATTCGGCTGTACTTTCTATTTACTTTGCGCAAATGAGAAGTTCTGTGTTAGGACTTTTTGATATGTTTGTTGGAGGTAATCTTGGAAGAGCAACGATATTTGCTCTCGGTATAATGCCTTATATAAGCGCATCCATTATCTTCCAAATACTTGGGGCAACAATACCATTATATCAGCGGTTGGCTAAAGAGGGTGAGGAAGGAAGACGTAAGATGACCCAGCATACAAGATATCTCACTGTTCTTATTGCATCAATACAGGCTTCCGCGCTTTCTATCTTTCTTTCAAATCTATCAGTTGGTGGTGCTCCTGTCCTTCCCTATTCCGGTTTTTTAATCCGATTTTCTATTATTGTAACTATGACAGCTGGCACCATCTTCCTTATGTGGCTTGGTGAACTCATTACAGAGAATGGGATTGGGAATGGGATATCGCTTCTTATAATGTTTGGGATCCTTGCACGGTTTCCTCAGGATATGCTCCAATTCTGGAGAATGCTAAGTTCCGGCGCGTTAAGCTGGACATTTTTATTCGGATTTGCTGTTTTTGCTGTTCTAATTGTGGCTGCTGTAGTTATGATTACTCAGGGTCAGCGGAGGATACCAATTCAGTATGCAAAACGTGTAAAAGGTAGAAAGGTTTATGGTGGTCAGTCTACTCATCTTCCAATAAATGTAAACTCTGCGGGCGTTATTCCTATAATCTTTGCTCAATCAGCATTGATGCTTCTTCCATCCTTTGCTAATTTCTTTAGGGGTAAGATCTGGGCAGATTGGATTGTTAATTTATTAAACCCGGGTGGGTTGCTATACAATAGTCTCTTTGTCATTATGATAATAATGTTTGCATATGTTTATACTGCCATAGTAATTAACCCTCAAGAACTTGCAGGAAATCTTAAGAAATATGGTGGCTTTATACCAGGAATTAGACCTGGGGGTCAGACAGCTAATTATATAGATAAGATAATATCAAGAATAACATTACCAGGAGCGGCATTTTTTGCATTTATTGCTGTCATTCCGAGTATTTTAATGGCTAAATTTCGCCTGCCATTCTATTTTGGTGGAACATCAATCATAATTGTTGTTGGAGTTGCCTTAGACACAGTCAGACAACTTGAATCTCAATTATTGATGCGGCATTATGAGGGTTTCATGAAAAGAGGAAGGATAAGAGGTCGTAGACGATGAGGCTTGTTCTACTTGGTCCTCCAGGAGTAGGGAAAGGGACTCAAGCAGATTTAATTGCACATGAATTTGATATTCTACACTATTCTACGGGAGATATATTCAGGGAAATACTGAAAGGTTCCTCAGAGTTGAGTGGGAAACTGGCAAAATACATTGATAAAGGTGAATTGGTTCCTGATGATATAGTTTCTGAGACAATTAGAAGAACACTTTCAAATGATGGAACTAAAAGTAAGGGATGGGTTCTTGATGGATTCCCACGAAATCTAGTTCAGGCAAAGATGCTTGATGATTTACTGTGTAATGTAAATCAAAAGTTAGATTTTGCCATCTATCTAAGAGCTCATAGGGATATTCTTGTGGATCGCTTAGCAAGTAGAAGAGTATGTTCTAAGTGTGGAATTATTTATAGTTTACAAATAAACCCTCCTAAAGAAAATAGTATCTGTGATGAGTGTGGAGGGGAACTGATTCAGCGGAAAGATGATGAAAGGGATACAATTTTAAAAAGAATATTGATATTTGAAAATGAGTTTGCCCCTATTAGACATTATTACAAAGATGAGAAAATTCTAATAGAAGTGAATGGGATAGGTAATGTTAATGATGTATTTAACCATATATTGGAGAACTTGAAGAGTGGCCAAGAAAGAAGGAATTAAGGTTAAGGGTAAGATAGTTGAGAAATTACCTGATTCAAAATTCAGGGTGGCGCTGGATTTAAAGGATAATCCCATAGTTCTTGCGTATATTTCAGGAAAAATGAAAATGAATTATATAAAGATAGATGTTGGAGATTATGTGATTGTAGAACTTTCTCCCTATGATCTTTCTAAGGGAAGAATAATATACAGGGAATCATAGTGGGGATAAGATGAAGGTCAGGTCTTCTGTTAAGAAGATTTGTAAAGATTGTAAGATAATAAGACGAAAAGGTATAGTTTACGTTGTATGTAAAAACCCTAAACATAAACAGCGTCAAGGGTAGGAGGCGAAATGGCAAGGATAGCTGGAGTTGATTTACCAGCAAATAAACCTGCTTTTATCGGATTAACTGCAATTTTTGGAATAGGAAGGTCTTCTGCAGAAAAGATATTAAAGAAGGCAAAGATAGAAAGAGGGAAAAGAGTGAAAGATTTAACAGATGGGGAAACTGACAAGATAAGACACATAATTGAAAAGGATTATAAGATTGAAGGGGAAAAGAAATCTGAGATTCGACAGAATATTAATTTATTGAAAGATATTAAGTGTTATAAAGGTATTCGACATGTACAGGGATTACCAGTTCATGGACAGCGAACAAGGACCAATGCAAGAACGAGAAAAGGTCCAAAGAGGGGTGCGATAGCACTTAAGAGGAAAGAAAGTAAAAAGTAAGGAGGTTAAATGGTAAGAAAGCGTAAGAAATCATCAAAGAGTAAGAGAAAAAAGGTAAAAGCACCAGAATCAGGGATAGTTCACATTTATTCCTCCTTTAATAATACAATAGTTACTATTACAGATACAATAGGTAATACTGTGGCCTGGGCAAGTTCTGGAAGTATTGGTTATAAAGGAACAAAGAAGGGTACTCCTTATGCATCTACAAAAGCAACTGAAGCAGCTGTAGCGAAAGCTCTCGAGGCTGGTATGAGAAAAGCAGAGGTTTGGGTAAATGGTCCAGGTAGAGGAAGAGAAGCTGCTATTAGAACTGTTCAATCCGCAGGGCTTAATGTTACAGTGATAAGGGATGTTACTCCTTTACCACACAATGGATGTAGGCCTCCCAAAAGAAGACGGGTTTAAATGGGAAGATATACTGGTCCAAAGTGTAGAAGATGTAAAAGATTAAAAATGAAGTTATATCTTAAAGGTGACCGTTGTTATTCTGAAAAATGTCCCGTTGAGGGAGTAAGATATATTAATCCTCCAGGTGAACAACCCAAACGATGGTATCCAAGGGAGACTCCTTATGGTATTCAATTAAGAGAAAAGCAAAGGGTTAAGGAAATTTACCACCTTCGAGAGGGTCAGTTCAAGAATCTTTTTGAGAGAGCAACCAAAGCGGATGGTGTCACAGGAGAAACTCTTCTTATTTTACTGGAAAAAAGATTGGATAATGTAGTATACAGATTAGGTTTGACCACTTCGAGGACTCAGGCAAGACAGGCAGTTGCTCATGGACATATAGAAGTTAATGGTAGAAAAGTAGATATTCCATCTTATGAAACTTCTGTTGGAGATGTAATAACCGTCCGAGGGAAGAGTAAAGATATCCCATTCTTTTCCGAGGCGCTTGCTCATGAAATAGAGGTTAAGGAATGGCTGACCGTAAAAAGGAGAAAAATGGAGGGAAAGGTGACCGGGGAACCTAAAAGAGAAGATATTGAATATCCTATAAAAGAAAATCTTATCGTAGAATTATATTCAAAGTAACAGGAGGTTTAAGTGAGGATAAAACCCGTGATAATGCCTGAAAGGATAAAGATGGGAAAAAAGGATGATACTTATGGAAAGTTTTCTCTATCTCCTTTAGAGAGGGGTTACGGGATTACAATTGGACATGCTCTCAGGAGGTTACTACTCTCTTCGATTCAGGGTGCAGCTATAACTGCCATTAACATCCAGGGAATAATGCATGAGTTTTCTACAATAAAGGATGTAAAGGAGGATGTTGCCGAGATTATACTTAATCTGAAAAAGATTCGGATGAGATACATAGGTAAGGAACTTCCCCAGTATGTTACACTTGAGAAGGAAGGATCTGGTGAGGTTAGAGCTTTAGACATTGTACTTACTCCAGATCTGGAAATAGCCAATCCTGATCAACTTATCGCAACCACGGGGGAAGAGGCAAAGATAATGATGAGACTTAGGGTAGATGTTGGTAAAGGTTTCGTTTCAAGAGAATCATTTTCAGATTCGTCCATGCCTGAGGGTACAATCTATCTTGATACAAATTTTTCACCTGTGAAAAGAGTGAAATATCACATAGATAATGTTAGGGTCGGTCAAAGGACTGATTTTGAAGAGCTTATAATCGAGATATGGACTGATGGTTCAGTACATCCAGATGAAGCATTAAATCTTTCAGCAAAGATAATGAGTGACCATCTCAAATTATTCATTGAGGAAGGTGTGTTTGTGGAAGGAGAAGAAGAGGAGAAAGAAGATGAAAAGGAGAGAATTAGAAAACTTCTTAATATGCCAGTAGAAGAGCTTGGAATGGGCAATAGAGTTATGAATGTACTGAAGAAAAAGAATATTCACAAATTGAATGACCTTGTTGTGAAGTTAGAAGAAGAAATGCTAAAATATCCAAATTTTGGAAAGGTATCGCTTAAAGAAGTCAAGGACAGGTTAAAGGAATATGATTTGGTTTTAAATATGGATCTTACACCATATTTTGGAAACAGAGATGAGACATAGAAAAAAAGTGCCAAAACTAAGTAGGACAACCGCACATAGAAAGGCTACTCTAAATAATCTTTTTACTGCTCTAATAATGGAAGAATCCATAGTGACTACACAATCTAAGGCAAAAGCGTTAAAGAGGTATGCAGATAAAATGATATCAAGGGCATTGCGAGCGAATCTAAATACAAAGAGGAAATTTAGAAGCAAATTAGGCACAAAAGAAGCATATTACAAACTTTTTGAAACCATAGTACCTCAGTATAAAGATAGAAATGGTGGGTACGTCCGTATTATAAAGACTGGTATACCTAGAAGAGGTGATGGATCAGAACGGAGTGTAATAGAACTAACCTAAAGTCCTTTTTAAATTGAACCAGGAAGAAATTATATCGCATTTTGAGAGAACAGTAGAGAAAAGTTCTCTTTATGGATTAAAACTTAGAGTTCAATACGGAAAACCTTCATATTATAATATTCTAAAAGATTCAGTCCTGCGTATATTTAATAAAAGCGATATCCAACCCTTTGATGCTTCTGATGTAATTCTGTATCTTTTATTCTCATCTAATTTTCATTCCGAATTGAAGAGTGGATTAAAGGCTTTAGAGGCATATATAGATGAAGGGGATAAGCAGTATCTTACTACTCAGCTAGATGGATTTAATAAAATCCTTGAAGCGATTTACTACGAAGCCATAGAAGCTGGTATCCCCCTGCTTATTATAGAAATTGGATTAAAAAAGTGGTTAAAGAATAATGTTGAACCCGAAAGATTCAGTTCTCTTTATAAAAAATTTACCTTTATGCTTCAGTTTATTAGGAAAAATACAAAAGGACAGTCTTTTTACACAAAGACAATAGATTATCTAAAAGAGGCTAAACCTGTTCATTTCTCTTTAAATAAAGTTAAAGTAGAGGAAATAGCTAAATTCATTGAGCATCCAAAATTGTTCCTGGATATACTTAAAATCTTATCAGAAAGATTCATAAGTAAACCTTCTATAACACAGATTAAAGTAGATACAGGTGATATAAAATGGAAAATTAGAAATACGCAAAATGCTATAAAGGGTAAGGTTGAGGAAGAAATGAGAACCCTGATGGAGTCGATTCATAAATTCAGTGTTGAAAGACTACATGAGGCAATATCTGAGATAGAAAAGAATATAATCGTAATGGAGGCGAAACTTCGAGGGTTTGAATCAGAACTTTCTGCAAAGGGCCATATAATAAAGGAAAGTCAAACTGAAATCCCTGAAATAATGCAATTCTTTGATCCTGCTCTTCCTCGGAAGATAGATGATAATATAGAAGAGATAACCAATGTGCTAAATTTAAAAATACAATCAATACCAGAAACATTCTATAAACATCAGTTCTTGGGTAAGAAAATTGATTTCAAAATGATTTTAAAATGGTTTAAGGAGAATTATAAAGATATATTCCTTTCTACTGTAGTTGAGCTTGTTTTAGAGGAGATTTTAAAAGTATGGCCAGAAGGAAAAGTTGAAAAGGAGTCATTTGATGAAGCTCGGTGGATAGGAATTTCAGCAAGGGAATTGAATCCTAAATCGGTTTTCTTTATTCCAGAAGTCGAAAGAGAATTATCTTACCCTGAAGAGATTTTAAAGGACTGGAGAGAGACTGTATCAGTAATAGTGTACGATATTAGAGGTTCTTCTATTATGGGAGAGAAATTACAGGATGCTAAAATGGAGGATGAAATAAGGAATAAGTTCCAGAAACAATTATCAGAGGCAGTTAGGAATAATGGTGGTTTTTTGTTGAAAGACACTGGAGACGGTGGTATAGTTTTCTTTTCTGCCGATAGTGGAGAGTTGTATAATGATTATAGGGCATTTATGACTGGTAGTAAAACACAATTTAGCAAGGAAGAGTTAGTGCTTATTCCATGTTCAGATGCATCCCGTCGTGCGATTAAATGTGCAAAAGAAATGATTAAATCTTCAGAAGTTTTTATCAGGAAGAATTTAAATAGATATAAAGATTGGTTTAAGGAATTTGAAGAAGAGGACATTGGATTTGATGGATATACTTATGAAAAATTACCCCCGGAGTACAAAAAGATATTTCAGATAGGTATTGGTATTACTTCAGGAAAAGCAGATAAAGATGTATTCTTGGGTCCTAATGTTATTGGCAATCCGGATTTATCAGGTGGTTTAGTCCGTTCAGCGAATGCATATTCAAAAGCACGACATCCTGACCGTTCTGTTATTCTAATTGATGCTCCTACAATGTTTAATTTTTTGCTTTCACTAGAGAAATTTGAATCTGGTGAAGAGACTAGAGCAATAGAAAGTCATTCTTTTGAATCAAGAGCATCAGAACTGCGAGAAGAGGTTTTGCGATGGATGAAAGGGCTTTATGGGGGTTATAAAATAAATGATTATAAAGTTGCATTAAAGAGGATAGATTATCTACTTGATGTAGGAGAATCTCGTAAGGTAGATGAGGTGGAAGTTTTAGAAGAATCATTGAAGATCAAAATGGGCGGGAAGTTTTTAATTGACAAGACGGGGGTAGAGAAGGTAGCTTATGAAGTTTTGCTGGAGGAGAGATTGGGTGGTGAACCTTTCTAAAACATATAATCCTGAACCTATAGAGACAAAATGGACTCTACGCTGGGAAAAGGATAAAACATTTGTTGCAAATAACTCATCTCTAAAACCATTTTATGTTATTCTAATACCTCTTCCCAATGTAACAGGGATACTTCATCTTGGTCATGTTTTAAATATGACGACGCAGGATATGCTTATCCGTGCTCATAAAATGCAAGGTTATGAAGTAATGTGGCTACCTGGTACAGATCATGCCGGGATAGCGACACAGAACAAGGTAGAAGAGAAACTGGCGGAGGAAGGTTTAACGAGATTTGATATTGGAAGAGTGGAGTTTGTAAAGAGAGTCTGGGCGTGGAAGGATCAATATCACGACCGTATTATTAAACAGATGAAGAGATTTGGGTTAGGATGTGATTGGTCAAGAGAGACATTTACTATGGATGAAAATTATGGCAGGGCAGTTCAGGAAGTATTTGTTCGTTTATACGAAAAGGGTTATATATATAGAGATGAATACATAGTTAACTACTGCCCTCGCTGTGAGACTGTTATCTCCAATGAAGAGGTAGAGGCTGAAGAAAAAGAAGGTAAACTTTATTATATATCTTATCCACTGAAAGGTGGGGGGGCTCTAACTGTTGCAACAACAAGGCCAGAAACGATGCTTGGTGATACTGCTGTCGCTGTTCATCCTGACGATGAAAGGTATAAGGAGTTTATTGGAAAGAAGGTAGGACTTCCCCTTATGAATAGGAAAATTCCTGTAATTTCTGATGAAAGAGTTGATCCGAAGTTTGGAACCGGTGTGGTTAAAATAACACCTGCTCATGATCCTGATGATTTTAAGATAGGAAGAGAGCACGATTTAGATATAATAAATATCCTGGATGAGAAAGGACATATAAATGAAAATGGAGGAAAATATAAAGGTCTAGAAAGATTTGAGGCTCGAAAGAGGATCTTAGAAGAATTAAAAGAAAAAGGATTATTTAAAAAAGAGGAACCCCACCAACATTACATTGGTCATTGTTCAAGATGTCACACGGTAATAGAACCATATATATCCAAACAATGGTTCGTAAAAATGGACGATATGGCTAAAAAGGCGAAGAAGGTTGTTGAAGAAGGCGAGGTGAAATTCTATCTCCCGCGTTGGACAAAAGTATACTATCACTGGATTGATAATATCCGACCCTGGGTAATTTCAAGACAACTCTGGTGGGGACATCGAATACCTGTGTATTACTGCAAAGAGTGTAACGAAGTGATAGTCTCAGCTACGAAGGTAACAAAATGCACTAAATGCGGAAGTGTAAATATTGTTCAAGAAGAAGATGTTCTAGACACCTGGTTTTCTTCCTGGCTATGGCCTTTTGTACCATTTGGCTGGCCAGAGGAAACGAAAGACCTCAAGGCTTTCTTCCCCTCTTCAACTCTGGTTAGTGGTTGGGATATAATATTCTTATGGGTGGCAAGGATGATTATGTCTTCTCTAGAATTTATGGAGGATATTCCATTTAAGGAGGTATATCTACATGGTATGATAAGGGATGAGAAGAGGAGGCCATTATCAAAATCACTTGGGAACTCACCAG
This sequence comes from Candidatus Stahliibacteriota bacterium, assembly GCA_004377355.1. Taxonomy (GTDB): domain Bacteria; phylum Hydrothermota; class UBA3072; order UBA3072; family UBA3072; genus E29-bin14. The sequence goes on along the minus strand of SOIB01000161.1, from coordinate 4,614 downwards.
ATCCACTTGATCTTATAGCTAAATATGGAGCAGATGCCTTACGGATAGGAATATTACGAATTACTCCAGAAGGTAAGGATGTTATTTATAAAGAAGAAAGTATACAAAAGGGAAGGAATTTCCTCAATAAAATTTGGAATGCGTCTCGATTCATTTTGATGAATTGTAAAGAGGGAGATAGGGGTAATATAGAAGGAGTAAATTTATATAAGGTTGACAGATGGATTATTTCTAAGGTTATGGGATTGATAAAAGAAACAGAAGACCTAATCGATTCATTTAGGATTAATGAAGCCTCGAGACTACTTGTTTTTCGTTTCTGGCATGAGTTCTGTGATTGGTATCTTGAGATGTTGAAGCCAAGAATTTATAATGAAGATGAAAGCGATAGAAAGGGAGCTATTTCAGTGGCATTATGGGCTTTTAAGCAGTATCTTAAACTACTTCATCCATATATTCCCTTTATTACAGAGGAGATAAATGAGATTATGCCTGGCACAGAGGGTGAACTTATAGAATCTAATTGGCCCGTTTATGAGGAATTTTACAGAGAACAGGAACTGGAAAGGGAGATGGAATTACTTATGAATTTCGTATCCAATGTCCGAAATATAAGAGCGGAATTTAACCTTCCACATGATAAAGAGATAGAGTTGGTAGTTGACGGAGATCCAAATTTCTTTGAACTACTTAATGAGGAGTTAAGTTGGATATCAATTCTATGCAGTATTAAAAGAATAAAGAGGGGTAAGAGAGTCTCACACGCTGCATTCTTTCATCAGAACGGGATAAATGTTTATATACGGCTGGAAGGGATAATTGATTTTGAGAAGGAAAGAGAAAGATTATCTAAAGAAATACAAGATATAGAAGGAATCCTCAAGGATTTGATAAAGCAACTTTCAAACGAACAATTTTTAAAAAAGGCTCCAGAAAAAGTCATTAAAGAATCTAAGGAGAAAAAGGAAAGATTTCAGGAAAAACTTAACCGGTTACTGGAAAACCTGAAAAGAATCTCCTGATTAGATTTCTCGCAAAGACGCAAAGAACATTCTAAAGGATTCAAGGGTTCAAGGTTCCTAGGATTTAATTGCATATATGACCGAAGACCGAGGACGGGTGACAGACAACAAAATAAATGTAAGTTGCTGTTGCTGAATTTCAATTGTAAATTCCTCAATTATCACTTACTCCTTAATCCTGCAATCCTCGCTACCTTTACCCTAATTAAATCCTAACACCGGTCTTCCGTCTCCGGTCTCCTTTCTATCTCGATACACCTAAAATTCTGATATCATTTACATTGGTGCCTGTTGCACCTGTCTGGATATTGCCATTTATTCTTTCAAGGAACTTTGAAGTTGCATGTCTTTCAAGGACTAACGAAAGCCTTTCTTTATCAATAGAGAGGGGAATTCCACCAATGATGCCTCCGGCATAATTTGAGTTACCATCTATGCCATCAGAGTCTATTGAAAGGAATACCATTTTACTTGAAGGGTCAAACTTTTTCATAAATCCGATAGCACATTCTTGATTGGGACCACCAATTTTGTGTTCATATCCTGCAAGAGTTACAGTTGTTTCTCCACCTGAAAATATGATAGCCGGAGTCTTTAAAGGATGAGATGATAATACTATCTCCTTACCAATTCCAGCATGTAAGATTCCAACTTCTCTTGCCTCTCCCTCGATTGCAGAAGAGAGAATAAGTGTGTTATATTTTAATTCTTTTGCTCTCTCTTCACCATTGATTAATGCAGTCAAGTTATTCAGAATAATTCTATTTTGGGTTCTCAGGAATACAGGCTCCTTTGAGCCAGGTGTTTCTGGAATTTTTCCACGCATACCCTTTTTGATAATTTTAGCAATAGAAGATGGAACCTTATTATTTATCTTGTATTGAGTGAGTATCTTATTCACATCCTCAAACGTTGAATCATCCCCAGCAGTTGGACCTGATGCAATGCTGGAGAGATCATCACCGACAACATCAGATATAATTAGAGAGATAATATTTGCAGGATATGAACTAGCTGAAAGCCTTCCACCCTTTATCTTAGAGAGATGTTTCCGCACAACATTTATCTCATATATATTTGCCCCGGATGCGAGTAGTAATTCATTGGTGTCTTGCAAATCGGAAAGGGTTATTCCATTAAAAGGTAAAGGTAGTAAGGCAGATCCACCTCCAGAGATTAGTGCTATTAAGAGATCATCTTCTTTCGCTTTTTCAGATATTTTTATGATTTCTTTTGATGCCTGTATACCTTTTTGTGTTGGTATTGGATGTCCTGCCTTTATTATTTTAATGGGTCCAATTTTATTCTCAGATGTTTCATTCACCGAGATTATCCCTTTTTTAATTCTGTTCCCAAGTATATTATATAGGGCGAAAGCCATCCTGAAAGATGCTTTTCCTCCACCAACTACATAAATATTTTTAATTTTATTCAAGTGTATCTTTATATCTGTTATTGTTAAGTAATTATCTTTTAATATAACAGAACGTTTTATGGCTTCTTCTGGGTCTGTTTGATTAAGAATATGTTCTAGGATATCTAAGACATCCTTTCTTAATTTTGTCGCATGATTCAATAAGTCTGTGTAATTCTTTATAAATTTCATAAGGGATACTATTTTTGTTTAAATATCAGTTTATCATTTTCTATATCTACTATAATCTCTTTATTTTTTATCTCTCCTTTTATTATTTTTGTTGAAAGAGGTGTTTCAATCAACCTCTGGATAGTTCTCTTTAAGGGTCTAGCTCCAAAGGTTTTATCGTACCCTTCTTTTGCTATTTTATTTTTCGCTGCTTCAGTGATGCTTATTTTTAAACCAGATTCAGCAATTCTTTTCGAGAGCTCCTCAATAAGAATATCAACAATTTGCTTAACTTGGTCCATAGTTAGAGGTTTGAATATAATAATATCGTCAATTCTATTTAAGAATTCCGGTCTCATTTTTAGCTTTAACTGTTCAGTAATCTTTTCTTTGAGTAAGTCATAATTATCCGCAAGATTTTGTATGATTTCAGATGCTATATTTGAAGTCATAATATTAACTGTATTGGTGAAATTAACAGTTCTTCCCTTTCCGTCGGTAAGTCTACCATCATCAAGTATCTGGAGGAGTATATTAAAGACATCTGGATGAGCTTTCTCAATCTCATCATAGAGAATTACCCGGTATGGTCTTTTTCGAACTGCTTCTGTGAGATATCCACCTTCTTCATAACCTACATAGCCAGGCGGTGCTCCAATAAGTCTTGCAACAGTATGCTTCTCCATATATTCACTCATATCGACTCTAATTAGTGCATCCCTTGAATCAAATAATATCCAGGCAAGAACCTTGGCTAACTCTGTTTTACCGACACCAGTAGGTCCAAGAAAGATAAATGAGCCGATGGGTTTTGTTGGGTCTGATAACCCGGATCTTGCTCTTCTTATAGCATCAGCTATAGCTGCCACTGCTTCATCTTGATTTATAATGCGTTCGTGTATCTCTTCTTCAAGATGCATTAATTTATGTCTTTCTTTTTCAAGCATTTTACTTATTGGTATTCCTGTCCAGGCTGATACAATTTCTGCAATATCTTCATCATGAAGAGGTTGATCTGTAGGATTTTCTTTATCCCATTTTCCCTTTTCTCTTTGATATTCATGCCGAATTTTCTCTTCTTCTTCCATAATATTGTGTGCAGTTCTATGGTCTCCTTCATCTGCAAGTTTTTTTGCTTCTTCCTGTAAACTTTCTATTTTTTCCTTCATTCTTTTTAAATCTTCCGGGAAACTTGATTTCTGTAGTTGTTTCTTTGCACATGCTTCATCAAGGAGGTCTATAGCTTTATCAGGTAAATATCTATCCTGTATATATCTTTTTGAGAATTTTACTGCTGCATCTATTGCAGATTCATCTATTTTAACATTGTGATAATTTTCATAGCTTTCCTTGAGACCCTTAAGTATTTCTATTGAATCAGCAACTGAAGGCTCATCTACCCAAACAGGTTGAAATCTCCTTTCAAGTGCGGAGTCCTTTTCTATATATTTTCTATATTCAGATACAGTCGTGGCACCAATCGTTTTCATAGAACCTCTTGCCAGGAAAGGTTTCATCATATTTGAGGCATCCACAGCACCTTCAGCTGCTCCAGCTCCAACAATTGTGTGAAGTTCATCAATGAAGAGTATGAGTTCATCCTGCTTCTTCTCTAATTCCTCCAGTATTGCTTTTAATCTATCCTCAAATTCTCCTCTAAATTTTGTTCCCGCAACAAGTCCACCGATATCAAGTGCTAATATTCTTTTATTTTTTAATAAGTCTGGAACCTTTCCTGCCACTATTCTCTGGGCAAGTCCTTCAACAATTGCGGTTTTCCCCACACCAGCTTCTCCTATCAGAACAGGATTATTTTTTGTTTTTCTTATAAGTATCTGCATTACCCTGCCTATTTCTATTTCTCGGTCAATAACAGGGTCTCCTGTTGATGCAGTGAGGTCTCTTGTATATTTTTCAAGGATTTTGTACTTACTTTCAGCATCAGGTTCTTCAATCCTTGTTTCTCCACGCACATTCTTAAGAGAGTTATATATATTTTCTTTAGAT
>SOIB01000069.1 GCA_004377355.1 Candidatus Stahliibacteriota bacterium | reverse complement strand
AGGAGTAATATATGAAAATTGAATTTTATGGTGCGACAAAGGAAGTAACAGGGAGTAAATTTATTCTTGAAGCGGATGGAGCGCATGTTCTTTTTGAATGTGGTCTTTTTCAAGGTAAGAGAAAGGAAGCTGAAAAGAAAAATAGAGAATTTCCCTTCAATCCAGAGGAAATCGACTTTATGATACTATCTCATGCTCATATAGACCACTCTGGTAATATACCCAACCTGGTAAAGAGGGGATTTAAATCGGATATTTTCACAACTTCAGCTACTGTTGATTTATTAAAGTATATGTTATTGGATTCTGCTTACATTCACGAGAAGGATGCTGAATATGTGAATAAAAAGAAAAAGAAGAAGGGGGAAGAACCCATAGAACCTCTCTATACAGTGGAAGATGCAGAGAAATCTTTAGTTCATTTTAAACCCCTTTCCTACCATGATAAACAAAATAGAAACATTACTTTCACATTGCTGGATGCCGGGCATATACTTGGTTCTGCAGAGGTTTTAATTGAAGCTGATGGTAAAAGGATACTCTTTACTGGAGACCTTGGCAGAAATAATCTTCCGATAATAAGAGACCCAGAGGTTCCGGAGAAGGTTGATATTCTAATTATGGAAAGCACCTATGGTGATAGATTGCATGGAGATATTGAACTTGCGGAGAAGGCTCTTCTGGAAATAATAAGGATAGCCATAAAAAGAAAGGGAAAGATTATTATTCCTTCTTTTGCATTGGAGCGTGCACAGGAAATAATATATGCGATTAACTCACTTATTATTGATGGACGAATCCCTGATATTCCAATATACGTGGATTCTCCATTGACAGTGAATGTAACAGAAGTATTCATTAATCATCCTGAATATTTTGATGAGGAAGCTTATAAGCTGCTTCGCGAAGATCGTGTTTTCCATTATGGTAATATAAATTATATAAAGGACGTGGAACAATCAAAAGCATTGAATGACAAGGAAGAACCAATGATAATTATTTCAGCATCTGGAATGTGTGAACACGGGAGAATTCTTCATCACCTTAAAAATAATATTGAGAATGATAGAAATACTATTCTCATTGTAGGATTCCAGGCAAAGAATACATTGGGTAGAAGACTGGTGGAGGGAGAAGATGAGGTAAATATATTTGGAGAATCTTACAAAAGAAGAGCAGATGTTAAAGTACTAAACGAATTTAGTGCTCACGCCGACAGGAATGACCTTATTGAATTTGTGAAAAAAGTAGAGCCTGAAAGAATTTTTCTTGTGCATGGAGAAGAAAAGCAGATTGAATCACTTAAAGATGCACTGGAAGACTTAGGATATCAGGTCGATGTGCCAGAAGAAATTGGCACAGTATATGAAATATAGAATTTGGGATTTAGGGATTAGGATTTAGATTTTAAACTGACCAACTGACTAACTCACCAACGCACTAACTATTTATAGTGGAACTATTATTTCCGGTCTTTTTGCTCCTGCTCTTATTTGAGTTCTACCATCAATAGAAATTAACATTCCATTAAATTCTTCAAATTTCTTTAATATTTTTTTATCCATTTCCAACTCTCCAAATCCATTCATCAAAATAATTGTTACTCCTGTGTCATTATCTTTTGTTATACCCTTTGCAATTTCATTACCAAATAGGTCTTTAAATTCGAATAAATTAATAGATGGGGTAATTATGCCTTTTACCTTACCTTTGTAGTCCTCAAATGTATCTCTTCTTAATGCAGAATCTAGAATGATTATATCATCCCCAAGGTTTCCATGCTTTTCACCACCAAAACCAAAAACTCCATTAATCATCTCTCCCTCTGTTTCAATTATCGCTCCTCTTTTTGGTATAATTCCAGTTACAACTCCTTTTATGAATGCATCCAATTTTCTTTCTTCGACTGGTCTTTTTATTGTAATAGTGCCTTTCTCGGAATTTATTGATACAATTTCCCCAAAGATAGGAGAGCGGCAATATTCCATTCCTAAACCAGCAAATACAGGTTTAGAGGCAATCTCTCCATCTTTTTCAACCATATCTCCTGCTTTCTTATTCATGTATAATTTAAGTTTTTCGGGGGGTACATTTAATTTTTTTGAACAATTCACTATAACTGGTCCAATTTCATCTGTGTCTACCTTCTCTCTAATTATAATATTACCTGAAGCAGGAGAAATAAATTCAAGTGTGCCACTCACAGGTGAGTGTGCTTCCAGTTTCACCGCCATTCTCTGCCTCTCTGCAATAACATCCCTTACCTCTATAAGGTCTCCTATTTTCTTTGTAAGATAATCTCCGATTTCCCAAAGATTAATATTTAATCTTCCTGCAATGTCGATTATAAAGGGTCTTTCTCCAAGATAAGTCATCTCTGCAATAATTGTATCAGGTTTAACACTGTTTCCTTCTTTTACCAAAACCCTACCATCAAAGGGTAAAACCCTCTTTTTCTGGATTTTAGACATTCTTATCTCCTGATATTATGGTTCTCCATTCCATTATTTTTTCATGCGTTGGATTAAGTGGTCTAATCCTCATGTCACATATAATTCCAAATTGTCCACACTTTACAACTCTCTTTACAGCAATCCCTTTTCCATAACCTGCATCAAACCTCTTTGATGGTAATACTTCTATCTCTACTATATCCTTATCAATGGGAATTCTTATAAAATCTCCAACCATAATATTTCTTTCATTCCCATCAATATTGAGGGTAAATGCATGTTTCCCTATTCTATCCTTTCCTATAGTAGAGACTACTGTTGCAAGTGGAACAAGACACTCCCTTTCAAAGAGTTCAAGACCAAGGGCAGGATTTATAGATGTTAGAACACCTAAATGAGGCATCATAAACACAGAATCGACGTAAAATTCTGTAATTCCTTTTGATTCAAATCCATCTATCAATATCTCAAGGGTTTTTTTTCTTTCCTGGTGGGATAGTATTCCCCCGCTCCCGATAACCATATCTATCATTAATGGGTTTAATTCAGACCGTCCCGTATTCCATTCTTTTGGCTTTTGGTCTTCACCTTTTAATAAACTTTCAAATGTGACTGTATCATCTTCCAGTTCCTTCATGGCGAGTTCTTTGTGGTCTTCAAGTGCTAAAGCTAAAATCTCCTTCGCGACTGCGATCTCGAAATCCATCTCCAATTCACTTGAAGGTAAAGATGTAGGCATAATCATTTTGTTTGCAGCTAAATTTTCAAGTTCTCCTTCATTCAGCTCCTCTGGTGTCCATTTAGTAATATTTTTTAGACCAACTCTTTCAATAGTCTGTAATAGAGAATAACTCATACCGATATTTGCGCTAACTGTCCTAATGACAGTCTTATTATATGAGGAAAACACATCAGTTGTTGCACCACCTACATCAAATGCAAGTAAATTTTTATCATTATGTTCAGAGTATTTCTTGAGAAGCTCAAATATTGCACCTGGAGTGGGTAGAACTGGAGCAGATACCCAATCAAGTAATTTTTCATAGCCTGGAGCCCTTTTCATTACGTGCTCCATGAATATTCGCATAATTTCCCCTCTGGCTGGTGATAGATTCTCATTGTCCATAGTGGGTCTTATATTCTCTGTAATAGAAAGGTCAAATCTATCCTTAAGTGCTCTCTTAATAAATTCCTTTCCATTGCTATTCCCTGCATATACAAGAGGTATCTTATATTCTCCAAACTTACCCTTAATTTCAGAAGCAGCGAGTGTTTCGCCTAGCTGCACAACTCCAGATATTGCTCCACCCTCTATACCTCCTGAAAGAAGGATAATATCAGGTCGAAGTTCCCTTAATTCCATTATTTTCTCAAATGTTGTCCTTTCATCATCAATTGCAAAGACATCCATGACTATTGCGCCAGCACCCAGGGCAGTCCTTTTTGAACTTTCAGCAGTATAAAACGTTACAAGTCCAACAGTTACCATCTGTAGTCCTCCACCTGCACTACTGGTAGCAATTAACATATCTACACCATGATCAACCGAAGATGGAATTCTAATTTCATTATTTTTCAACATCTTCCACCCTGTCTTATCTTCAAGTCCCTTTATAGACTCTATAACACCAACCCAAACATCTTCTGCCTGGGTTTCTACTGTGGTTTTTGTCTGATTGAAACCAGAAAAGATCATTTTTCCAGAACTATCTCTCTTGAAAAGAATTGCTTTTGTAGTTGTGCTTCCAACATCTAAAGCGAGTATTGCATTAAGAGAGTTATTTGAGACGGTATTAATAACCTCTTTTTCTGTATAGCCTACCTTTTCTGCTTCAACAAGAAAGTCCCTGTATAGTTTAACAAGTCTTTCTTCTTTTATACTTGGAGGTAAACCCACAACTTTACTTCTTTTACCCTTCCTTGTATACAAAACACCAATATCTTCAAGACCTCTGTACGCTCTGACTACAGTGGCAGGATTTACTGTAAGCATTGATGAGAGTTTTCTTATAGAAGGTAATTTTTCTCCCACTCTTAACCGTCCAGAAGCTATAAGAGAAATTATGCGATCGATGATTTGTTGGTATAGTGGAATATGTGAATTAGTATCAATTTTTATATTCAACTGTATCACCTTATTAATACAGTATAACAGTTTTTTTGATTTGTCAAGGGTTTTTTCTCGCAACCGCGCAAATCGAATTAGTTAAATAGGGTGGAGGAGATTGATCTTCAGTCATATATTCACATGACACCTTGAAAATTTTAACCTCAACCCCTTTTTATATATCAATTGACATGGTATAAAATTCCCATATATTACCGACATGTTAAAACTAAATTCATTGGAGAAGAATACATTTAAAAATCATTTAATATTTTCTGCCACAAATGGAATAGTATTTGGAGGGCTTATGCTTCAGGATATTATAGCAAGAAAGACCCTCCTCTCTTCCAATCTTGTAGTCACCTTTGTAACCATGGTCTGGCCAGTTGCTAATCTTTTCTCAATCTACTGGGGAGAGTATTTGCAGGGTAGAAAAGACAGAAGGACCCTCTTCTTGATTGCGGGTTTTTTGGGTAGGCTTTCTCTTATACTTACATTTTTCGTTCATACAGGTAAGCATTTTGTTTTACTATTGCTTTTAGTATACTCATTCAACGCTTTCATAATCCCTGTTCAGAATTCAATTTTTCAGTTTAACTATAGAAAGAAAAATAGAGGTATTCTTTTTGGTTTATCGCAAACTGCTTATGCTTTGTTCCTTCTAATAGCTTCATTTCTTTTTGGCAGGGTTCTGGATTATAATGAATTTCTCTTCAGACCTCTTTTCGCAGCTGTTGGATTGTTTGGTTATCTGGGTATCCTGGCTTTAAGGAGAATAAAGGTAGAGATACCGGAAATTGTTAAGGGTGCAAAATCTCATCCTGTGGTAAGTCCGATAATTACCACTATATACGAATTTCGAAATAATAAACCATTCCTCTGGTATGAGATTGGATTTATGGTATATGGTTTTGGTTTTTTGATGGTTCTACCTATAATTCCCCAATTTCTTGTAAATAAGCTTGGTATGACCTATACACAGATATCCATAGGGAAGGTTATAATTGCAAATGCCGGGATTGCTCTGTTTGCACCAGTGGCAGGTTTTATTCACAAGCGGCTCAATCCGATTATATTCAGTGGATTATCATTCATTATTCTTGGATTTTATCCCCTTTTGCTTAACTTATCCATTTTTCAAAACTTTATGGAGCCGGTTAATTTTGTTTATTTATCATTTGGAGTTTTCTCTATAGGTATGACAGGAGTTTTTATAAACTGGCAAATAGGTTCAATATACTTTGCAAGAGGAAAAGATTCGGCTATGCTTCAGAGTGTTCATGTTACTCTTACGGCAATAAGAGGTCTTTTTGCACCACTACTTGGATACTTCTTAATGAGCAAATTTTCGGATTCAATTGGTTTTGTGAGTAGTTCCATAATGTTCTTCCTTGCTTCAATCATAATGTTTATTACTTATATAAGATGTAGAGAGTATTTAAAACTTTAGTACAAGAATTTTTGAGTGTCAAATGGGTAAATTAATTTGTAGAAGTTGTAATAAAGAATATTCATTGAATGATGTTATCTGGAGGTGTAAATGTGGGGGATTGCTTGATATAGAATTTGAGTCCACTTTCCCGATAGAAGAAATAAAAAAAAGACCTCCAACTCTATGGAGGTACAGGGAAGCGATCCCAATTGATAATGATAGGAATATAATATCCTTTAATGAAGGTTTTACTCCTTTAATTCCATTAGATTTTGACCATAAAAAAGTTCTAATTAAACTGGATTATCTATTCCCCTCAGGCTCCTTCAAGGATAGGGGAGCGACAGTCCTGGTAAGCAAGATAAAAGAACTTGGAATAAATAAGGTAGTTGAAGATTCATCGGGTAATGCAGGTTCTGCTATAGCTTGTTATTGCGCGAAGGCAGGTATAAAATGCGATGTTTTTGTTCCTGATTATAACCCTTCAGGTAAAATAATGCAGATAGAGGCTCTTGGAGCAAAATTGCACAGAATTCCGGGTACAAGGGATGACACTGCTCTTGCGGCATTAAAAGCAGCAGAAAGTGATTATTATGCAAGCCATTACTGGAATCCTTTATTTTTTCATGGAACCAAAACTTTCGCATTTGAGGTTACTGAGCAACTTGGATGGAAAGTGCCAGATTCGATCATTCTTCCTGTTGGGAGTGGTTCTTTATTGCTTGGAGTATTTATTGGGTTTAATGAACTTTTAAAGGCAGGTATTATTGATAGGATTCCTAAACTAGTAGGGATTCAGGCTGAAAATTGTGCTCCCCTGGCAAAGGCATTTAATGAGAATTTAAACAAGGTTCCTATAATAGATAAAAAAGAAACAATCGCTCTGGGAATTTCAATTAACAAGCCTGTTAGAGGAGAACAGATTCTCGATGCAGTTAGAAGGAGCGAAGGGGGATTTATAACAGTTTCTGAGATTGAAATTATTGGGTCTCTTAAATGGATTTTACAGAGGGGTTTTTATATTGAGCCAACTTCTGCTGCGACAGTTGCTGGAATTAATAAATATCTAGAGGGGTCAACTCCGGATGAAGTTATCGTTTCAACATTTACAGGTCATGGCTTAAAGGAAGCTGGGAAGATTATTAAGATATTAGAGTAGTGAATGAGTTGATAAATGAATAGGTATCAGCTATCAGCTTACAGCAAACAGCTTTCAGCAAACTGACTAACCACCAACTTACCAACAGTCCAACCGTCTAACTCACTAATTGTTACACTTGAAACCTCGACACCTAGAAACCTTGAAACCTTTAAAATTATTCTTTGCGGTCTTTGCGTCTAATTGAGTTTATTGAGTTTTTATATAAAGTCCGAGGTCCGAAGTCCTACGTCAATGGGGATTAGGTCTTGGGTTCAGAGTTCTGAGTTCCGAGTCTGTATTAAGGATTAGAAGAAAATCATGTAGAAAAGCAGGGATTAAGGATTAATTAAGTTAATACTTGAAACCTTGACCCCTCGAAACCTTGAAACCTTTAAAATTGTTCTTTGCGAGCTTTGCGAGATGTTTATAAAATAACTTATTTTCTTTGCGGTCTTTGCGAGAAACTAAGAAGAGGCTGGTCTTGACTTTTGAGGTAATTTATACAGGTTTA
>SOIB01000118.1 GCA_004377355.1 Candidatus Stahliibacteriota bacterium | reverse complement strand
TCTAGGTGTCGAGGTGTCAAGGATAATATAAGTCATTAGTCTATAGTCTTTAGTCGTTAGTCAATGTTACACCAATACTTAAGAACCCAAGACCTAATCCCTATTGACGTAGGACTTCGGACCTCGGACTTTATATAAAAACTCTATATACTCAAAAAATTAATAAACCCAGAACACCGAACGCAGTACTGACGGAAGACTCTCGATCCTCGACTCATGACTGAGTTCCCCATGCTTCTCTTATCAAATCCCTCCTAATCCATAATCCTGAACTGACCCCTTGAACCCTAAAATTATTAAATCTATTTTAATCTGTGTAAATCAGCGTCCAACGAATTGTTGTGAGGGGGCAGGAATAAAGCACTTTATTAAACTGTGAAGAAACCGTGACTTACATTTTATCTCTATGTCAAAACCTGAATGGATCCCTGTCAATGTTTTCTTTTACACCTCTTAAAACCTCAATACAAACCTTGAGTTTTAGAGCATCATAGGTTTTTATTCCTATACTACTCTTACCTTTAATGCCAATCTGGATAAAATTAACTCCCTCTAGGGCGAGAAATGTTATCTCATCAATAGGAATAGATTTTTTCCCAATTCTTATCATGTCTTTATATACTGTAATCCCCTTTTTAATCTTAACCGGTAGATTAATCCCCTTTCTTAGAATTCTTTCTTTCATCTTTCTATAGAGTAATGGAATAATTTTCATCTTCTCATCAATATACCATTTGTTGTTACATCTATCACAATAGAAGTTTCTCCTTCCTTTCCTTTTAACCCCATTTGAAAATCCACAAAGAGGACAAATCCAGAGTAATCTTTCAATGTATTTGTTAAAACTTCCCCAGCGTGCACTACTTCGTTTCGAACCAGAAAGACATTCTTCTATTTTGGACTGAATTTCTTTCACTGATAAGTTTTCTGGATTTTCAATCTCTCCTGTAACCTTTACAGTAACATTTGCTCTATGAATTACTTTTGACCACCTAGGTAGGACATTATGTGCGCCATCTATCCTCAAAAACACTATAGGATAACCCAGGTTCTTAATAAATTTTATTACCCGCATATCAAGACTCACAAAATACCCATCCCAGCTTCTACTTGCTTCAGGAAAGATACCGATTATATCACCACTTTTTAAAGCTTCCTTGGTCCTGATGATGCTTTTAATACCAGAACCTCTTTTAACAGGAATACAGCTAAGTGATAAAAAGAACATTTTAAGAAGTGGATTTTCGAACATCTTACCAGTTGTTATAAACCTTACAGGCATGCATATTGCACTAACAATAAAGAGTGGGTCAAAGTAAGATTGATGGTTTGATAGTATTATATATGGTCCTATATCTCTATTTATCTTACCCTCCAGTTTGAGTCCGAAAATCATTCTATTTAGAGCTGATATAACAAGATATAAAAAAATAATCACCGGGCTTACCATATTAGGAGTGTTTATTATCCTCTTTTTAAATGGAATGACAGCGGGAACAGAATTTTTGTAATCTGAGTATTCACTACCGAATTTTTTGAGAAGAAATTTTTCCTCTCTAATTGTATAGAGTATTATAAAGATGAGAAACAGAGGATTTACAATATAAATCATCGAAGGTGACAGTATTAAGCCTAACCCAGAGATGTAAATGAAGAATGCAATATATAGAGGGTGTCTTATGAAAGAATAAGGACCTGATTTTACAAGGTATTTAGAAGGATAAAAAAATAGGGGAAGACCTTTTCCCATAAAGTAAACTGTGTTTGTTGCCCATAGGGCTAAGTATATTCCTAGAATAACTAAAATAACACCAATTGATATTCTTAAGGGATTGAAATTCCAAAAAAGTTCGAAATATTTATCAATCAGTAGTGCAGTGAGGAAAAGAAATAAAGGTATCAGTAACCAGAACACAATTATTGAAAATATAGTGGCATAAACAATAGAGTATCTTTTACCCATTGTTTTATAATATTGAAATATGAAAGAATATCAACCGATTTTTTATCACAACTCCTCCCAATCTTTTAGGACGCAGATCTTCACTGATAGCCATAGATATTATTTTATCTTCACTCTTCCCAGTTTTTCAACACTGATTATCAATGATAACAACAGAATTTTAATAATTTTATTTTAAACAAGTAATATCTGCGTTCACCCTGTGAAATAAATTCTTGGTATATTTCTTTGGGTATTTCATGGAATAAACCTGGCGTACTAATTATCTATATTCTTCCACTTATTTTTTACCGTGTTATTTCACGGGGTAAATCTGCTTCCAATTAAAGGATTCAAGAGTCCAGTTCAGGATTATGAATTAGGAGGGATTTGATAAGAGAAGCATGGGGAACTCAGTCATGAGTCGAGGGTC
>SOIB01000108.1 GCA_004377355.1 Candidatus Stahliibacteriota bacterium | reverse complement strand
AATTAACCAATCGATTAATTGACCATTAACTACATTAATTGGAGCGAAGCGACCATCTCCCCTTGCATACACTGAAAATAAATATATTATCCGCCTAATGATTGAATTTGGTATATCATCTACTATAGCAAACGATAAAGATATCTATTCTACCATCGATTTAGTAGGGAAAAGCTCCTTCAAATGGATAGAGATAAGATGTGATTTACCACATTTTAAATACGAAGACACCGGTGAAATAAAAAAAGTCAAGAAACGTCTTAAAAAAGAACGAATTAAAGCTATTGCACTCCATCCTCCTGGATGGGTAGATCTCTCTACAGGAGAAGAATGGGTGAGAATGAAATCTGTCAGGGAAGTAGAAAAGACCATTCTTGTAGCAGATAGATTAAAAACCCCAAGAGTTATAGTTCATCCAGGATCTAAATCCGGCCTATTGAAACAGACCAGGATAAGTTTAAATGAAATTAAAGAATTTGCAAACGAATGGAAAGTAGAACCAATTCTTGAAAATACCATACCACCTTATTTTGGCTCTGAACCAGAGGTTCTAAAATCACTTTCAAATGAATTTGACCTCAAAATATGCCTTGACACATCACACGCAGCTGCAAAGGGTGGTCGTGTAGAGGAATTCCTTATTATGCTTGGAGAAAGAATAAAACATTTCCACATATCTGATTCATACATGGAAGGAGGAGATGATCATCTACTACCTTTACAAGGAAAAATAGATTGGTTACCCTTAGAAGAATTTTTAAATGAGTTTGATGGTTATATTATCTTTGAATTACTACCTCAAAAGAACTTAAATGAAACTCTAAAAATACTATACAAGATAAGCAATGAATGGAAAAAGAATAAAACCTAAATCCCAATCCATATTACTTTTTCATTTTTCATTTTACATTCTGCATTATTCATTAAAAATATACCCCCTTGACCTTTTTCGCTTTTAATATTAGATATAAAAAAATAGGAGGAATAGATGATTATTGAGTGTCCTAAATGTAAAAAAAGATATAAAGTTAACGAATCTAATATCCCTGCAGGAGGGGGGCCAGTCCGTTGCTCCGCCTGTTCCAACATATTTACAATTTACAGAGAACCTCTTGATATACAACTAATCCCTGTAGAAGAGGGAAAAGTCGCTAAACCTTCAGTAGAAAAAGTATCTGTGGAACCACCCCTTGAGAAGAGAGAAGAAGAGAGGATTATAGAAGAAGTAAAAGCACCTCCAAGCCCTGAAGATGCAAAAGAGGTATTAATAAAATCTTTCCAGGAAGAAAGAGAGCAAGTGGTAACGAAGCCAGCTTTTCCGGAAGTCTTGGATGAAGAAAAGAAGAAAAGGCACAGTAAGGCTCAAAGACTTGCTCGTTCTCTTACCAAAGATATTCTACTCTATCATAAAGATGAGGTAGAAAAAGGTCGAAAACAGGGAAATCTTGTAGAACTCCTGGGGAATGAGATTAAAAGATCGTGGAAATTCTTCAAGCAACAAGTGGGAGAAGATGTCATAAAGGAAAGAAATTACTTTAAGGAAGCGTTAAATGAAATAATTGCTGATGGAGAAGAGACCTTTGTCTGATTTCAATAATGTTCTTAGGAGGTTGTGAATGAGAAACTTAAAATGGAAGTGGTTATCTATATTTATTGTGATTGCTCTTGCGCTCTGGCAATTACACTATTCCTGGGTTTATTTCTCTCTTGATAAGGAAGAAATACGTCGTATACCACCAGATAAGCTTGAATTTATTGAATCCAGAGCCCTGCATCTTGGTCTCGATTTACAGGGTGGCATGCATTTAGTACTTGAAGTAGATAAATCCGACCTTGAGGAGGAAGAGATCAAAGGTGCAGCAGATCGAGCCCTTGAGGTTATTAGAAACAGAATTGACCAGTTTGGAGTTTCCGAACCTGATATAAGGAAACAGGGGTTGGACCGTATTATGATCCAGCTTCCAGGTGTGGTAGACAGAGATAAGGCTCGGGAGATTATAGGGAAGACTGCTCTTTTAGAATTTAAGTCAGTGGCAGAACCTGGCATGCTACAGAATACTCTCAACACAGTTAATAGAGCTCTGAAAGAAATTAAAGGTGACACATTTAATCTCTTCAGCTTTTTCATAGGTCCATCTGCTCGGGTTTATGGTATTATTTCATCGTATCAACCCTTAATTGACTCCTTACTTAATCTACCTCAGGTTAAGAAGCAAATTCCATTTGGCTATACTTTCCAGTGGGGTAAAGAGATAATTGATGAAGGATATAGATATTTTCCGTTATTTCTTTTAAAGGGAATCCCTCTCCTTACAGGAAGTGCAATTCTTGACGCAACACCTGGAGTGGGAACCGAAGATAATCCTATGGGTGTAAGAGTAGATCTAACAATGACAAGAGAGGCGAGGACAAAGTGGGCACAGATAACCGGAGCACATGTGGGAAGACGGATAGCCATAGTGCTCGATGGCGTTGTTCAATCCGCTCCTGTAGTCCGGGAAAGAATTCCCAATGGCAGATCTGTTATCACACTCGGACCTACTCCTATGGAGGAAGCAAAAACGCTTGCAATCGTCCTCAAAGCAGGTGCGTTACCAGCACCACTTAAAATAATTGAAGAGCGTTCCATAGGTCCATCTCTTGGGATTGATTCGATAAAAGCAGGTACAAGAGCACTAACACTGGGTGGTATCCTGGTTTTCCTTTTTATGGTCGTCTACTATCGTAAGTCCGGTATAATAGCTATATTTGCGTTAATTTTAAACTTAACCTTCCTATTAGCTGTTCTTTCAGGTCTCAGGGCTACATTAACCTTACCCGGTCTTGCAGGTATAGTCCTGATGATAGGGGCTGCTATCGATGCAAATGTTCTTATTTTTGAAAGAATAAGGGAGGAAATTGCCTCAGGTAAAACCATACGAACAGCAATAGTTAGTGGATATGAGAGGGTATTCACCACAATCTTAGATGCTAATGCAACCACATTTATTGCTGCAATTATACTCTTCTATTTTGGAACCGGTCCGATAAAGGGTTTTGCAATTACACTTTCAATCGGTCTTGCAGCCAGCTTCTTCACTGCAATATTCATCACGAGGAACATATTTGAATACTGGACACTAAAGGGTCTCAAAGCACTACCAATGTTCCAAATCTTTAAGAAACCAAGATATAACTTTATAGGAGCTCAAAAAGGAGCTTTTATTTTTTCGGGTGTTTTAATCCTTACAGGGATTATTTCCCTTACAATCCATAGAGGTCCTAACTATGGTGTTGACTTTACTGGTGGATATCTTTTTGAAGTAGAATTTAAGGGAGAAAAAGTTACTTCTGAAGAAATGCGGGTTGCTCTATCTAATATTGGTTTTGAAAGAGCAATAATCCAGGAATACAGAGGTATGGATATATTCCTTGTTAAGGTTCGGGAAACTGAAGGTCTATCCATGGAAAATATTAAAGAGAAAGTAAGAGAGCAATTCAAGGATAAAAAGCTCGATTTCCCAAGAGAAGAACTCGTTGGACCCGCAGTAAGTAAGGGTCTGCAGGCAAGAGCATTCTGGGTTCTATTTGTAGGTGTAATCGGTATTCTTATCTACGTTTCTATCCGCTTTACATATAGATTCGGTGTAGCTGCGATTGCTGCTCTAATACATGATCTAGCGGTGACAATTGGAATACTTTCACTCACAAACACTGAGTTCAATATTCCAATCATTGCTGGTCTTCTAACAATCCTGGGTTATTCCATTAATGACTCAATTGTAGTATCCGACAGAATAAGGGAGAATCTCCGCCTCCTACGAGGTAAGTCTTATGATGAGATAATAAATACTTCCATCAATGCGACACTCTCAAGAACAGTAATCACTTCGGTAACAACTCTATTCGTTCTTATTTCTCTCTATTTCCTTGGAGGAAGAATTCTTCATGGTTTCTCCTTTACGCTTCTAATAGGTATTATTATAGGTACATACTCTTCCATCTTTATTGTTGCACCTATAGTTGCTGCCTGGGAGAAAAAGAGTCCCTCCAGGAGGAGGTAGTTGAGAAGCAAAACACTACGCTTTAAAGTTGGTGATGTCATGTTTTCAGAAGGTGACATCTCTAAAGAGATGTTTTCAATAAGGGAAGGCAGAGTAAGAATTAAGAAAAAAGGGAAATGGGTAGCCGATCTTAAAGTAGGAGATTTTGTTAGGGAGATGGGAGTTTTAGATAGGCAAGTACGCAGTGCAACAGCAGAAGCGATTGAGAATACAGTCGTTTCTGCTCTTGATGTAGACGTATTCCATGAAAAATTAGAACAAGAACCAATGATAGGACTCCTAATTAAGACACTTATTAGAAGGATAAGAGAAATAGGTAGGAGGTTATACAAAAGATGAGATTGGGAGTTAATATTGACCATGTAGCAACCATAAGAGAGGTAAGGGGGACAAATTATCCAGACCCGGTTGAAGCAGCCATATTGGCAGAATCTGCAGGAGCTGATGGTATAACTGCCCATATAAGAATCGATAGAAGGCATATAAATGAGAGAGATATCATGCTCTTAAGAGAAGTCGTTAAGACACATTTGAATGTGGAAGCATCATTCGATAAAGAGATTCAAAATTTTCTTCTCGAAGTAAAACCCGACTGGGTATGTTTTGTTCCTGAAAGGGAAGAGGAACTAACCACTGAAGGAGGGCTGAATCTAAAAGCTGTTTCTAAAGATCTCGAGAGGGCAACCACTAAACTGAAAGATTCAGGAATAATGGTGACTTTCTTCATTGAGCCCGAAGTTAAGATGATAGAGATAGCATCAAATTTAGGGACTTGTGCCATTGAACTGAATACAGGAAAATATTCTGAGAATCCAATCGAAAAAAATTATAAAAAAATTGAAGAAGCAGCACAGGTTGGCATAGCAAGGGGTCTCGAGGTCCATGCAGGACATGGTCTTAACTTATATAATGTTGGAAAGATAGCAATGATTGAAGAAATAAGTGAGTTAAATATTGGTCACGCTATTATTGCCAGAGCAATTATTGTGGGGATGGAAAGGGCAGTATCAGAAATGAAGGAGCGCATGCTTTTTGGTGAATAGAATTGATTTGATAACTATCAGATTGGAGAAGTGCAAAGGGTTCACATCAGGATTAAGTAGTAAGGGGAACTCAGTCATGAGTCGAGGGTCGAGAATCTTGAGTCAGTTCGGAGTGCGGAGTACTGAGTTATGGTACAGGGATTTGCATTTGGGATTTAGGATTTGGCAACTGACTAACAGACCAACTCAATCCTTTTCCCTCTTTGCGTCTTTGCAAGAGATTAATGGTGAGGGGTATTTGCAATTACAATCAACGGTCTTCGGTTATTTATATTCTTGAACCCTCAAAACCTTGTAACTTTTTATAACTTCCCTTGAACCCTCGACATCTAGAAACCTTGAAACCTATTTAGATAAATTTAATGGAATATTCCCAGGCTTTAGCATATCTCGATTCCCTCATTGACAGGGAGAAAACTCCTAAACCAAAATATCCAGATTCATTAGATAAATTTCGTAATTTCTTAAAAGCTATCGGTAATCCTCATAAAAATCTAAAGGGCTTTCTTATTGCTGGAACCAAGGGAAAGGGTTCTACAGTATATTTCATAGATGAGATATGTAGAGCTTTGGGCTATTCTACAGGTCGTTATACTTCACCTCACCTTGTGAGTTATAGAGAACGAATTAAGATAAATGGAAAGAATATTTCCAAAAAAATATTTGCTTCTTTAATGGGTGAATTATCCGCTTTAGAAGGAAAGAGAAGTGTATTCGAAATACTTACAGCAGCAGCTTTTCTCTTATTTAATAGAAAAGGAGTTGACTATCCCATCTTTGAAGTGGGATTGGGAGGAAGACTTGATACAACAAATGTAATAGACCCATTGGTATCCATCATTACACCAATTAGTATAGACCACACGAACGTTCTTGGAGACACCGTAGAAAAAATTGCTGCTGAGAAAGCAGGCATTCTAAGAGAAGATGGGATTAATATCTCAGCACCTCAATTACCAAGTGTACGGAAAATCTTAGAACATAAAGTAAATGGAAATATAAAATTTATTGAAAACTGTGAAGTAGTCTCAGTGTCAGAGAAAGGAACGATATTTAAATTTAATGGAGATAAAATACATATTGGTCTCGTTGGAAGGCATCAGGCAATGAATGCATCCGTTGCAATTTCTTCCTGTAGGGAGGCTGGAATACCGATAGAGATTAAAAAGATTGAAAAACCACTCTCCAGAACGAACTTTCCAGGTAGATTTCAAATTGTAAAAAAGAGACCATGGATTGTTCTCGACGGAGCTCATAATGTGGATTCAATACGGGTTCTTAAGGAAGCAATTTTAGATGTTTTCGGGAGATCTGTCCTTCTCGTATTCTCGTGTCTCTCCAACAAAGATATTAATGGAATGCTTTGTGAGATAAAACCAATAGTTAAAAGGATCTATCCAACAACCGTCTTCTCCCCCAGATCCATCAAAATAGAAGAGATAATATGTAACTCAGAGAAAGCAGGTATAAAAGCGATAGATAAAATAGAGAATCCAATAGAAGCTCTAAGGAAAGCAATATCTGATGCAACTAAAGATGATGTAATTCTGGTGACCGGTTCTTTCTACCTTCTGGGGGATATACTGCAAAAACTACCATGGAAATAATTAATAGCCACAGAGACACAGAGAGCACAGAGAGAAAAAACACAGAGTAATATTATTTATAGATTCTTTCACAATATCCCTACCACCTAAAATCACCACAGAGACTCAGAGATCACAGAGAGAAAAAATACAGAGTAAATTTTAATAATATTTAAATCTTCCTTTATTTCTTTTAATTTAAAAACAAATCCTATATAGATTTTGAAAGCCTTTATGTTTTATTATTCTTTATATATTACATATTATATTTTTTTATATATTTGACTAAAATTCTCAGCGTTCTCTGTGTCTCTGTGGCTATTTTTTTAATTTTTCCCTTGACATCCTCCCAAAAAATTTATATGGTAATAATAACATAGTAGGTAGTTAAGGGAAAACGGTGGGAATCCGTTACAGCCCCGCTACTGTAATTGGCAACGAAAGTCGCACTAAGCCACTGTTATAAAATGGGAAGGCGCGATGAGTAGGGTGGCCATAAGTCAGGATATCTTCTATCTACAAGTACTCCGAGGGGAGGAATAAAATATGTGGCTACCTCTCGGTAGCCTTTTTATTTTTTGTAAGTTTTATGGAAAGAGTTAAATTAATTTCAAGAATTGCTATTTTCACTGCATTAGCCATAGCATTTGGTTACATACTCTCTGCTGTTCCTAATTTTGAATTAATCACATCCACTATCTTTCTTTCGGGCGCGCTTCTTGGGAGTAGTGCAGGCATAATAGTGGGAGCGATTAGTTTCCTTATCTTTGGATTTGCAAATCCGCTTGGTCCCTCTCCCCTACCGCTACTTTTGGCTCAAGTTTTAGGAGGAATGTTCACAGGTTATATGGGAGGGATCTACAAAAGGGAAAAATGGGGTAAAGTTTATGTCCTGGTTCTTTTTGGAATCCTTGTAACTTTTGTTTATGATATGATTACAACATCTGTTGGATTCTTATTCTTCCCTACAAAGAAAACTTTCATTGCTTACTTTTTATTTGGTCTTCCATTCGTGCTCTGGCATATATGGACACAAGGGATAATCTATGGTCTTATTCTCTTTCCAATAGTTAAACAGTTAA